>CAYHAR010000586.1:0-1503 GCA_964354595.1 uncultured Anaerolineae bacterium | reverse complement strand
GTTCTGTGGGGGGTGATGTAAAATAAAGGGGCCCCACGGTGCTGGTCAGGGACTACAGGAGTTGAGGCCAGTGTAGAATGAAAGCGCCCCTCGGTGTTAGAGCACCTGGGGCGACGGTCAACCGACGCGGGCGGCTGACGAGCAGGGTGTAGCACAGCCGGCCGCTTGCGTCACACCCAAAGCGAAGCGCAGGCGGCCCGTTTTGCGTCAAGGCAAAGAGCAACCGTCTGACTGCGCCTCGGCGGCCGGGTCACATTCGCCGCACATTGCAGGAGAGCGACCAATGTCCGAAGCCGATACCTGTCGCACCACCGTCGTTCCCAAGCTCCACGCCGCAGGTTGGATAGACGACCTCATTGGCGAGCAACATGTGATTGCGCCAGGGCGCATCGTGCCTCTGGGGCGCAAGCACACTCGGAAAGAAAGCCTGCGGCCCGACTATATCCTGTACCTCCGCAAACACTATCCGGTTGCGGTCGTCGAAGCCAAAGCCGAGTACAAACACCCCGCCGAGGGTTTGCAGCAGGCGATGAATTACGCGCAGATGCTCGGCGTGCAGTTTGCCTATTCCACCAACGGCCAGGGCATTGTCGAGCACGACTATATCACCGGGCAGGAGCGCGACCTGACCGAGTTCCCCTCGCCGGATGAGCTGTGGGCGCGATTGCGCGGCAAGCTGCAATTGACCGACGAACAAGACGCCTCCGATGCGCTGACCGCGTACTTTGAGCAGATCGGCGGCAAGATCCCACGCTACTATCAAGAGATCGCCATCAACCGCGCGGTGGAAGCCGCCATCCGGGGCCAGTCGCGCATCCTCATTACGATGGCAACCGGCACCGGCAAGACGTTCGTCGCTTTTCAAATCGTCTGGCGCTTGCTCAGGGCCAGGCGCGCCAAGCGCGTCTTGTATCTGGCTGACCGCAACTTTTTGGTGGATCAGGCCAAAGACCTCACCTTCAGTCCGCTGGGCGAGGCGCTGCACAAGATTCAGGGCGAGGCGGTCAAGAGCCGCGAGGTGTATTTTGCGCTGTACCAGGCGTTGACCGCGCCCGGCCCGGATGGCCGCCCGCTCTACATGCAGTACCCGCCCGACTTTTTCGACAAGATTTTCGTGGACGAGTGCCATCGCGGCAGCGCGCGTGAGGAAAGCACCTGGCGCGAGATTCTGGAATACTTTATTCCCGCTCAGCAGATCGGGATGACGGCCACGCCCAAGCGCGACGACAACACAGACACCTACAACTATTTTGGCGAGCCGATCTATACCTACAGCCTCAAGCAAGGCATTGAAGATGGTTTCCTGGCGCCGTATCGCGTCCAGCGCGTGATGCTGGATGTGGACACGCACGGCTTGCAGATTGACCCCGGCGTGCTGGATCGCTTTGGGCGCGAGGTGCCGCCCGGGTTGTATGGCACCAAAGAGTTCGAGCGGCTGATCTCGCTGCTCACCCGCACCGAGGTCGTGGCCCGCCACCTGACGAATCACCTCAAGGCCACAGG
>CAYHAR010000585.1:0-1503 GCA_964354595.1 uncultured Anaerolineae bacterium | reverse complement strand
GCGAACGAGAGACCGGCAATCGTGGCCGCGCCCACCGCGCTATAGGTGGCCCGCCACAGCTGGACGAACACGTACAGGATGACGACCATGAACAGGCTGCGGTTCGCCAGCTCACCCGCGTAGGCCAGGCTGTTTTGCAAATTGATTTGCGCGATGGCGCCGTATTTGGCTGTATTCAGTTGCAGTCGGCGTAACATGGTGATACCCCGCGCTTCGCGTGCGTGTTCCGTTTTGCCCTCTCCGCGCTATACGCTCTTCTCTCCTCGCTCTACTCTCCACTCTCCACACTCTCCGGCGGCGCTTTGTAAATGCTGCGAATGATCTCTTCCATCGGCGGATCGTTCACCGTAATATCCACCACCGAGTGCGCGTCCATCAAGCGTTGCAGCACGCTTTCCACGGGCGTTGCCCGCGCGTCGAATTGCAGCTTGACGCCGTAATCGCCCACCTTGAGCACCTCCACGCCGGCAAGCTGAAAGCCATTCTCCAATCGCTCGGCAAAGCGGACGCTCACTACTTTGCGCGTGAGGTAACGCCGCTTGAGCGCAGACACGCGGTCGTCATAGATCACCTGACCATAGTTGACGACGATGACGCGCTTGCACAGGCTTTCAATGTCGCCCGCGTCGTGGCTGGTGAGGAAAATCGTCACGCCATCGCGCTCGTGCAAAGCCTTGATCGTATCGCGGATTTGCTGCTTGGCGACTACGTCCAGCCCGATCGTCGGCTCGTCCAAAAAGATGACCTGCGGGCGATGCAAGAGCGAGGCGGCGATCTCGCACTTCATCCGCTGGCCCAGGCTCAGCTTGCGGACGGGCGTGGTGAGCAAATCTCGAATCTCGAACGCCTCGACGAGCCAGTTCATGCGTTCCCGGAACGCCCGGTCGTCCAGCTCGTAAATGCGGGCGAACAGATGGAACGTGTCGGCGGGCGGCAGGTGATACCACAGTTGCGGCTTTTGTCCAAACACGCTGCCGATACGGTAGGCCAGCTTGCGGCGATCCTTCCACGGCGTCAAGCCCAGGACACTCGCCTGCCCGCTCGTCGGGTACAGGATGCCGGTCAGCATCTTGATCGTGGTGGACTTGCCCGCGCCGTTCGGGCCGATGAACGCGAGCAGCTCGCCTGGCTCTAGCTCAAAGCTAATGTCCTTGACCGCCTCGACGGTTTGCAGGTCTGGCTTGACTATGGCCCTCAGGCTGCCCACGAGGCCGGGCTGCTTGCGCTTGGTCTGGAAGGTCTTGCGCAGATCGCGCACGGTGATGATGGACATGAACTTGCCTCCGATGCACGTTGCGCGCTATTGTATCACAAATCATACCCGGTTGGCGCTGGCAAACCTTTATGCTGTCCTATCGTCCACATCGTCAAGCCCAGACGGCGGGCTTGGCCGTATCACGGCGTGTGGCAACAGCCAGGTCTGAGGCGTTCACCGATCGGATCTCGGTGCTGTGGAGCGCGGGCAAAGCGCGTGTGGATGCCCAGAAGCAGCGAACGCACCTG
>CAYHAR010000584.1:0-1504 GCA_964354595.1 uncultured Anaerolineae bacterium | reverse complement strand
TTCGGCAAGGGCGACAAGTATTTCGGCATCTGCGTGATGATGGCGACCATGCCCGGCCTGCCCATGTTCGGGCACGGCCAGGTCGAGGGATTCACTGAAAAGTATGGGATGGAATATCGCCGCGCCTATTGGGACGAGCAGCCGGACGGCCATCTTGTCGAACGCCACGAGCGAGAGATTTTTCCGTTGTTGCATCGCCGCTACCTGTTCGCGGGCGTCGAAAACTTTTTACTCTATGACTTTTACGCTCCCGAAGGCCACGTCAACGAGGACGTGTTTGCGTATTCGAACCGCGTGGGTGATGAACGGGCGCTGGTCATCTATCACAACAAGTACGCCAGCGCCCGGGGCTGGATCAAGACTTCGGTCGCTTATTCGGCCAAGACAGGGCAAGATGGCGACCGCAAACTGACGCAAAAGAATTTGGGTGAGGGGCTGGGACTATCTGCGTCCGAAAACTCTTTTTGCATTTTCCGCGATCACGTCACCGGCCTGGAATACATTCGGAACAACAAGCAACTGTTCGACAAAGGGTTGTACGTCGAGCTGGATGCGTACCGGCATCATGTCTTTTTGGACTGGCGCGAGGTGCAAGATAAAGAGTGGCGCCAGTACGCCCATCTGACGGCGTACCTGGACGGGCGCGGCGTGCCCAACATTGACGAGGCGCTCCAAGAGGTCTTTTTGCAGCCCATCCACGAAGCGTTCAAGGAATTGGTCAACGCCGAAATGTTCCGCCGGCTCATGGCGGCGCGTGTGACCACACCCGATACGCAACTCGACACAGCGCTGATGGACGAGGTTGAACAAAAAACAGTTCGCCTGCTCCGCGAAATCAAGCAGCTTACTCTGGGTGCGGGAGACCAAGTTGCCATTGCTCAAGAGATTCGTCGGGAGATAGAGAGCATCTTGCGACTGCCTGTCCTGCGCGAAGCGGGTCGCTTCCCCCTACCCCGCTCACGCAAATACGCATCGGCGGCAAGATATCTAACGGCCAACCTGGACGACGACGCTTCCACCTGGAGCAGCATGTTGGGCTGGTGCTTTGTCCATTCGCTGGGCAAGCTTGTCCACGAGACAGGCTTTGAACAACAGAGCCGCAGTTGGATGGACGAATGGCTATTGGGCAAAATCATTGCGGGTGTGCTGCAAGACCTGGGGTTGGACGAGGCCGCCGCCTGGTGGGATGTGGCGGTGATCAAGTCGCTCACCGCACATCAACGCTGGTTCGAGGAAGGAAGACTAGGAGACAAGGGGACAGGGAGACAAAGAGACAAAGCCAAGCAAGAGCGAGCGTACAGGGTGCTGCAAGCTGCGTTGCAAGACGCAGAAATCCAGCAGCTTTTACACGTGAATCGCTATCAGGGCATTTTGTGGTTTAATAAGGAGGCCTTTGAGCGGCTGTTGTGGTGGATGCTGTTCCTGGCCGTGGTTGAAATCAGCGCCACGCGCCCGGCTGCCGAGGTGGCGCAAGAGATTGTCGAGCAATACGACGTTGTGGCGA
>CAYHAR010000583.1:0-1504 GCA_964354595.1 uncultured Anaerolineae bacterium | reverse complement strand
GGGTTACGGGTTCAGCGCGCGTCTCCCGCGCTGGGCAGTCCAAAATTTGTGGTAGAATTGAACTGACTAGTTAACCCAAGGGAGGCAATGTCCATGCTGCGTTCCTTTTTTATTTATCTCTCTCGCCAACGCTGGCTGCGCCACCTGATTCTGGCGCTGGGGATCACTCGCCGGGCCAGCCGCCGCTTTGTGGCCGGCGATACCGCCGAGGAAACCATCGAGGTCATTCGCCAGCTCGATCGGCGCGGCATCCTGGCAACGCTGGATCACCTGGGTGAAGACGTTCACACCGAGGCGGACGCTCGCCAAGCCCGGGATGACTATGTGTATGCGCTAGAGTTGATTCGCGCCAACCGCGCAGCAGCGCACGTTTCGATCAAGCTGACGCAATTCGGGCTGGACGTGAGCGGAGAGCTGTGCCGCGAGCTGGTGTCATCCGTCGCCGAAAAGGCGGCCCAGGTGGGCGCGTTCGTTCGGATTGACATGGAAGGCTCGCCGCATACCGACCGGACGCTGGCGGTGTACCGCGATGTGCGCCAGCAACATTCGAACGTCGGGATTGTCTTGCAGGCTTACCTGTATCGCACCGAAAACGACGTCAAGCAATTGGTGGACGAGGGTATTGCCACCATCCGCCTGTGCAAAGGCGCGTACCAAGAGCCGCCCACCCTTGCCTTTCCGCGCAAGGCCGACGTGGACGCCAACATGGTCAAGCTGATGCGGTTCATGCTCGGCGATGAGGCGCGCGCCAAGGGCGCGCGCCTGGCGATGGCGACGCACGACGTCAAGATGATTGCGGCGACCAAGTCGTTCGTAGCCGAGCGCAATATCTCGAAGGATGCTTTTGAATTTCAGATGCTTTTTGGGATCAGGCGGGATCTACAGCAACAACTCGCTGCCGAAGGGTACAGGATGCGCGTATACGTGCCTTATGGAACAGAGTGGTATCCATATTTTATGCGCCGTCTGGCCGAGCGGCCAGCGAATGTTGGATTCGTGCTGTCGAATCTTTTGAGGTCGTAACGCGCAGAGAAAAAACGGGGAGGCTGCCCCGCCGGGGCGACCATACCCCCTAAAGAGGGAGTTAGGGTCGCCCCTACGGCAGGTGAATGGCAAATCTGCACACTTGATCCCCTTTGAGCACGGTTTCCAACACCTCGATCTCGACCGGGCGTTGCAAGATTTCTTCCCAAATACCCCGGTAGAAACCTGCGCCACAATAGCAATACGTTGGCGAGAGCGTCTCGGAGGTCTTGAGAACGTCTCTGATGCGCGGGCAGTGGCAATAGAGTTGTCGTTTCTTTTCTGGGTCGGTTTCTTCCATGTACTCCATCAGGTACTCGCTCTTGGGAATCTTGGTGGCGATGATGGTATTGCCTTGCCTGATTCCCGCTACTCCCCAGCCTCGCTTGACAATGTCTGCGGCAAGCTCGTCGCTCAATTGCAGTGCGCCTCTCAGGAATGACTCGAATCGTTTTTGCAGCATTTGATGGGCGAGGCCAAT
>CAYHAR010000582.1:0-1509 GCA_964354595.1 uncultured Anaerolineae bacterium | reverse complement strand
GCCACACCCGTGATGACGAATGGATAGATCAGCCCGGTGATGACCGCCAGCAGCGCAAACAAGACAATGGCGGGTCTAAGTAGAGTCAACATATCCAACCTTTATTTCACACTCGGGGCTGGCGTCAGAGCCTTTACGCGATCTTCAGCTTCGGCCAGCCGCGTGCGCTCGAGCGATTGCGCGGTCTGCGATGCAAAATTCTGAAGCAGGCGACTCGATTCTGGCGGCAGTTCCCCATAGCCGCGCCACAACTTGATCTCGCCGACCAGTCCCCATGCATTCAAGATTGGAAGGACGCGATCAGGCCGGCCTTTCCCCACGCCATCGCGTGGCTCGCTGACGACAATGTCCGGCAACTGCCCTTCCGGATGGATGACCACTTTCACCAGCGAGGCCTGAAACATCTGCTGAAGCTGCCGGGCCAGGATGTGAGCGACGGCTGTCTGTGTGCGCAGACCGGCGAGAGCCGCGCTCAGTTCGTACATGAAAATGGCTTCACGCTCGCTGGCCCGCGCTTTAGACAGACCGGATTGGATGCGGCCCACCACCACGATGGCCACGGCCAGAAAGATCACCAGCACCAACCAGCCTTCCAGCCGGCCCACTGCAAACGTGAAAAACGGCGGAATGAAAAAGAAATCAAAGGTCAGCGCGGCAGCCAGCGCCGCACACATGCCAGGCCCCTGTCCCCACCGGCTGGCGCTCCACCCGATGGGCACCAGGTACAGCAAGGCAATGACGGCTTCGCCGAGTGTGTCACGCCCGATGAGGAGTAACACGATCGTGGTAGCCGCCACCGTCAACACGGCCAGCGCGCATTGAGAGAACATTTCAACCGAAAAAGACAACCGACTTTTCATGGGACGCCTCCTTCAAAGACTTTTAGACCAGGTGTAACGCCACCAGGAGCAGGTCAATCAGCTTGATTCCGATGAACGGCGCAATCAGCCCGCCTGCACCGTAGACGAGCAGGTTCTCGCGTAGCAGCGCCGCTGCGCCGATGGGGCGATAGCGCACGCCGCGCAGTGCGAGCGGAATGAGCGCAACGATGATCAGCGCGTTAAAGATCACCGCCGAGAGGATCGCGCTGTGGGGTGTTGCCAGCCCCATGATGTTGAGCGCCTTCATCGCCGGATACGTGCTGGCGAAAGCGGCCGGGATGATAGCAAAGTATTTGCTCACGTCGTTGGCAATGCTGAATGTCGTCAGCGCGCCGCGCGTCATCAGCAGTTGCTTGCCGATCTCGACGACTTCGATCAGCTTGGTCGGGTTGCTGTCCAGGTCCACCATGTTGCCCGCCTCTTTGGCGGCCTGCGTGCCCGTGTTCATGGCCACTGCCACATCGGCCTGCGCCAATGCGGGCGCGTCGTTCGTGCCGTCGCCCGTCATCGCGACCAGCCGCCCGCCCGCCTGATGCTCACGGATGAGCTTGAGCTTGGTTTCGGGTGTGGCCTGCGCCAGGAAATCGTCCACGCCTGCTTCGGCGGCGATGGAAGCTGCCGTCAACGG
>CAYHAR010000581.1:0-1526 GCA_964354595.1 uncultured Anaerolineae bacterium | reverse complement strand
GGGGGCGCGGCCAAAGAGCTGCTTACCCCGGAGCTGGTCCGGATTTTCAGCTATCGCGACGAGCGCGGCAGCCCGGATCAGGCCTACGAATATTTCGTCGCGGCTGTCGACACGCACGGCAATGAAGGACCCGCCGCCGCCGTGCGGCCGGAACGCCCCTCGCCGCGCCGGCTGCTCCGGCGTTGAAGCAGTTTGAGGTTGGTGGTGCGGCCGGAGTGTGGTAACTAGAGGCGCAGCGGGCCGGTGACGAACATGGAAATCAACGAGAGATTCAGACAGCTTGAGGAGTTTCATCGCCGCGCCGAGGACGGCGGTTGAGGCGACAGATAAGGGAGGCGCCGCTACACCAACCGGCAATGTGACAAACACCGACTGACCCATCCCCCGTCTCCTAGCGCATCATCCTGGAGCGCCACATGGCAAGGAGGCGCGCGCCAATGTTCAAAAACAAGACCAGCGCCACAATGACCAGCGCAATCGCCCACGCCTGCGCGTTGCGAGTTTTGCTGGGGTCCACGGCGTACTTGAACAACGTCAACGGCAGCGAGGCCATCGGCTTGTCCAGCGCCACAGACACATTGTTGCTGCCCAACGCGGTAAAGAGCAGCGGCGCTGTCTCCCCAGATACGCGCGCCACTGCCAGCATCAGCCCGGTCACGACGCCCGTCAAGGCGGCCGGCAACATGACCGAAAACGTGGTCTTCCATTCCGGCGCGCCCAGGCCCAGCGACGCCTCCCGCAAGGACTGGGGCGTCAGCTTGAGCATCTCTTCGGTCGTGCGCGTGACGACGGGCAACATCAAGATGGCCAGAGCCAGGCTGCCCGCCCAAGCGGAATAGCCGCGCTCGATTACCAGGACGGTGTAGATGAACAATCCGACGACAATCGAAGGCAAGCCCGACAGCACGTCGGTGCCAAAGCGCACCGCCAGGCCCATCGCAGAGTTGGGATGCGCCACCACGTAAAACGCCGCCAGGATGCCAATGGGCACGGCCAAGAGCGAGGCCAGCCCCACCAAAATCGCCGTGCCCACTATGGCGTGCCAGATCCCGCCGCCGCCCAGGCTCGTCGGCTTGAAGGTTTGCGTCAGGAACTCGACGCTCAGCGCGCTTGATCCGCGCGCCACGACCTCGGCCAGTATCCACGCCAGTGGGACCAGCGCGAGCAAGGTGGCCAGGCCCGTGAGGCCGAGCATGAGGATATTGACCAGCCGCCGTTTGCGCTCGCGAGCGGCGGCTCCAGTCCAGCGTCTAGCAGCGGGTGTGCTCATGCGCGTTGCTCCGGGTTTCTGCGCGAAACGCTCCACACCAGCAAGCGCGCGACAATGTTGAGCAACAGGCTCGTGACGAACAGCAACAAACCGATTTCGATCAAGGCGCTGGCGTACATTGGCGTCCGGCTTTCGCCCCACTCGTTGGCAATCACACTCGCCATGCTGTAGCCGGGGCTGAGCAGCGAGGCTGAAATCTGAGAGACGTTGCCGATCACCATTGTCACCGCCATCGTCTCGCCCAAGGCGCGGCCCA
>CAYHAR010000580.1:0-1530 GCA_964354595.1 uncultured Anaerolineae bacterium | reverse complement strand
ACGACTACAAGACCATCCTTACATCGCCGTCGAAGGCGTCATTGGCGTGGGCAAGACGACATTGGTGCGGCTGCTGGCCTCCGAGTTGCGGGCGACGGGGCTCCTCGAAGTCTTTGAAGAGAACCCGTTCCTTTCCGACTTTTACGCCGACCGCGCCCGCTACGCTTTTCAGACGCAAATCTTTTTCCTGCTCAGCCGCTATCGCCAGCAGCACCAGGCCATCCCGGAAGCTCTGGCGCGCGGCCCGCTGCTTTCCGATTACACCTTTGCCAAAGACAGCCTGTTCGCGCACCTGAATCTTTCGGGCGACGAACTGACCGTGTACGAAAAGCTGCACGGCGCGCTGGCCGAAAAAATCCCTACGCCTGATTTGGTCGTCTACCTGCGCGCCGACCTGGACATGCTGATGGCGCGCATCGCCGCGCGCGACCGGCCCTACGAGCGTGGGATGGATCGCAGCTACATCGAAAGCCTGCGGCTGGCTTACGAAGGATTCTTTGCGGCGTACTCGCAAGCGCCGGTGCTGGCGATTGACACGAACAACCTGAATTTTGTGCAGGACCCGGCGGCGCTGGCGAGCGTCCGCGAGCGAATCCTGGCGGCGTTGGGCGAGGGCACGTATCAGCAGTCGTTCCCGCAATTTGCGCCGACGCTGGACGAGGCCGAGCGCGCCGCGCTGCGCGAGGCAGAAGGCAGCCGCCGCCTGGGCGACTTGCAGCGTTGGCAGCACGTCTCCGACAAGGCGCGCGGCAAGCCGGCCGATTTGCTTTCAGACTTTCTCGAATTGACGCAGTGCCTCGGCGCGCTGAGCGCGGCGCTGAGCGAGAGCGATTCGTCGAGCGCCAGCTTGCGCTGGTCGCTGGCGGCGTGCCTGGGGCGGTTAATGCAACTGGCAAACGCCGCCGGCGTGGATCTGGAAGAAGCTTTTATCGCACAGGAGCTGAAACGGTGAAACACTTTATCGCCATCGCAGGCAATATCGGCGTGGGCAAGTCCACGCTCACCGGGATGCTTGCCAGGCAACTCGGATGGGAGCCGTTCTACGAGGCGGTCGAAGACAACCCGTACCTGGCCGACTTTTACCAGGATATGCGCCAGTGGAGTTTTCATTCGCAAATCTTTTTCCTTTCGCGGCGGCTGCGCCATCACCGCGCGCTGCTGGATCATCCCAACTCGGTCGTCCAAGACCGCAGCGTGTACGAAGACGCCGAGGTCTTTGCGCGCAACCTCTATCGGCAGGGCAACATGGGCGAGCGCGATTACAAGAGCTACCGCGAGCTGTACGAAGTGCTCACCATGTTCCTGCCCTCGCCCGACCTGGTCGTGTATCTGCGCGCCAGCGTCCCCACGCTCCAGCGGCGCATTGCGCTGCGCGGACGCGAGTACGAGCGCGAAATCTCGGCGGACTATCTCTCGCAGCTCAACGATCTGTATGAAGAGTGGACCGCCAACTTTACGCTGTGCTCCGTTTTGACTGTCCCCGCCGACGATTTGGATTTCGTCAAGAATCATTTACACCTCGACCTCATC
>CAYHAR010000579.1:0-1533 GCA_964354595.1 uncultured Anaerolineae bacterium | reverse complement strand
TCTCCTTGTCTAAATTCCCCGACGGACGAAGCGCAAACGCAAGATGCGCCGCGTGGAGGGCGTGACGCGGACACTCTCGTCAATTCGCAGGCCGCACGCCCACAAGATGCGCGAATCGTCGCAAACGAGGAGCGGCATCCGGTCACGGGCGGCGCGTAGGATTTTGGCGTTGATCATGATCTCGTTCAGCTTCTTGGTCTGTCCGCCCATCCCTTGTGGCGCAATGCGGTCGCCGGGCAATCGCGTGCGAAGCGCGAGCGAGCCGGAGAATGCATCGGCATCGAGGTAGGCTGCCCACGGATCAGGATTCGTAGTGACGACTAGAGTCGTTTCCTCAACGGTCCTCATGTCGGTTTCAAATGCCCAATCTGAACCAGGCAACTGGCAAAGGCCAGGGACATTGACAGCGATGCGCGCGCCAGGCCCGAGCAGCGGCCAGTCGGGCAGCGGCTTCTCGTGACCTTCGTCGGCGATGGTGAACGAATCGTAGCCAACCGTGAGCATCAGCCCCTCGGCCAACGTCGCGCGGTCGCCGACCACGCCCCGCTCGGCCATGTCCACCGCGCGCTCGACGTGGACAAAGTTGATATTGCGCAGCTCTCGCCGCAGCCGATGAATCGCCTCGCGCACCATGGCACGCTTGAGCGAAAGCGGCAGCGCGCGCCAGCCCGCCAGATCAAAGATGATGGCACGCCGGGCGTCAGAAGCTCGCACGGTTTGCGCCCACGCGCGTTCCATCGCCTCGTGCAGCAACTCGTAATCAGCGGTGGCGACCTCGGCGGTGCGGCACAGCACGTCGCGCACGCCAGGGTTGTGTTGCGCCAGCAGCGGCAAGACGGTGTGGCGCAGCCAGTTGCGAAAATAGGTCTGGTCGAGGTTCGATACGTCAAAACGCGGATGCAGGTTGTTCGCCACGCAGTACGCCTCGATGTCGGCGCGAGTGACGTAAAGCAGCGGTCGAATCAGACGGAGGTCAGAGGTCAGACACCCGCAGGGCGGGAGGTCGGAAGTCTGCGGTCTGCCGTCTGCGGTCTGCGGTCGAGTGTCAGCTAGTCTCATATCTCCGACGCGCGACTCGGGACGCATTCCGCGCAAACCGGCAATGCCCGACCCGCGAATGACGTGCATCAAGACGCTTTCGGCCTGGTCGTCGGCGTGGTGGGCGACGGCGATGGTGTCGCTGCCAACTCGCTGCGCGACCTCGACCAGGAAGCCATAGCGCATCTGCCGCGCGGCCTCTTCGATGGCGAGCCGGTTTTCCGCTGCATAGGCCGCCACGTCGCGCGCCTCAATGGCGCAGGGCAGGTCCCACTCGGCGGCCAGTTGCGCCACGAACGCGGCATCTTGATCCGAGTCCGTGTCTCGCAGTTGGTGGTTGAGGTGCGCCACGTGGAGCGAGATACCATACTCCGGCGCGAGCGCGCGCAGGACGTGCAGCAGGCACAACGAATCCGGCCCGCCCGATACGCCGACGACGACGGTTCCGCCGCGTGGAAACAGGCCGTGGCGGTTAATTGTGTTGCGGGCAGTGTA
>CAYHAR010000578.1:0-1538 GCA_964354595.1 uncultured Anaerolineae bacterium | reverse complement strand
ATGGCCCAGTTGATCCGACAAGACATTGCCGCGCTCATCCGCCAAGGGATTCGCGCCGCGCAAGCCGCGGGCGGTCTGCCGGCGTTCGACCTGACCGAGATTCCCGTCGAGCGTCCCAAGGTGGCCGCGCACGGCGACTATTCGACCGGCGTTTCGATGGGACTGGCCCGCCTCGCCAAGATGAAGCCGGTTGAAATCGCGCAGCGCATCGTCGCACATCTGCCCCCTGCGGACTTGCTGGGCAAAGCCGAGGCCGTTCCGCCCGGCTATATCAACTTTGCATTGGCGGATGCGTGGCTCGCGGCGCAGGTCGAAACGATCCTGGCGCAAGGCGAAGCCTGGGGCAGCGTGGACATGGGCAGAGGCTCCCGCACGCAGGTCGAGTTTGTCAGCGCCAACCCGAATGGCCCGCTGCACATCGGCTCGACGCGCAATGCCGTCATCGGCGACGCGCTGGCGAGCGTCCTGCAAGCGGCAGATTACGCGGTCGAGCGCGAATACTATGTGAACGACGCCGGCTCGCAGGTGCGCCGGTTTGGCGAAAGCATCTGGGCGCGCTACGCTCAGGCACTAGGCCAAGCTGTTCCATTCCCCGAAGGTGGCTACCTGGGCGAGTACATCACCGACCTGGGTCAACAACTCGCCGCCGAGTCAGGCCGCCGATACCTGGAGATGGAACAGCGGGAGGCTGCGCACTCCATCGCCGACTGGGCAATGGAGCGGATGCTGAAAAACATCGAGGCCGATCTGGCTGACTTGGGCATTCACTTTGATACCTGGCGGCACGAGCGGTTCTTTTACGAACAAGGCCTCTTTGACCGGATGCTGACGATGCTGCGGGAGCGAGGTCACGTCGTCGAATACGATGACGCCGTCTGGTTCCGCCACTCCGACCTGGACAAGGACGCGGTGCTCATCCGCTCGCCCAAGGTGATACCCGAGCCTTCGGAACAGCCGACGTACCTGGCCTCCGACGTGGCTTATCTGTGGGACAAGCTGGTGGAGCGAGACTTTGCCCGCGCGATTTACGTCTGGGGGGCTGATCATCAGGGGGACGTGCCGCGCGTCAAGATGGCCGCTCAAGCCCTGGGCCTCGATCCCGACCGGCTGATCTTTATCCTGTATCAGTTGGTTTCGCTCAAGCGAGGCGGCGAAGAAGTGCGCATGTCCCGGCGCGCAGGCGAGTTTGTCACGCTGCGCGAGGTGATTGACGAAGTTGGCTCGGATGCGATCCGCTTTATGCTGCTCTCGCGCAGCGCCGATAGCGCGATGGACTTTGATTTAAAGCTGGCGGCGGAGCAATCGTCCGAGAATCCGGTCTACTATGTCCAGTACGCGCACGCGCGCATCGCCAGCATCCTGAAAAAAGCCGCCGCCGAAGGGTTCGGCGAGCAAAGCGGCGATGTCTCGCTGCTCGTCACGCCGGGCGATTTGGCGCTCATCCGCAAGATGCTCGATCTGCGCGAAATCATTGCCAAATGCGCGGCGGACCTTTCGCCGCATCACCTGACGCACTATGCCCAAGAACTGGCCGCCAC
>CAYHAR010000577.1:0-1543 GCA_964354595.1 uncultured Anaerolineae bacterium | reverse complement strand
GCCGTATTTTATCAAATCTTTCCCGACCGCTTTGCCGCCAGCACGCGAGTGAGCAAGCCCTCGAACCTGGAGGCGTGGGACGCGCCGCCCACCCCGTCCGGCTTTAAAGGCGGCGATCTGCTGGGCGTGGCCGAAAAGCTGGATTATTTGCGCGACTTGGGCATCACAGCCATTTACTTGAATCCCGTCTTTGCCTCGACGGCCAATCATCGGTATCACACGTTTGACTATTACGCCGTGGACCCGATCCTGGGCGGGAACGCCGCGCTGCGCGAGCTGATTGACCAGGCGCACGCGCGCAGTATCCACATCGTGCTCGACGGCGTGTTCAATCACGCCAGCCGAGGCTTTTACCAGTTCAATCACGCGCTGGAAAACGGCGCGGCCTCGCCTTACCTGGACTGGTTTTACTTTAATAAAGAATGGCTGCAAGCCGGGCGACCTCTGGACGCTTACCCGCGCAAGCGCGTCAAAGGAGACAGTCGAGAGCACTTGGGTTACAAGGCTTGGTGGGATTTGCCCGCGCTGCCCAAGCTGAATACGGACACGCCCGCCGTGCGCGAGTTTATCTTTGACGTGGCAAAACACTGGATTGATTTCGGCGTTGACGGCTGGCGGCTGGACGTGCCATCCGAAATTGACGACGACTCGTTCTGGCGCGAGTTTCGCCGCCGCGTCAAGAGCGCCAATCCCCAAGCGTACCTGGTGGGCGAAATCTGGCAAGACGCGCAGTGCTGGCTGCAAGGCGACCAGTTCGACGCGGTGATGAATTATCTGTTCACCCGGGCGGTGATGAGTTATTTCATCGGCGAGAACTTGGATACCCAAGAAGCACGCCAGGCGGGCGGTTACGGGGACATTGGCCCCATCAGCCAGGCAGAATTCCAGGCCGCGATTGACCACCTGCTGGGACTGTATGACCCGGCTGTGATGCGCGCGCAACTCAACCTGCTCGATAGCCACGATACGCCGCGCTTTATCACCTGCGCGCGTGGCGACGAAAGCGCGCTGCGCCTGGCGGCGCTGTTCATGCTCACCTATCCCGGCGCGCCGTGCATTTACTATGGCGACGAGATCGGCCTGGACGGCCGGCACGACCCGGATTGCCGCAAGGCTTTTCCGTGGGACGAGAGCCGCTGGAATCACGACCTGCGCGATTTTTTCAAGCGTTGCATCGCGCTGCGCCGGGCGCACCCGGCGCTGCGGCGTGGTGACTTTAAGGTATTGTACTCGGAGCAGGACGTGTACGCCTATGCCCGTCAGCTCGACGGCGAGACCGTCGTCGTTGCGCTCAACATCAGTCGCGACACGCGCAATGTATCCTTGCCGGTGAACAACGTGAGGGAAGAGAATGCCGTGCTGCAAAACGCTTGGGGACAAGATCGGCACACGGTGACGCAAGGCACGTTGCATGACCTCAAGCTAGCTCCGCGCAGCGGGCTGGTTTTGACCCAAGGAGACCGATGACAGATTATGCGCCTCCCGTTCCCGATCCGTTCGACTATCCTGGCAACTCGACCGGCGTGCTGTTGATCCACGGGTT
>CAYHAR010000576.1:0-1562 GCA_964354595.1 uncultured Anaerolineae bacterium | reverse complement strand
AACGGAATGAGACGGGCTGGTTGGGATTGATGTTAAACCCATAAGGCGAGACAGCGTACCCCGGCGAGCTGAGAGTTTCCCACGTTATCAAGCCCGGCGGCAAGGTGATCTTGCCCGCCGATGGGTTGACCTGGAATGGAAGTTGAATCAGGTAAAGCGCCTGGTCCTCCTCGCGCGCGGGCGCGCCATTGACCAACGTCTGCATCGGCGCGCGCGCCGTCCAGCCGGCCAGGTACACTCCCACCATCGGCTGCGGCGGCAATCCCCGGCCCAACACCGAATCGAGCATCGCCCCGCGGCGGCGCAGCGCGCGATCCGAAAAAGTGTTGTTGGTGCCAAGGATGCGATAGTTCAAACCCGTTGACGCCGGCCCGCCGGGCTGCGAGCTGACGCTGGTCGGCGCACGAAAGATCGAACTCTTTTGCCCACTCTTCAAGTCTCCCAATTGTTGGCTGTCATTGCCCACCAGGAACACGACATCAGTCAGGTCCACATCGCCGTCGTTGCGAACCTCGCCGGAAAGTTGAGCGCTGCTTGAGGTCATGTCGAGCGTGAGATTGGCCGAGAGGCGCGGCAGCGGCGCAGACAGGCTGAGCGCGAACGGCTGCATCGCGCCGACGTCCACTCGCACGCGGCGAAGCGTGAGCGAGTCGCCTTGCTCGACGACAAAATCGCCCGACGCGCCGCCGGGACTGCTGCCGCGCAGCGGCTGCGCGAGTAATGTCGCGCTCTTGATGGAAGCGTCCGGGCTGATCTGCACATCGTAAGAGCCACGGCGCGGCGAGAACACGCCGAGCAGCGCATCGGCCCGGCCTTCCAGTTGACCGGCTTGCCCTTGCACGATCAGCAAACGATGCAGCGTGACGATGGGCCCGCGTGCCTGAAAGCCGGTGAGGTACGCGCATCCGCCAAAGACGAGCGAGATGAGCGGCACGGTGATCCAGGCCCACTCGCGGCGACGCAGCTTGCTCAACGCCAGGTAATTCACCGGGCCGAGGATGACGACGTAGAGCAGCAAAAAGCCGCAGATCTGCCAGGCCGGCGGCAAGGCCGCGCCGGGCAGCGCGCTCAATGCCTGGATGGCGGCAGTGTTGTCTTTTACGCCGCTGTTCCAAGGCGGGCGGACCCCCTCGGCTTGCAAGAACGACGACCAGACGGCAACGTTGCCAGCCCAACTCGCCAGCGGCTCGGCGGCCGGGTCCCACGCGATATAGTCCACGTGACCTGCGCCCACTTGGCGCTCTGCGATGAGCGGCACGCCATCCTGCGCCACTCGCGCCTCGCCTTCGCGCAAGCTGCTCGCGGCGATGAGAACCGGGCCGGTGAGCGCCTGCGAGCCAGCGCGAGCCAGCGCGTCGAGCGCATCCATGCGTTGGACGCCGGATACCGTCACGGGCAACAGGTCGGCCAGGCCGGCTGTGCTGCGCTGCCAGTTCGGCCCGCCGGTGACGACGAGCCGCCCGCCGCGCTCGACCCAGCGGCGCAACGCGTCCCGTTGAGCCGAGGACAGCGTCCCCGTGTCCGCGTCGTGAACGATCAGCGCATCGAGCGAGGCCAGCGCC
>CAYHAR010000575.1:0-1567 GCA_964354595.1 uncultured Anaerolineae bacterium | reverse complement strand
ACTGCCGCGATTTCTCCACGTTGCTGTGCGCCATCTTGCGTCACCAGGGCGTGCCCGCGCGAGCGCGGTGCGGATTTGCGGCGTATTTCATGCCCAACCACTTTGAAGACCACTGGGGCTGCGAATACTGGAAGGCGGACGAGCGACGCTGGGTGATGGTGGATGCGCAGCTCGATGCGTTTCAGCGCGACGCACTCCAAATCCAGTTCGACCCGCTCGACCTGCCTCCCGGCCAATTCCTGACCGGAGGCCGCGCCTGGCTGATGTGCCGCGCGGGTCAGGCCGACGCTGACCAGTTCGGCATCTTTGACATGCACGGGCTGTGGTTCGTTCGCGGCGACCTCATCCGCGATCTTCTGTCGCTCAACAAAACCGAAATCCTGCCCTGGGATGGCTGGGGCCTTATCTACAAGGATGAAGCGCAGGTGACTGAGGATGATCGCGAGTTCCTGGATCGCATCGCCACGCTGACGCTGGACGCCGATGCAACGTTCGCCGACGTGCGGTCCCTCTGCGAAAACGATGACCGCTTGCGGATGCCATCCGACTGGCAGCCGCTGACGCTGGCGCAGATACGTCAATCGTCATAGACCACCAGACCTTTCAGGTCCACGGGGAGGCCAACGATGTGTGATACCCTTGTCGCTCTGGGCAAAGTCACCGCCGACGGCGTGACCGTTTTCGGCAAAAACTCGGACCGCGAGCCGAACGAGGCTCATCACCTGTTGCGCCTTCCGGCGGCGCGTCACGCGCCGGGCAGTCGCGTCAAATGCACCTACATCGAAATCCCCCAGGTCGAGCAGACATACGCTGTGCTGCTGTGCAAGCCGTTTTGGATTTGGGGCGCAGAGATGGGCGCGAACGAGCACGGCGTCGTCATCGGCAACGAAGCCGTGTTCACCAAGATCCCGTACGATAAAAGTCCGGGCCTGATCGGCATGGACATACTCCGCCTGGCATTGGAACGAGCCAAGACTGCCCCCCAGGCGCTCGACGTGATCACCGGTCTGATCGCGCAGTATGGTCAAAGTGGCAACTGCGGCTTTCAGCACACCACATACTATCACAACAGTTTCCTCATCGCCGATCCACAATCAGCCTGGGTGTTGGAAACGGCGGGCCGGCAATGGGCCGCCGAGCGCGTCCGCGACATTCGCTCGATCTCGAACGGTATCACGATTGGCAGTCAGTGGGACCTGGCCTCGCCTGATTTGGTGACGTATGCGGTTGACCGGGGCTGGTGCAAAGGGCCGGGCGATTTCCATTTTGCCCGATGCTATTCGGATTTTCTCTTTACTCGTTTTAGCGCAAGCCGCCAACGCCAATGCCGCACAACGGATTTGCTTGCGGCGCAAAAGGGCAAGATCACCGTCCAGACGGTCATGCGCGCGCTGCGCGATCACGGCCCGCAGGCTACTCCCGATTGGACTCCCTCGCGCGGCCTCACGAGTTTTAACGTGTGCGCGCACGCCGGCTTTGGCCCGATCCGCTCGACCGGGACGACCGGCTCGTTGGTCTCGCACCTGACGCCGACGGCGCAGACGCATTACGTCACCGGCACTGCTGC
>CAYHAR010000574.1:0-1572 GCA_964354595.1 uncultured Anaerolineae bacterium | reverse complement strand
TGATTGTGGACGATGAGGCCAAGGTCGCTTTCTTTTTGCAAGAAAGCTTTGAATCATTAGGACGTAATTATCAGGTCGTGCGCACCGAGTCGGGCGAATCTGCATTAGAGGAGATGGAGCAAAAACCGTTCGATGTGGTCATCACCGATTTGCGGATGCCAGGGATGAGCGGGTTAGAGTTGATGCAGCAGGTGCGAGAAAAAAGCCCTGACACGCGCATCATTCTCATCACGGCCTATGGCTCCGACGACGTAGAAGCTGAAACCCGCCGATTGCGGGCGTACCGGTACTTTACCAAGCCGTTTCATGTTGAAGACCTCATCGCCGCCGTCCAGGAGGCGCTGCGCGAGGGAGCCGCCAGCGCGCCGGGGGTATTGGTGCTTTCCGGTGAGCGGTTCGACCGGATCACGCAGCGGCTCAACGATCTGCGCTACGAAGTCGGCGCGCAGTGCATCCTGCTGGCCGACATCACCGGCCAGTTCATCACGCAAGTCGGCCACACCGAAGGAGCGACGCCACTGACGCTGACCTCGCTGATGGGCGGGAGCTTTGCCGCCGATCTGGAGGTCGCCCGTCACCTGCGCGAAGACCGCTCGTTCAACTTGCACTATCACGAGGGGTTGCGGTACGACCTCTATTCGACCAACATTGGCGATCAGTTGTTTCTCATGCTCGTCTTTGACCGGCGGATGGGCGCCAGTCGCATCGGCATGGTGTGGCTCTATACCAAGCGCGCCATCCACGACTTGCTGACTATGGTCGCCGGTGACGAGACGATGGGATCGGGTGACGCGCTGGCGTCTGACCTGGTCGTGAACCGGCTTGATTCGGCGCCCCAGTAGCTGGGGCGCAGGTCGGGACGTGCCCGACCCCTACCAACTTGTGCGCTGAGCGTGCTGCTTGGTGCTTGGGCAGGCGCCAAGCAGACGCTATGGGGGGCGCAAGGCGCGAGGCTGCGGGGAAACCTGTCAGCCTCGCTGCCACCCCGCCGGAGCAACGCTCGTGATGGATGCTTGCGAAGCATCTATGCCGACAACGACATACTCTCCGGCAAATATAATGTTGTGCGCTGAGCGTGCTGCCTGGTGCTTGGGCAGGCGCTAGGCAGTCGCTATGGGGGGCGCAAGGCGCGAGGCTGCGGGGAAACCTGTCAGCCTCGCCGCCACCCCGCCGGAGCAACGCTCGTGATGGATGCTTGCGAAGCATCTATGCCGACAACGACATACTCTCCGGCAAATATAATGTTGTGCGCTGAGCGTGCTGCCTGGTGCTTGGGCAGGCGCTAGGCAGCCGCCATGGGGGGGCGCAAGGCACGAGGCTGCCGGATTCATCCGGCAGCCTCGTCGCCTTTTGAACGGTATTACATTGCCCTTCGGTGCGCGGCCAGGTTGACGATGCGGCTGGCCATCGCGCCGTAATCGTAACCGGCCACCGCTGCCGTCTTGGCGAACCCGCCGTCAATCGTAATATCGCAATTCGAGTTCACGTCCAGCACGTAGGGCTGGTCGCCTCGAACGCGAATGTCAATCCGGCCATAGTCGCGCAGATGAAGCGCGCGAAAAGCCGCCATGG
>CAYHAR010000573.1:0-1573 GCA_964354595.1 uncultured Anaerolineae bacterium | reverse complement strand
CTGGCAAAAGGGCATTGAGCTATGCACAAAGGTCTACCAGGTGTGCAGCAAATTTCCCAAGAGCGAACTCTATGGGCTGGCCGACCAGATGAAGCGCGCGGCGGTGTCCATCCCATCCAATATTGCCGAAGGGCAAGCGCGGCAGCACGTAGGCGAGTTCCGCCAATTCCTCTCGGTTGCCAATGGCTCGGCGACGGAACTGGACACCCAGCGCATCATCGTCGAAAACCTGGGCTTTCTCTCGCCCGAAGACAGCGCTGACCTTGACCAGCGCATTACCGAAATCCGCAAGATGCTTTACTCTCTGACCCACTCACTGAAACCTGGAAACTGAAAACTAGAAACTATGAACCGATTGATTGAAGTCGCACTCCCCATCCGCGAAATCTCGGCGGAGAGCGTGCGCGACAAATCCCTGCGGCACGGCCACATCTCGACGCTGCATCTCTGGTGGGCGCGGCGACCGCTGCCCGCTTCGCGCGCTGTGGTGTTTGCTTCGCTCGTGCCCGACCCCGACGATCTGATCTGCCCGCGCGAGTTTCGTGAGGCTGTCCTGCGGCTGCTCCGGGATGACGTGCCGCAAGCGCTCAAAGGCTACTGGCGCGGACGCAAGCGCAAGCAAGACCCTGACCCTTATCGCCCTTACGACGACATCCCCGACACGCCACGCAATCGCCTGCTGACGTTTATCGCCAAATGGTCGCCCGAATGGCTGGCGTTCGAGAAGGGCGAAGAAGGCAGCCAGCAGCCGGCGCCGGCCGAGTTGCTCGATGACCGCAGCCTGGTCAAGTGGGAGACGAGCAACCCCGAAAACGAGCAGGGGCGCGAGGTGCTACGCATCGCCCGCGAGCTGGTGCGGATTGCTCATATCAGTCAACGTCATTCTGAGCCGCGAAGCGGCGAAGAATCTCAGTCACGCGAGACAGAGACTCTTCGCTTCGCTCAGAGTGACATGCCTGTTGTCCTTGACCCCTTTGCGGGCGGTGGGGCTATCCCGCTGGAAGCGACCCGTCTGGGCTGCCAGGCGATTGCCAACGACTATAACCCCGTGGCCTATCTCATCCTGCGCGCAACGTGCGAGTTTCCGCAACGCTTTGGCAAGCTGGCGCCTGTCGAACCAGTTGTGGATTCGGCTCAGACTGTGCGGTCTCTGCAAGAACCGTTGCCGACCTATCAAGTTCAACCTTCGGGCGACGCCGGTGATTCGGAGCAACTTGAGAATCGTCTTGCCCGTGATGTCGAACATTGGGCCAAATGGATTCTGGAACGCGCCCGCGAGCGCATCGGGCAACTTTACCCCGCCGGCAAGGATGGCAAGCCTGTCGTTGGTTATCTGTGGGCGCGGACTGCGCCTTGCTCCAATCCTGCTTGCCGCGCCGAAATTCCGCTGTTGCGCAGCCTGCTCGTGTGCAACAAGTCGGGCAAGCAAGTCGCGCTGACCATGGCGCGCAAGGGCAAAAAAGTAACCTTTGGCATCGCCAAGAACAAGGACATTGAAGAGACCGATGGCACGATGCTCACGCGCGGCGACTGCCGCTGCCCGATTTGCCAGCAGGTGACGCCCGTTGCCGAC
>CAYHAR010000572.1:0-1574 GCA_964354595.1 uncultured Anaerolineae bacterium | reverse complement strand
CTGCGCAATTACATGTTCGACCACATCCAGCGGCTGTCGTTCACGTACCACGACCAGACGAAGACCGGCGAGCTGATCCAGCGCTCCACGTCGGACGTGGACGCCATCCGCCGGTTCTTTGCCGACCAGGCCATCGGCGTGGGCCGGATCGCCCTGCTGTTCGTCGTCAACCTGGCCGCGCTGCTGTTCCTGAACGGGCGGCTGGCGCTGCTTTCGGTCGCGGTCGTGCCGTTCATCGTGGCCGTCTCGGTCTTTTTCTTCCAGCGGGCATCCAAGGCCTATGAAGCGAACCAGGAACAAGAGGCGGCGCTTTCCACCACGCTGCAAGAAAACCTGACCGGCGTGCGAGTGGTCAAGGCGTTCGCGCGGCAGGACTATGAGAGGAAAAAGTTCGAGAAAGAGAACTGGGAAAAATTCCAGCGCGGCCGGCGCTTGACGCTGATGCACTCGCTGTTCTGGCCCACTTCCGATACACTCTGCCAGGCGCAGTTGTTGGCGGGCTATCTCGTCGGCGCGCTGATGGCGATTCGCGGCGAGATCACAGTCGGCGTTTACATGGCCTACATCGGCTTGCTCATCTGGCTGATCTGGCCGATGCGCGAGATGGGCCGGTTGATCGTGCAAATGTCCACCGGGCTGGTCTCTTATGGTCGCGTGATGGAGGTCGTCCGGCAGGAACGCGAGCCGCTCGACGAGGCCCGGTTCATCCCGACTAGAGACCCGCGCGGGGAGATTGTCTTTGATGCCGTCTGCTTCAAGTACGACGACGCGGACATGCCGGTGCTCAAGGACATTAGCTTTCGCTGCGAGCCGGGGCAGGCGGTGGCGCTCTTGGGTTCCACCGGCTCGGGCAAGACGACGCTGGTCAACTTGCTGCCTCGCTTTTACGAATACACGGGCGGCAGCCTCACGCTCGACGGGATAGAGCTGGAGGACTATGCGCGCTGCTTTTTGCGCCGGAACATGGGCATCGTGGAGCAAGAGCCGTTCCTGTTCTCGCGCTCGATCCGCGAAAACATCACGTATGGCGTCGGGCGAGATGTGTCTGATGCCGAGGTCGAGGCGGCGGCTCGCGCGGCGGCCATCCACGACGTGGTCATGTCGTTTCCCGATGGCTATAACACGCTGGTCGGCGAAAAGGGCGTGACGCTTTCGGGCGGGCAGAAACAGCGCGTCGCCATCGCGCGCACGCTCTTGAAGGACCCGCGCATCCTGATCCTGGACGACGCCACCTCGTCGGTGGATACCGAGACCGAGGCCGAGATTCGCGCGGCGCTCGAGCGGCTGATGCAGGGCCGGACGACCTTTATCATCGCCCACCGCATCCAGAGCGTGATGAACGCCGACCTGATCCTGGTGCTCGACCGGGGGCAGATCGTGCAGCGAGGGACGCACGACGAGCTGATGGACCAGGCCGGCATCTATCGGCGGATCTATGACATGCAAGCCCGCATCGAGACTGAAGTGGAACGTGAGGTCGCCTCGGCGAATGGCGGCAACGGCAAGCATTAAATGTAGAGTTTCCCGATTCTCTCATTTGGACACAGATTTCACGGATACACACGGATAAGAAT
>CAYHAR010000571.1:0-1577 GCA_964354595.1 uncultured Anaerolineae bacterium | reverse complement strand
GTAAAACCTGTCTGAACGGTCCGGTAAATTTCAGTGCAGAGCTTTTGTCCCGGTGCAGGTCGGCATAGACATGTGACGCGCTACTTTACCGATCTGACACTGTGCTGGCTAACTTTCTACGCAAGTCTGTGCAAGATAACGCCTCCGGTAATACAGCACTCCCAACAACAACCCGAACTGCACCATCGCCGTAAAGATGGTCGAGAACTGGTCAAAGTAAAACACCAGCAGGTCCACGACGGTCAGGGAAAGCAAAAGGCCAAGCAAGCTCAATTGGACGCCCAGCCGTTCCTGGCTGATGATCATGAGGACAGCGGCGACCAACAGCAGCAAGCCCACCGAGCCATCTAGCGCCAGCCGCGCCGAAAACCAGCCCATGCCGTTGGCGCTCTTGACCTGACCGAGGGCGACCAGTTCATTCACCATCTGCTCCAGAAACGCGGGCGAGAAAGCGGCCACCACCAGCGAGACCAGCTTGACGACAGCCAGCAAGCCCAGCGCGCCTATCGCGCCCGTCAGGGCTGCCTTGAGTCGGCGACGCTTGACCCAGCGTGCTTCGAGCGCCTGCGCCTGTCTCAGGCAGCGCTCCCAGAAACCGGGCGCGTGTGGAATGACGTGCAGGTCTGGCGAGGCCAAAAAGTCAAGCAACACATTTGCCAGGCGAGCCTCGTCACGCTGGTCGGTCTGCTGCGCGACGGGTCGCAGCCGCGCTTCAAGCTCGGCGCGCTCGCGCGTGTCTAGATCGTCGTCGAGCACCTCAGCCAAAAGATCGAGGGCATAGTACAGTTCGGCGCGGGCATCGCGCGCCGAAGGGCGGCGCACCTGAAGATAGACCAACACCGTGATCAGAAAGAAAACATAGATGATGGGCGCGGCGGCCGGGTAAAAGTAATCATTGTTCTGAGTGATAAACTTGCCGACTTCGTCTATGAACAGCCCGACCCCGACTCCGCCCAACACCGCGCCGAGGGGATACACCCACCGGGTAACGAAAATCAACGGGGACAAGGCGGCGATGAACAGCAGCAAGCCGCCCCACAGCACGTGCGCGATGTGCAGCTCGCTATTGCCGATCTGAGGATAGCCGGTGAGTTGGAGAAACAACCGGGTTAGCGTCACCGAGGCGGCAAAGCTCAACAAGGCGAGCAGCACGTACTGTTCGGCATCCTTGCGCTTGACCGGCCTGCGTATCCGGCTGATATAGTTGTTCATACAGACCTCTCATCGCTCCGTCTTGATCCACAACCTCGTTCCCTCGCTGGCGATCTCGACCGTGCCGGATTGATCGGTGCGAAACACGCGGCGGTCGGCCAGACGCGCCAGCACTTCGGGCGAAGGATGACCAAAGGGATTGCCCGCGCCGACTGAAATCACGACCACGGTTGGATCGGCTACGGCGAGGAATTCGGGGGAACTGGACGTTTTCGATCCATGGTGCGCGGCCTTCAAGACAGTGCTGGGCTGCAAGCGTCCGGAATGGAGCAATGCGGCTTCGCCGGCTTGTTCCATGTCGCCCGTAAACAGAAATGAGATGCCGCCATACGTCAGCCGCGTGACGAGGCTGGCGTCGTTGATTT
>CAYHAR010000570.1:0-1587 GCA_964354595.1 uncultured Anaerolineae bacterium | reverse complement strand
AAGGGGGATTGGTTCTGTCCATCGTGCGCGACATCCGTGAGCGCAAGCGGGCGGAGGAGGCGCTGCGCCATTCTGAAGCGAGCTATCGGCAACTGTACGATGCCTTCACGGATGGCCTGGCCAGCGTGAGCATGGAAGGGTACGTGACCGAGTGCAACTCGGCCTTTGAAAAGATGGTGGGGTACGGCATTGAAGAGTTGCGGACGATCAAGTTCCAGGATCTGACGCCGGCCAAGTGGCATGCGATGGAAGCCAAGATCCTGACGGAACAGGCTTTGACGCGGGGCTACACCGACCTATATCAGAAAGAGTATATCCGCAAAGATGGCGCTGTCTTTCCGGTGGAATTAGCGGTCTATACAACGAAAGACGAAGCGGAAAATCCGATTGGGTTCTGGGGCTTTATTCGCGACATCACCGAACGCAAGCGGCTGGAGCAGCAGATTCAAGAATCGCTGGCGCGCCGTGGATACCAGGTTCAGGTCAGCACTCAGGTGGCGCAAGAGATTGCGGCTGCTCCGGCGCTGGAAGAACTGTACCGCCGCGTGGTCACGCTCATCAAAGAGCGGTTCAACTACTACCATGCTCAAATCTTTCGCGACGATCCCGCACAGGACGCGGTCGTGTTGGTCGTCGGCTACGGCAAAGCGGGTGAAAAGATGCTCGCCGCCGGCCACAAACTAACGATGGGGCGGGGCGTGGTCGGCACTGCGGCGGCGACTGGCCGCTCAATGCTGGCAACCGATGTCACGCAAGATAAAGATTGGCGGCCCAACCCGAATTTGCCGGCCACGAAAGGCGAGTTGGCGGTGCCGATCAAGCTGCGCGACGAGGTGTTGGGCATCCTGGATGTGCAAAGCGACCGGGTCGGCGCGCTGACGGCCGACGACCAGTTGTTGCTGGAAGGCCTGTGCGGCCAGATCGCCGTCGCGATCGAGAGCACTCGCCTGTTCCAGCAAGCACGGGAGAGCGCAGCTCAACTACAGCAGGCCCTGGACATTGCCCGGTTGGCTTATTGGGAATTCGATTTCCCGTCTCAATCCTTCACGTTCAATGATCAGTTCTATGCCCTGATACACACGACAGCCGAACAGGCAGGTGGTTACATTCTCCCGGCCGCCGAGTACGTTCGCCGGTTTGTCTATCCGGCCGATGCGGAACTGATCGTCAATGAAATACAGCAAGCTTTCCAAGCTGCCACGCCGGGCTATAAGGGTCGAGTGGAATATCGGGTGGTCTGTGGAGACGGCCAAATCCAGCATGCCTTTATCGAGTACCGTCTCTTGCTCGACGACCAAAATCGCGTGCGCAAGGGGTATGGCGCTCACCTGGATATTACCGAGCGCAAACAGGTGGAAGCCAAGACTCAGGAAACACTGCGAGAGCTTGAGCGACTCGACCGCGCCACTACTCGTGAAGGCTGGCAAGCTTTCCGCCAAGCGATGGAAATGCCCAGCGCTTATCTGTTCGACCGCACGAGCGTCCGGCCCGCCGACGCGAAGCGTGTGTGGACGCCCGTGATCGAGCAGGCCATCAAGCAAAATGCGCTGGTCCCGCCGAGTGGCGAGCAGGGCGTGGCCGTCGCGC
>CAYHAR010000569.1:0-1592 GCA_964354595.1 uncultured Anaerolineae bacterium | reverse complement strand
GGCGATGGAACAGATTGTACACTGAGGGCGGCGCTGTGTCCAATGGAACACGCAGCCTGGTTCCGGCGTCTATTTGTTGACTTGGACTTTTGGAGGTGAGATGTGAGAGCCAAAACAATTATCTGTGTGTGGATTGCTCTGTTTGCCTTGTGCGCCATGGCCGCGCCAGCGGCTGCCGATGGCATCATCGTCCCTGATCCGATTTGCCCGCCAGCCCCTGAGCCGCAGCAGCCCTGCGTAGACTGTCCGCGCCCGCCGATCCCGCCGTGCCCACCGCCGCCGCCCATCGGCTCGACCCAGCTCAGCGTCAAGTACCACAAAGTCACAGTGACGATAAAAGACCAGGTGGCGCGCACGCACGTAGACCAGGTCTTTGTCAACGACTCTGCTTTTGCGATGGAAGGCACGTACATCTTTCCGCTGCCGCTGGATGCCACCGTCAGCCAGTTTGCAATGTGGGCCGACGGACAAAAGATGGAAGGCAAGGTGCTCAGCCGCGAGGAAGCGCGCTCGATCTATGAGAACATTGTCCGGCAGCGGCGCGACCCGGCGCTGCTGGAATACGTCAATCGCGGCGCATTCCAGGCGCGCATCTTTCCCATCCAGCCGAAAGGCGAGCGACGCATCGAGATCGAATACAGCCAGGTGCTCGCCGCCGATAGTGGACTGATTCACTACGTCTACCCGCTCAACACGGAAAAGTTTTCCGCGCGCCCGCTCGATGCGGTGAGCGTCAGCGTGGACATTCAATCGCAAGACGCGCTCAAAGCCATCTATTCGCCCAGCCACAAAGTCTCGGTCGAGCGCGACGGCGACCATCGCGCGCGGGTCGGCTATGAAGAAAGCCGCGTCAAGCCCGACCGCGATTTCGAGTTGTACTATTCGGTCAGCCAAAGCGAGATCGGCGTAAACCTGTTGACCTACAAGCCGGGCGGCGAGGATGGATTCTTTTTGCTGCTGGCCGCGCCGCAAGTCGAGGTGGATCAGGACCAGGTCGTGTCCAAAGACGTGATTGCGGTGATTGACACGTCCGGCTCGATGGACGGCGACAAGATTCAGCAGGCCAAATCCGCGCTGCGCTATATCCTCGATCATCTCAACCCAGAGGATCGCTTTAACGTGATTCGTTTTTCCACGAGCGTCGAAGCGTATGCCAGCGGCTTGCGTCCGGCCACAGAGCGCAACCAGGCGCAGCGATTCGTGGACGGGCTGCGCGCGGCGGGCAACACGGACATTAATCGCGCGCTGCTAGAGGCGCTGGCGATGGCCGACAAAGAACGCCCGACCATCCTCATTTTCCTCACCGACGGCCAACCGACGACGGGCGAAGTGGACGGCGCGCGGATCGTCGCCAACGTAAAGCAAGCCTCGCGCAGCAACGTGCGCCTGTTCGCGTTCGGCATGGGCGATGACGTGAATGCGGTGCTGCTCGACACGCTCTCGCAAGATAATCGCGGCGTCACGGCTTTCGTGCGGCCAAACCAGCGAATTGACCAAGAGGTCAGCGCGTTCTATGCCAAAGTCGCTACACCGGTGCTGGCCGACCTCAAGCTGGACTGGGGCGGGATGAGCGTCTCGGATGTGTATCCCGA
>CAYHAR010000568.1:0-1600 GCA_964354595.1 uncultured Anaerolineae bacterium | reverse complement strand
AGCCATTGAAACACGCCTGTAGCCCAGGCAAAAGCCGCGAACAGGATACCGAACAGCGCCGGGCCAACCCAACCGATAACGAGCGTCCCTTGCTGCATGATAAAGCCAAGATTGCTTGACCCGATGGGCGTTTCCACGCTTCGCGTGACACGCGGCGTTGGGCTAGGCGGCACAAGCGCGTAGAAGTGGGCCAGGGTGTTGCGGTTTCCTCCGGCCCCTCGCCCTCCTTGCCAAGCGCGGCGGCCACTTGAATGATCTGACCGTTGACGCACCCCACGTTTTAGTAACGGGCGTACATTGTGTATTCGCCCTCCGGCATGTGGTCGTACATCACGTAATACATATCCTCGTTACTGTAGGGCAGCGGGAAAACGTTGCACATGCGCCCATATTGTTCGCTCTCCAAGCATAGTTGCACGTACACGGTGTTAGCGGGGCAGGTCGTCTGGCGGGCAACGGCGGCAAGGTAGAGCGTGCCATAGTCGGGCGACTGGAACGCTTGCCGGATTTCGCCAAACATCCGCAGCCGGACGCAAGGGGCGTCCGGGTCGCTATCTCCCCCACACTCCGATGAGCACCAAACCTGATGTGATCAGCAAAGCCCCCGTCAGGCGAACCATCACGCCATGCTCTTTGTAAATGAGAAAGGCCGATATCGCGCCGATGACGATGCTAAACTGCCGGAAGGCGACGATATAGCTGGCATACGGGCTGAGCTGGTACGCCCACAGGATCAGCCAATACGCCCCAAAACTCAGGGCGGCTGCCAGGATGACGAGTCTCCAGTTCGTCGGATGCGGGTTGTGGTTCTCGTGTCTGGAAATCCGCAGCAAGGCAGTGTAAGGCAAAAAAGAAATCGTAAAATACATGTACCCATAACGGGCCGCCGTGTCCGGGCCTTGTTGCACGACTTCTGCCGCGACCTTGTCCAGCAACGTATAGCCGACGGTTCCCATCGCCGCCAAGAGCATCCACAGACTGGTCCGATTGAAATATCTGCGAAAAGCCAAATCTCGAAACGAGCGAAGCGGAACCAGGACGCAGCCGCTGGCCACCAGCAGGATGCCCAGCCAGCCCAGCCCGGTCAGGTATCTCCCCCGCAACACGTCACCCAGCGCCACAAAAATCACCGGCAAGGCGCGCGCCACCGGATAGACCACCGTGAAATCCGACGACTCGAACGCGCGCGCCAGAAAGAAAAGATACAGTCCGGCGCAGAATGCCGAGGCGACGACGCACCCCCAAGCTTTGAGCGTGAGAGAACGCGCCAGGACTTCGCTCGAGACGGCAGGCACACAACCGACCGCCGCGATCACAATGAGCATCTTGCCGTAAAAGATGCTCTCCGACCGCTCGTACCGGGCGAGCAAATTCCAGCCCGCGTGCATAAAAGTCGAGCAAAGGACTAGTCCCATCACCAATGGACTCATGTCGTCACCTTGACAAGATTCTCAAACCAGGTCAGCCACACAATAGAGCAGCGCGTCGGCGTGAGGAGCGAGCAGCTCCGCCGGGCTGACGCCCGACAGCACGCCGACCACCAGACCCGCTCCGGCCCGTCGGCCCATTCGCCCCACATCGCAAAGTCAATCAGCGTGCC
>CAYHAR010000567.1:0-1616 GCA_964354595.1 uncultured Anaerolineae bacterium | reverse complement strand
ATTCGTCCAGCCGCGAGGTGAGCACCGTAAAGCCGGCCGCCGCTGCGTGTCCGCCATAACGGACAAGTATCTCGGCGCACTCGTCCAGCGCGCGCGTGATGTGGAATTCGGGGATGCTGCGGCACGAGCCGCGGCTTTCCACCTCGCCCAACTCGACGACGATGGACGGACGGTAGAATTCCTCGGTCAGGCGGCTGGCGGCCAGCCCGACGATACCGGCGCGAAAGCTCGCATCGGCCGCAAAGAGCAGCGGCGCACGTTCCGCGGGGGCGTGCGCCAACGCCAGCTCGCGCGCCTTGTCTTGCGTCTCTTTGGTCAGACGCTGACGCTCCCGGTTGCGCCCGTCAAGCTCGGCGGCCAGTTCGTGCGCCAGGGCTGCATCGTCGGTGGTGAGCAGCCGATACGCCGCCATCGCGTGCTCGATGCGCCCGGCAGCGTTGAGGCGCGGGCCTAGCCCATAGCCAATCGCGGTCGCATCCACCATGCCAGATTTGACGCCGGCCACTTGCATGAGCGCGGCAATGCCGACACGGGGCGCAGCATTCAAGCGCGCCAATCCACGCGCCACCAGCACGCGATTCTCGTCCACGAGCGGCGTCAGGTCGGCCACCGTGCCCAGCGCCACCAGGTCGAGCAAATCGTCGTCGCGCAATGGCGCATGCCCGCTCACCCGCTGCTCGATGAGCAGCATCGCCTGCGCCAGCTTGAACGCCAGCCCGACGCCCGCCAAGTCCTTGAACGGATACGGGCAATCGCTTTGCTTGGGGTTGATGCAGGCCAATGCCGGCGGCAAGTCCGCGCTGACCGAGTGGTGATCCGTCACGATGAGGTCAAGCCCCAACTCGTTGCCAAAGGCCACCTCGTGCGGCGACCGGATGCCGCAATCCACCGTCACGACGACACGCGCGCCGGCGTCCTTCAGCCTTTTGAGCGCCTCGACATGCAGCCCATAGCCTTCGTCCACGCGGTCGGGGATGTAGGGGCGCGCGTCCGCGCCGAGCGCTGCGAGCGTCTGAACCAGCAAGGCCGTCGCCGTCACGCCGTCCACGTCGTAATCACCATACACGGCCACCGGCTCGCGTTGTTGGATCGCGCGGCGCAAGCGCGTCACCGCCTTTTCCAATCCCTTGAGCTTGGGCGACTCTAGCGGACTGCAAAGCAGCGGGCCTGGATCGAGAAACGTCTGAACTTGTTCAGGGCGGGTCACGCCTCGATTGTAGAGCGCCTGCGCCACCAGGCGGGGCAATGTGGGAAACTGGCTCAAGTGCGAGGGAGGCGCTGCCGGCGCGATCTGCCAGCGTTTGGGGCGTGGAGCGAGTACATTGTTGGCATAGGTGGTCATGGCGTCATCTTAGCACGGTTGCGCACCAGCGTCAACCCCAAGGCGCGCAACAAAAAACGGGCTCCTCGCGGAGCCCGTCTGACATCAGACCTGATGAACCAAGCCAGTGGTGGCGCACAGCGGCCACTAGGCCCATCCCTGCTTCTTGACGAAATCGGTAATGACGGGGATCGTGATTTCCTTGCCCTGGTAGGCTTGGTAAGCCCAGTAGAGCATGATGAACCACAAAACGAACAGGATCGCGCCAATGCCGCACGTCACGACACTTACAATT
>CAYHAR010000566.1:0-1616 GCA_964354595.1 uncultured Anaerolineae bacterium | reverse complement strand
GTCTTGCTTCCATCAACCGAACAAGCTCACGCAGCGCGTCCACTGCCTCCGTCGCATCGCCGATCACCGGACGCAGCAAGTGTGGTAGCCGGGCAAACGGCTTGAACGCATGTCGCTTGGGACCTTCGGCCAGCACAAACTGCAATTGGCTGCGCCGGTGAGTCATCGCCAGGCTCAGAATCATCGTCTGACACAAGGCCGTCTTGCCAGAGCCGGTCGTTCCGGCAATCAAGACGTGCGCCACATCGGGCGAGGGCAGGCGGAGCAGCAGGGGTGCGCCATCGTCGCCCAATCCCAACACCGCAATCCCCTTGAAGGGGACAATCCCCGGAGGCAGCGGTTTGGCGTCCGGCTCGACCAAGCGCGGCATCAACGACAACAGCTTGGCGGGTCGCGCATCGTCCCCTTCAAGGGGATCGTCGCGCGGGATTTCGAGATGCACACTACTGCCCTGCCGCAACACGCGCACGCTCGACACGCCCAGCGCTAATGCCAATTCGTCCGCCAATGCCTGCACTCGGTTGATCTTGGTTCCCAACATCGGGGCGAGATGGAACTGCACGGCGCGCGGCGTGACGACGCCGCCCATCACGCGCGCCGGAGCCTTGTGGCTTGCCAAGACCATCTCAATCCGATCTGACTGAAACTCTAATCGCAGTTCGCGTTGTGTTGCGCTCATCAACACGTCTCCTCGCGGGCCGGACAGGCAACCCGATGATAGGGACAATGATATTATACGAACATTTGTTCTAATTGTCAAGCAAACGAAAGGCATCGCGTAAGCGATGCCTTGAGACGTTTTACTTTTGCAGTTGGTTGAGCTGCTTCATCAAGCGCGACTTGCGGCGAGCGGCGCTGTTCTTGTGGATGACGCCCTTGCCGGCGGCGTGGTCGAGCGCGATGATCGCTTCCTTAAGGGAAGCTTGCGCCTCATCGCGCTTGCCCTCGGCCAGAGTGACGCGCGCTTTCTTGACCGCACTGCGGGCTTGCCCGCGCACGACGCGGTTGCGCTTTTGCTTGCGCGCCGAGCTGCGGATGCGCTTGATAGCGGACTTGATGTTAGCCAACGGAACCCTCCTGAATTACTCTTTCAACTTTTCGGTTAGCGGGCCGAGTATACCTGATGTCTCTAGATTTGTCCAGCCGAATTCATCGCGCCGCGCGGGCCAGCACGGGCTGTGCGGCCGTCCGCCGGCGTCTGGTGGGCCGGCGCAGACCACTCGCTTCGAGGTAGGTGCTCACTTCGTGCCGCGCTTGTTCGTACTTGCGGAGCAGTGCTTTATCCGAGCCTTTGAATCCCGCCACCGTCCGCTTGGCGCACGTGGAGCAGCCGAGCGACGCGCGATAACTATCCAGGTCGCACGTCAGGCAACTGCTAAACTTGATCATCATCAGCGAAAAGGCAAGCGAGTCTTCGTGCGTTTCAGAGCGCGAAGCGACGTACTCGACCAGCGCGCGCCAATCGGGGCCGCGCAAGTTGGCGAGCTGACCGATGCAGCATGTGGGGAACAGAATTTCGCTATCGGGGTACATTCGATCCGCAAAACCTCACCAGCGTTACGGGTTTCATCATAACACAAATCCGGGCGTTTATCAAGGGTCGCCATTCTGGGGGG
>CAYHAR010000565.1:0-1617 GCA_964354595.1 uncultured Anaerolineae bacterium | reverse complement strand
CTCTAGTCCCATTACTTGGCGTGAATATCCACGAACGCCGTCATGCCCCACTTTAGCCGCGGGTCGGGATCGGCGAGGGCGACCTTGACCGTGTAGGTCACGTCGCCGCGCTTGACCGCGCTGCGTGGCGTGATGGACGTGACCTTGCCTTTGAGCGTCACGCCGGGCAGCGCGTCCACGGTGATGGACACCTCGGCCCCCGGCTGGACGTTGACCACGTCCACTTCGCTCAGGTCGTCGGTTTCCACCTGCCAGTTGGAAAGATCGGCGATGCTGGCGACACGGACACCTGGAGCGACCATTTCGCCAAGGTTGATAGGCAGCTCGGCGATGATCCCATCGAAGGAAGCCAGGAGCGTGGCTTCGTCGAGCGCGGCCTGCGCCTGGGCGACACGCGCCTTGGCGGCGTCAATCTGCTCCGTCGTCGCGCCGGCCTTGAGCAGGTCGAGTCTTGCCTGGGCCGCGTCGCGTTGGGCCTGGGCCGTCTCCACGCGCGCTTGCGCCGCGCGCAGATCGGCGCCGGCGCCGGTCTGCGCCTGGGTCACACGCTTTTGGGCGACCTCATGTGCGGCGCGTGCTGCCGCCAACTGGACACGCATCTGTTCCTCGCGGAGGCCCAGGCCGCCACATCTGTAAAAGTTCTCTTTGCAAAAGCTGCGCGCGTCCGTGATGCCGTCATAAGAATCCTGCATGACCTTGAGGTCCTCGGCTGCCTTTACCAGGTCTGCTTGGGCAGTCGCGAACTGCGCTTGTGGCACGCCGCTCCGCAGCCGGGCCAACTCCGCCGAGGCGGCTGCGACCTGGCTATCGGCGATGCTCACATTAGCCTGCGCTGCCGCGATCTCTTCTGGCCGCGCGCCGGCCCGCACACGCGCCAGGTCGGCCTGCGCTTGCGCCAGCGCGGCCTTGAGGTCGGCGTCTTGCAGCTTGATGAGCGGCTGACCGGTCTTGACCTGATCGCCTTCCTTGACAAGCACCTGCGTCACGCGCCCGCTGATGCGAAAGGCCAGGTTCGCCCGGTGGACTGGCGCCACATATCCTTGCGCTGATGCGCCCGTCGTACTCGCTTTCTTGGTCGCGGCGGCGGTTGGCGTGGCCGAAGGATTGGGGCCGGATGACGCACAGCCCGTTAGCAACGCGAGAAGGATAATGCCGATGACGTACTTTTTCATGCTGGTTCTCCTGTTCAGGGACTAGTCCCTGATCACTTGCTACGAACGTCCACAAAGGCGGTCATGCCCCATTTGAGGCGCGGGTCGGGATCGGTGATGGCGACCTTGACGGTATAAGTCACGTCGCCGCGCTTGACGACGCTGCGGGGTGTGATGGATATGACCTTGCCTTTGAGGGTCACGCCGGGCAGCGCGTCCACGGTGATCTTGACCTCGGCTTCTGGTTGCACGGCGACCACATCCACTTCGCTCAGATCGTCGGTTTCCACTTGCCATTGGGTCAGATCGGCCAGGCTGATGAGGAGCGTACCCGGAGCGATGACTTCGCCTGGATCAACTGTCAACTCTGCAATCGTACCGTCAAAGGGAGCCAGGAGCGTGGCTTCGTCGAGCGCGGCCTGAGCCTGGGCGACGCGCGCCTTGGCGGCGTCAATCTGCTCAACGG
>CAYHAR010000564.1:0-1643 GCA_964354595.1 uncultured Anaerolineae bacterium | reverse complement strand
AGCGGCAGGGTGAGCAAAATAGCGGAAGCCGAGAAGCTTACACAGCGACCGTCGCCCGCGTGGCCGAACTGTTGCGCCAGCGTGGGACGATGGGACGCAGCGACTTGCGCGCTTCCGGCCTCGACCTGGACGATACAGACTTTTCTTCTTGGGGCGGCATCTTTGCAGCGCTCGTGCAGCGCGGCTATGCCTGCCACGCCGGACAGGATGGCAACGAAGGACAATTCGCCCACCGCGAATACTGGCTGCCCGAACTCGAATGGAATCCGCCGACTCCTGACGAAGCGAACATTGAATTGACTCGCCGCTACTTGCGCGCCTACGGCCCGGCGACCACGCAAGACGTGATGTACTGGCGCGGCGCAAGAGCCGGCGACGCTTGCCGCTGGCTCGCCGCGTTGGGCAATACAGTGGTCGAGGTAAGCGTCGGCGGCAAGCCCGCGTTCGCATTGCGCGCCGATTTGGACGCGCTCGATGAAAAACCGCCCGCGCGCTCAGAATGGCCCGTGAGGCTGCTCTATCGCTTTGACCCGTTGCTGCTGGGCATCAAGGATAAAGCGTGGATTGTGGACGAACGACACTACAAGCGCATCTTTCGCATCGCAGGTCACATCGAGGGCACGTTGCTGGAACGCGGGCGCGTCGCCGGCACCTGGCGCTATGGCCGCAAGGGCAGCGGGCTCACCCTCTCTCTCTTTTCGTTTTCCCCGCTTTCTGCGCGCGTGCGAGCGGCGGTAGAAGAAAACGCAAAGAGAGTAGCGCAGTTCTTTGAATTGCCGTTGACAGACTTGCGTGATACGTGACCAGCACGCGTCACGTATCACGCATCACGTTTCAAGTGAGAACCTATGGACATTCCTCCGGCATGGCAACAGATTGACTTAGCAGAGCAGCGCGGCGTGTTGATGGTGATCGGCGCGCCGGACACCGGCAAGAGCACACTCGCCCAATATCTGTACCGGCGGCTGTGCGCCGAGTCGCGCCGCGTGGCTTTTCTGGACGGCGACCCAGGCCAGAGTACGTTGGGGCCGCCGACCATGATGACTATGGCGATGAGTAGAGACGGAGACGATTCTTGGCCGCCGCGAGGCAAAACCTGGTGGAGGTTTGTTGGAGCAGTCTCGCCCACGCGGCACATGCTGCCCGTGCTGGTCAACGCGGCGCGGTTGGCGCAGATCGCGCAAGACGCGGACGCGGGCGCGGATACGATTGTCTACGACACCTCCGGCCTGGTGAATCCCGCGCAAGGAGGCCACCACCTCAAGCTTGCGCAAGTGGATTTGCTGCGCCCGACCGTTGTGTTTGCCATCCAGCGCGAGCAAGAATTGGGGCCGATTCTCGCGCCTTTGCGGAACAGCCGCGTGCGCGTGATAGAGCTGCGTCCATCCCCCGCCGTGCAAGCACGCGACATTCCGACTCGCCAGGCGCACCGCGCGTCGCAGTTCGCTCACTACTTTGCGAATGCCCGACAAGTGACGGCGAGCTGGAACCACCTGGTCGTCTCGCCCGCACCGCGATTCGCCTTCAATCAACTCGTCGCGTTGGAAGATGCGGAGGGATTCACGCTCGGCCTGGGCATTGTCACGCTGAGCGACGCAGCCGCCCGGCAAGTGAGGCTGCTTACGCCACTCGCCTCACTGGAT
>CAYHAR010000563.1:0-1647 GCA_964354595.1 uncultured Anaerolineae bacterium | reverse complement strand
ATTCCGGGCAAGACCGTCGCCCGCGCCCACAGATTGCTCATCTCCCGCGCGGCGGTCAGCGCCTCAGACTTGAGCTCATCCGGCAAGTGTTCGACCAGTTGGCTCAATGCAAAAGCGCGCGCTCGTTCGTCGGCGGTCTCTCGCGCCACTGCCAGGGCCTCGGGCTTGAAGCGATCGGGCAAACTTTCACCCACCAGCAACAGCGACATCGCGCGTGCGATATCGTTCTCCATTCCCCGCACCGTTCGCAGGGCCTGACGAATGACCTGGGTGGTCAGATCGCCTGGCAAGTGTTTCACCAATTCACTCAATGCAAACAAACGAACGAAATCGTCGGTGATTCCTTGCACGGCCTCCAACGCTTTGGTCTTGAGATCATCCGGCAAATACCCGGCCAAGTCGGCGATGACAAAAGCACGGGCGGATTCGTCGGCGATGTGCTGTGTCACACCCCATGCTTCGCGCGCCAACTTCGCTTTCTGCGCGCCGGCGAGCGTCTTGACCAACCCGGTCAAGGCTCGAGCGCGCGCCTCGTCATCTTCAATCTCCCTGGCAATAGCGAGCGCTTCGGCCCTCAACGGGGTGGACAAGTGTGGCCCCAAGTCTTTCAATGCAGCAGCAAGCAACGACTCATCTTCCACACTTCGCAATGCGCTCAACGCTTCGCGTGCTACCCCACTGCGCTGATCACCTGACAGATGCTCCAACAAGGCGATCAGCGCCAACGCACGCGCCCCTTCGTCTGCAAACCCGCGCGCCATCTCAACAGCGTCTCCGCAAAGCTCGGTGGGCACATTCTTTGACAACTCGCCAAGCACTTGGGCACGCACGGCATCGTTGGTAATGCCTTGGGCAACGTGCAAAGCTTCTCGCATTACGCTCACTCTGGATTCTTGGGCCAATTCGCCCGACAGACCGCTCAGTGTCATCGCACGTGTGGCGCGGTCTGTCATCGTCCGCGCCGTGGCAAGCGTTTCAATTTGCAGGGGCGGCGGCAAAAGAGCAAAGACCTTTTTCAGCGCCACGCTGCGCTGACGCTCGTCAGGTATTTGCAGAACGTGAGCCAGCGCCTCTTGTGGCTTCCAGCGACCCGTTTCGACGAGGCGATAGATCAGGTCGGGCGATACGTTCTCTACCAGCGAGTACACGCTGCTCTGGATGAGAGCGCAACGGATTTGGCGGCCGACATCCCAGCCTTCTTCGCTTTCGGTCCAGCGCCAGGCCAGGTTCAAGTCAGCTAGATAACCCGCATAGGCGCTTTCTCGCGAATAACGTACTTCGGCCCATGCATTATGCGCTTCTCCTTCAGTCACCAATACGCACAGGCCATCGCTCATGCCGGCGCCCGCCAAATGTGCAGCTAGATGGTGCCGAGCGTAGTCGTCATCCGCCAACTGTGGCCAGTCGCCGTCGCATTGCCCGCGATAATGGTCGACGATCCGCCGGTGCGCGTGTCGCGTGCGCTCGGCCAAGTCATCCAAGAGGTAAAAGCTGGCTGGGGAAAGATCCGTCCGTTCTACATCGCCTGCAATAAAGTCGCGCAGACTGGCATGATAGAACGAAAAACGCAGCCCTCCGTTCTGGGTCTCGGCGATGAACGCGCTCCAGCGTTCTTTCAGCAATCGGGCTACTTCATGTAAAGTCCCC
>CAYHAR010000562.1:0-1656 GCA_964354595.1 uncultured Anaerolineae bacterium | reverse complement strand
ACATACAACCAGTACACCTGGCCGTTGCTCATCACCAATAAACCCGAGATGCGCACCGTGCAGATCGGCTTGGCTTTGCTTCAGGATGAAGAGCGCTTTATGTGGAACGTGGTGATGGCCGGCGTGGTCATCATTCTGATTCCCACCTTTACCCTCTTTATCGCGGGCAACCGCCAACTCATTCGCGGCCTGACGGCGGGCGCCGTCAAAGGCTAGCGCCAAATCTCAAACATCAAAGCGATGCACGCGTTTTGAAATCTGAAACTTGGAGGTGAACATAGCGGACCCGATTGTGTCGAAGCTCATTTGTCTGGCAAGACCCGCTACTATTTCAAGGAGGAAATAAAATGAAAAAAATGTTTGCTGCTATTAGTTTGCTCGTTGCCGCATCGCTTATCTTGGCTGCCTGCGGCGGTGCGGCTACACCTGCACCCGCGCCGACCCAGCCCCCCGCGGCCACGCAACCGCCTGCCGCACCCGCGGCAACCGCTGCGCCCACCAAACCCGCTCCGACCCCGACGGCCACCAAAGCGGCTGCTCCTCCCGGCGCCACCCGCATCGAATGGTGGCACGCGATGGGCGGCACCAATGGCGATGCCGTGAACGCTATTGCCGATGGCTTTAACAAGTCGCAAACCAAGTGCTTTGTCCAGGCCATCTTTCAAGGCTCGTACGACGACGAGCTGAACAAGCTCAAGGCCGGTTTGCAATCGGGCGATGTTCCTTCCGTGATCCAGCTTTACGACCTGGGCACGCGACTGATGTACGACCTGGACGTGATCGTGCCGATGCAGACGCTGATTGACAAAGAAAAATTCGACGTCTCTGACATCGAGCCCAACATCATGGGGTACTATTCCGTCGGCGGCAAGCTGTACTCGATGCCGTTCAACACGTCCAACCCGATGCTGTACTATAACAAGGACATGTTCAAGGCCGCCGGGCTTGACCCGAACAAGCCGCCGCGCACCTTTGCCGAGGTGAAGGACTATGCCGCCAAGCTGACCAAGAAGGGCGCCGATGGCAAGGTCAGCCAGTACGGCTATTCGATGGCGATCTATGGCTGGTTCTTTGAGCAAATTCTGGCTGCCTCGGGTGGCCTGTACTTGGATAACGGCAACGGCCGCGATGCGCTGGCGACCGCCGCCACGTTCAACAGCCCCGAAGGCATCGCGATTCTGACCTGGTGGAAAGAGATGTACGACGCGGGTATCCTGGGCAACTATGGCCGCCCGACTGCCGAGACGCAAAAGGCGTTTGACGCCCAGCAGACGGCGATGATGATCGAGTCCACCGCCGGCCTGCGCGCCCGCTTGACCGCCGCCCAGGGCAAGTTCGAGCTGGGCACTGGCTTTTTGCCTCGCCCGAACGAAGATGCTTACAAGACCTCCGGCACCATCATCGGCGGCGCGTCGCTGTGGATCATGAAAGGTCGCCCGGCAGCGGAAGAGGCGTGCGCCTGGGAACTGGTGAAATTTTCTGTAGCTCCCAAGACGCAGGCCCAGTGGCACATCGCCACAGGCTATTACCCGGTCAACAAGCGCGGCTATGACGATCCGATTGACAAGGAATGGCGCGACAAGTACCCGCAATTCCAGACCGCGATTGACCAACTCCACATGGCGCCGAACATCCGCCAGACGCAAGGCGCGCTGA
>CAYHAR010000561.1:0-1661 GCA_964354595.1 uncultured Anaerolineae bacterium | reverse complement strand
CTAGACCTCGATGATGCCCCGTTGAATCGCCACCTTGATCAGCTCGCCCCGGTCGTGCAGGCCGAGCTTTTGCATCAGGTTGGAGCGGTGCGCCTTGACAGTCTTTAGGCTGATGTTGAGCAGCTTGGCAATTTCTAAATTGGTGTGACCTTCGGCCACCAATTGCAGCACCTCGCGCTCGCGAGCCGTGAGCGTGTCGAAGGAATCCACCACCGCCGGCGCGGCCGGCTTGCGGCCAATATAACTCTCGATGAGCAGCTTGGTCACGGCGGGTGAAAGATAGCTCTGCCCCGCCGCCACGGCGCGAATCGCCATCACCAGTTCCGACGAAGCCGCGCGCTTGAGCACGTAGCCGGACGCGCCCGCCGCCAAAATCTGCGAGACGTATTCTTCATTGTCGTGCATTGTCAGCACGAGCACCGAGACCTGCGGGCAATCGTGCTTGATCTGACGGGTGGCCTCCAGTCCGTTGAGCTGCGGCATCCCAATATCCATCACGACTACATCGGGATCCAGCTCGCGCGCCAGCCCGACCGCCTGGCGTCCATCGGCCGCTTCGCCGACGACCTCCATGTCGTGCTGATCTTCGAGCAGTGCGCGGATGCCCTCGCGCAGAATGGCGTGATCGTCGGCCAACAAAATGCGAATGTTGTTCAATATTCACCCTCACCCAATCTCACCGGGACCGTGACCACCAGCCGTGTCCCGTGGCCGAGCGCGCTATCTACACTGACCGTGCCTCCCAGCAGCACCACGCGCTCTTGAATTCCAAACAGCCCCAGATGTCCCAACTGCCCGCCCGGCTTGATCGCTTGATCGAGGTCAAAGCCGCGTCCGTCATCTTCTACCATCAGCGTCACACGCCCGTGCCGGCAATTCAGCCGCACCCAGGCGTTGTGCGCGCTGGCGTGCTTGGCAATGTTGTTGATGCCCTCTTGCGCGATGCGGAACAGTGCCGTCTCCAAGGCCGGCGCCAATCGCCCGTCACATTCCGTCGCCTCGACGCGCGCCTGGACGCCGGAGGCGTCCAAGCGCGTCCGCGCGTACCAGCGGATGGCCGGCAAGAGTCCCAGGTCGTCCAGCATCGTCGGGCGCAAGTCGTACACCAGCTTGCGCAGCCCGTCCATCGTCTGCTGGAGCAACTGGCGCGACGTCACCACGCGCTCGCGGGCGGCTGCGTCGGAAAGCGCCGCCTGAATGCGCTCCAGGTTCAGGTCGAGCGTCGCCAATGCCTGCGAGGTTTCGTCGTGCAGCTCGCGGGCGATTCGCTTGCGCTCTTCTTCTTGCGCGCTGATGACTTCGGCCGAAAGCTCGCGGAGCTGGCGGCGATTGTCTTCGCTGAGCTGCGCGTCGGCGTCCAGCCGGTCGAGCATGTTGTTGAGCGCCGCCGCCAGCCGCGCCAGGTCCGGATCGGTGACATCGCCCACGGCGACGCGCGCACCCATCTCGCCGTGCGCCACCTGGTCCACCGTCGCTCGCAGCACAGACATGGGGCGCAGTGCGGCGCGCAAGATGAAATAGTTGACGACGATGCTGAGGGTGATGCCGCCGGTCACAAAGAAAGCGGCTAGTTGAAAGTTGGATTGTTCGACAAATCGCTTGGTGATGGCCGTGCCGAGAATGGCTCCGGCCGCAATCACCAGCGAGTTGCCGATGAGGAT
>CAYHAR010000560.1:0-1671 GCA_964354595.1 uncultured Anaerolineae bacterium | reverse complement strand
TTCGCCGGGCCGGACATTGCGTCGCAGACGCGGCAGGCGCTCAAGAATCTGGAAGCGATTTTAAAAGCGGGCGGGTCGTGCCTGCGCCACGCGGTCAAGACGACCGTGTTCTTGCAGGACATTGCCGAGTGGCCCAAGATGAACGAGGTGTACGCCGAGTTCTTTTCAGAGGATCCACCGGGCCGTTCGGCGGTGCAGGTCTCGGCGCTGCCGCTGGGCGCGCGAGTCGAGATCGAGATTGTGGCCGAGGTGTGCGACTGCAACTCGCCGGAAGAGTGCGGCTGCTGCTAAAAGCCTTGTGATAGAATAGAGGCCAGCGCGGGAATGTCACCCGGCTGGCCTCGTTGATTTTACCAGGGATCGAAGGGAAGCCTCAAATGAGCATGGCGATTACATTCGATACGGTCGCACGTGTGATGGTCCTGTTGGTCGGGTCTGGCCTGCTGATCTCGATGATGCTGTTCGGAGCGATCTCGCTGCGGGAGGCAGAACCCAGGGCGGCGCGCGTGGCGCTCGTGTTGGCGATCCTGCTGCCGCTCCCCTATTGGGCGGTCGGCATCCTCCAATTTCCCGGACGGTCATTTACCGCTGCCGCGTTGCTCGTCTTGCCAGTGATCGTGTTGATTGCCATTGTCGTCCCCCTCGGCAAACCGCCAACCCAGGATGACATCCCACGCGCGCGCGTGGACGAGCGGGACAGCATGTTCGCTCGCTATCGCCTGACGCCGGGCAGCCCTCCATACGAGCGATACTATTCCTCGCGCCCTGAAAAGAAAGCGGGGGATGATCGCATCCGACACTCGCCCGGCTTGCTGTCTCCTCGCGCCAGGCTGTATCATCCCATCACTTTTCCCGCCGCCGACGCCAGCTTTACCGTCATCCAAGCTTTGAGAAGCCTGGTGGATGGCCCGGTGGCCGACCGCCAAATTCAGATGACACCGGCTGAGGCGACGGCGGCGATCAAGCGGTTGGCGATGCACTATGGCGCGCACTCGGTCGGCATTACCGAGCTGCGAGATTACCACGTCTACACGCACATCGGTCGCGGGCAAGGCGTCTACGGAGCGCCCGTCGAGCTAAACCATCGCTACGCCATCGCCGTCACAACCGAGATGAATCACTCGATGGTGCAACAAGCGCCGGCCGCCCCGGCAGCCATGGAAACGTCCAAGCAGTATCTTGCCGTGGGCGCTGTGGCGCTGCAGTTGGCTGTCGTTATCCGATCGCTGGGCTGGGCCGCTATGGCGCACATTGACGGGAACTATCGCGTGATCTGTCCGCTGGTGGCGCGGGATGCCGGGCTGGGCGAGATTGGGCGCATGGGGCTGTTGATGACGCCGAGGCTCGGCCCGCGAGTGCGGATCGCCGTGGTCACGACCGATTTGCCGCTCTTGCCGGAAAAGCCAACCCGTGACCCAACCGTGGTGGATTTTTGTCGCCTCTGCCGCAAATGCGCCGAAAATTGTCCGACCTGTTCCATCCCGTTCGAGGATCAGCAGCTCGTGGAGGGCGTCAGGCGGTGGCGGATCAATGCCGAGACGTGCTTTGCCTACTGGAATGTCATCGGCACGGATTGCGGTCGGTGCATGGCGGTCTGTCCCTATTCCCATCCTGACAACGCCTTGCACGGTTTGGTGCGCTGGACGATTCGGCGCTCGACCCTGGCGAGAC
>CAYHAR010000559.1:0-1673 GCA_964354595.1 uncultured Anaerolineae bacterium | reverse complement strand
GGCGCGGGCGCAGCTTGCGCCGGAGCGATCCACTCGGCGCGCAGCTCATCGGCCAGGCTGAACGTGAGATGTTCCCGCCCGTAGGGAATTTGGAACTCGCACACAGAAAACCCCGTGACGGAGGACCGCTTCGCGAGACGGAAGACGGAGGACGGAGGACGGAAATCTGGTCCTCCGTCTTCGGTCCTCCGTCGTTCGTCTTCCGTCCTTTCTACGCGCTCCGATACAGCTTGGTCAGCACAAACTCGTTGTGGCGCAGCACCTCCGCCGCGGTCAGGCGACCATTGATTGTGCGCTCCAGCATCTTGAGCGCGGCGTCGGCGGCCTGGTCGAGGTTCATCTCGATGCGCAGCATCGCGCTGAGGTCCACGTCCACGTGCTCCGTCATCGTCGCCACCGTGAGCGGATTCGCAGATAACTTGATCACGGGGATGACGGGATTGCCGATGACGTTGCCCTGTCCTGTCGTGAAAAAGTGGACGACGGAACCGGCGGCGGCGCACAGCGTCACCATCTCGGCGGCGGCGGACGACGAATCCATAAAGCTGAGGCCGGGCTTGCGCGGCTCTTGCGCCGGCTTGAGAAAGTCAATGACCTTGCAGCGGCCCGCTTTTTGGATATTGCCCAGCGCCTTTTCTTCGATGGTCGTGAGGCCGCCGCGAATATTGCCCTCGGTCGGCTGGCTGCCCAGCAGAGAAACGCCCTGGCTTTCGACGAGGCGCTGATAATCGTCGAATGCCTCTTTGAACTGCGCGGCGATTTCCGGCGTGGCGCATTGCTGCATGATAATGTCTTCGCCGCCGGTCACTTCGGTCGTCTCGCCAAAGATGAGCGTCGCGCCCGCGTCGGCCAATCGCTCGAACGCGCGCCCGACGGTCGGGTTCGACGCCAGGCCCGAAGTCGTGTCCGACTCGCCGCACTTGGCGCTCATCGTCAACTGCTTGACGGTGAACGGCTCGCGCTGCAAGTCGGTGGCGTAGTGCACGAATTCTTTGGCTTTGCGCGACGCGGCTTCGATCGTCTTGTGATCGCCCGCGCGCTCGATGCTGAATCCCGCGACAGGCTTGCCGGTTTTGGCGATTTCCTTGACGATGCGATCCGTCCAGTTCGGCTCGATGCCGATGACGATGGCGGCGGCGCAATTGGGGTTGCGGCCCTGGCCCGCCAGCGTGCGGAAGGTCAAGTCCAGGTCCGCGCCGAATTGCAAGCGGCCATACGGATGCGGCAAGGCCATCGTCCCGCGAATGTTGTGCGCCACGCCTTCCGCCGCCGCGTTGGAAAGATCGTCCACAGGGATGACGAGGACGTGGTTGCGGACGCCAAAGCGCCCATCGGCGCGGCGATAGCCGGTGAACCCTAGTTCTTGTGGCTTGATCATGCTTTCCACCTCTTGGTTCTGAGATTGTGCGTGTGAACGTGCGAGCCGCGCGGCGCGGCCTGCGACGCCAGGCCGATGACGCGCCCGTACTCGATCACGTCCTTGCCCTGCGCCATGTCCTTCATCGCCACCTTGTGCCCGAGCGGAACGTCGTTGACCAGCTTGACGTTCGTCACGAACACGCCTTCGAGCGTCACTGCGCCCACCTCGTCGCCGGATTTGACGTCCATCACGGCGACGCCGACATCGTCGTCGGGTTCGTGTAACAAGATTCCGTGTGCCATAGTGCCTCCTA
>CAYHAR010000558.1:0-1682 GCA_964354595.1 uncultured Anaerolineae bacterium | reverse complement strand
CAGCCGGTCGGCTGGGGCCAGGTTGACGACGACGAGTCAGTGCGCGCCATCCATCGCGCGCTGGATTTGGGTGTAACGTTCTTGGACACCGCCGATGTATACGGCTGCGGTCACAGCGAGCGCGTGCTCGGTCGAGCGTTGGCCGGGCGACGGAGCCAGGTGGTCATCGCCACCAAGTTCGGCCAGGTGTTTTACGAGCAGACTCGCCAGGTCACAGGCTATGACGTCAGCCCCGAGCACATCCGCCGGGCGTGTCAAGCCAGCCTGCGTCGCCTAGGGACGGATTACATTGACCTGTACCAGCTTCACGTGAAGGATGTTGACCCGGCGCAGGCCGCGGTGGTGCGCGACACGCTGGAAGAGTTGGTGGCCGCCGGCAAGATTCGTTTCTATGGCTGGAGCACTGACGAGCCCGAAAGCGCGCGCCTCTTTGCGCCGGGCGAGCATTGCGCGGCGATTCAACAGCGGCTCAACATCTTGGAAGGCAATGAGCAAACGTTGGCGGTGTGCGAGCAGTTCGATTTGGCGAGCATCAACCGCAACCCGCTGGGGATGGGATTGCTCACCGGCAAGTTCACGACGGAATCGAAACTGCCAGGGGATGACGTGCGCAGCCACATGTTCGACTTGCAGGGCCGCCACGCGCAGAGCCTCCGCAAGCTGCAAGCGATCCGGGGCGTGCTCACTCAAGATGGTCGAACACTCGCTCAAGCCGCGCTGGGTTGGCTGTGGGCGCGCAGCGACAAGACGATTCCGATTCCTGGTTTCAAGACGGTCAAGCAGATTGAGGAAAACATTAGCGCGATGCGCTCTGGCCCGTTGACCGATGAGCAGATGAAACAGATTGGAGAATTGATTGAGAGGTGAATAGTGACTGACTTGGCTCTCTCTACCATGTGGGGCATCGGCCAGTTCAAGCATCTGGCCGATTTTATTGACGCTGCAAGAGACTTGGGCTTTACCCGGTTCGAGCTGAATCACGCCGTCAATTCGGCCATGCTGAACGGCCTACATCTGAACGGCTATCGGATTACGAGCATCCACGAGCCATGCCCGGCCGACGTTTCGGCTCCGGCGCTCAAGGATCGCAACTGGCTCATCTCTGCGCCGGACGAGGAGGACCGGCAACGGGGAGTGGCGGCCATCCGGCGCAGCATTGACCTGGCGCACGAGATGGGCGTCAAGGTGGTCATTGTGCATCCAGGGCGCGTGGACATGGATGCCAAATTGGAAACGGCGTTGACCGATTTGTACCGGGACGGCAAGTCAGGCACGCCCGAATACGCTCGAGCCAAACAGCGGCTGGCTGCGGCACGGGCGGCTCAGGCTGAGATCAATCTACAGTCGGTGCGGCGCAGCCTGATCGAGCTGGCCGAGTATGCGGCCCGTGTGGGCATCCGGCTGGGACTGGAGAATCGCTATCATTACCACGAGATTCCCCTGCCTGACGAATTAGAGATGTTGCTGGGCTTGGGTGACGCCGGCGTGATCGGCTATTGGCACGATGTAGGCCATGCCCAGGCATTGGAGAATCTCGGTTTTTTCTCGCATCAGGAATGGCTGGACCGTTTTGCGCCGCGCATCGTCGGCACTCACCTGCACGACATTGTCGGTATTCGAGATCACATGGTCCCTGGGTCGGGCCAGATAGATTGGGATATGGTCGCCCGATATTTGCCCGC
>CAYHAR010000557.1:0-1684 GCA_964354595.1 uncultured Anaerolineae bacterium | reverse complement strand
CCGCCGGATGACCGTCAATTTCCAGCGATCGTGCCCGCACGGCTTCGTCCCACGCCCTGGCGGATAAATCTCGTCCGCGTGGGTGCGCGGGTTCGACCAGGTCGGCAATGACGAAAACGCCTCCACGCGCCAGCATGTGGTATACGTCGCAGAATAGCGTCCTCTTTTGCGGCCCCTCAAGATGGTGAATAGACAGCGAGCTTACCGCGGCATGAACGGGCGGCTCTGCTTTTCGCCAGGATTTTTCCGCCAGATCAAAAAGCTTGGCCTGAAATCGCCCGCCATACGGGGCGAGCCGTTCCTGCGCTCGCCGGAGCATCTCGGGCGATCCGTCAAGCCCTTGCACCGTACAGGTCGGCCATCGCTCGAGGAGAGCTTCCGCAAGCAGGCCCTCGCCACAGCACAATTCGACGACGGTAAAAGGCTGATCGAGGGGCGGAACGAGGTCAACGACGATTTGCAATTGGCGCTCGCGTTCAGGGACAAAATAACGCCCATAGTCGAGAAACATTCGCGAGATTTGTTCGTTCCAGCCGCTCGAGGCATCCTGCGTCTGCATGGCTCATTCCTGGCGCCACGCAATCGCGGCGCACGGGATTACGAGCAGCGCGCCGATTGGTTACAGTCGGCAAGGCCCCCCCTTTCTCCAGCCTTGCTAAAGATATTTCGATTTGATCGGCGCCTGACATGGTTTATTCGCCTCCTGTCATAACGCCCGCCAGAATTCTGGCCGCAGCGCCGACCGCCCTTGCTCCAACGCCGCATCCAGCGTCGCCAGCAGACGCTCCTTGTCCTGCGGCAGCGTCCCCGCCAGAGGCAGATAGTTTGTGGCATGGTTGGTGCGAAAGACGCAATTCGAGAGACCATCCAGGTGGCCGATGACCTGGCGCAGCTCGCCGAGCATCGCCTCCGGCTCCATCAACTGGAACGCGCCTGATTGCCACTGCTGATACAACTCTGTGCCGGGGACCAGCATCAGCGTCAGCATGGAAAAATAATCCGGGTCCATCGCGCTGACCACCTGCCCCGTCGCCTCGGCGTGGAGAAAAGAATGCTCCGGGCCGGCAATGCCGAGGATGCCGATGACCGAGACTTGCATACCGGCCGCTTGCGCCTTGTGCGCCGCCTGGAGCATGTCGGCGGCGGTCGCCCCTTTGTGGATGCGGAGCAAGACGTCATCGCTTCCGCTCTCTAGGCCGAGATAGACCAGCCTCAATCCTTTGCGGGAGAGCAACGCCAACTCGGCCTCACTCTTGTCCAAAATGTCGCGGGCATTGGCGTAACTCGCCACTCGCTCAAGATAGGGGAAAGCGGAGGCCAGCGCGTCGAGAATGGGGACGAGCCGCCGGGCGCTCAACACCAGCGCGTTGCCATCGGCCATAAAGACGCGACGCAGGCCGGGCCATCGCTTCTGCGCCAGCGCAATGTCTTCCAACACCTCGTGCCCTGGACGAACCTGGAAGGGTTTATCCAGGTAGGTGCCGCAAAACGCGCAACGGTTGTGCGAACAACCGTAGGTAACCTGCAAGATGTAGCTGTGGGCCTCGCTCGGAGGTCGGATGACGGCACCGTAGTAGCGCATAGGCTAATGCTGCCAGTAGGTCACGTTTGAAACGTGACTTGCCGGTGGACGCGGTCTGCGGTCAGCGGTCGGCTTTGGGCAGCACGTACAAACAATCCTCCA
>CAYHAR010000556.1:0-1691 GCA_964354595.1 uncultured Anaerolineae bacterium | reverse complement strand
ACGGCGGCGGTTTGGGCATTAGCGATACGACTCGGCTTGTAGCGTAAACAAGCGTGCGTAGGTTCCACCCTGCGCCAACAATTCCTCGTGCGTCCCCTGCTCCGTGATCCGACCCTGCTCGATGACGAAAATCCGGTCGGCCATGCGGACGGTCGAAAAGCGGTGGCTGATGAGCACCGCCATCTTGTCCGAGGTCAGCTGGCGGAATTGCTGAAAGACGCGCAGCTCGTTTTCCGCGTCGAGCGCCGCCGTCGGCTCGTCGAGCACGAGCATCTGGCAATCGCGCATGAACGCGCGGCCCAGCGCAATCTTTTGCCACTCGCCGCCGGAAAGGTCGCGGCCTTTGGAAAACCAGCGTCCGAGCGTCGTCTCGTATCCTTCAGGCAGCGCGGCGATGACGGGATCGGCGCCGCTTTTTTGCGCGGCTCGAACGATGCGAGGCCGATCGTCCAGCGCCTCAATCTGTCCAAAGCCCACGTTTTCCGCCGCCGAAAGATGATAGTGGACAAAGTCTTGAAAGATGACGCCGATGTGTTGGCGGAGATCACGCAAGTCGTACTCGCGCAGGTCAACGCCGTCGAGCAGGATTTGCCCCTCGGTCGGATCGTAGAGACGTGTGAGCAATTTGATGAGCGTAGTCTTGCCCGCGCCGTTCGGGCCGACGAGCGCGATCTTTTCACACGGGCGGATGCACAGGCTCACGTCGCGCAGCGCATACTCGTCGTGACCGTCGTACTTGAACGAGACGCTGCGGAACTCGATGCCGCGCCGGATTTTCGAGGGCACCGGACGCGGGCGCGCGGCGATGACCATTTGCGGCTCGAGCTCGAGGAACGCGAACAGGTTGCTCATGAACAGCCCGTTCTCGTACAAATCGCTCAGGCCATAAAAGATGGACTCGAACAGGTTTTGGCTGCCGCGAAAAATGCCGAGGTAGAGCGTCATGTCGCCCAGCGTGATCGCTTCGCCGACCGCGCGCCAGACGATCCAGGTATACGAGCCGTAATACGTCAGCGTGGCGAGCAGCCCCCAGCCCAGCGAAGCCAGGCTGCGCTTTTGCGCGATGGCGCGGTCCTCACTCACAAATTTCCAAAAGAGGCTGGCGTAGCGGCCCAGCAGCGGCTCGCCCAATCCAAACAGCTTGACTTCCTTGACCGCGTTGTAATCGGTCAGGAGGTGTTCGAGGTACGAGAGCTGGCGAGATTCCGGCGCGCGCCACGAAAGCACCCGAAAGTGCAGTTCGGCAAACTGGCTCTGCGCCACAAATGCGGGAATGGTCGCGGCGAACAGAATGATCGCCAGCCACGGACTAAAGCGAACCAGCAAAGCCGCATACGAGATGAGCGTGACGATGTTTTGGAGGATGTAGAATCCGCCGTTGACGATTTGCAAACTGCGCCAATCGGCTTCGCGGCGGGCGTTTTCCAGTTTGTCATAATACTCGGCGTTTTCGAAATGCGAGAGGTCGAGCGCGAGCGCTTTGCGGATGATGCGCGTGTTGATGCTCAGGTTGATCTGCGCGTGAAGGACGTGCTCGGCCAGCGCGCGCGCCTGACCGTTGGCGGATTGCGCCACCAGCAGGACGAACTCGACGACGAGGTAGGGCAAAACGGCGCCAAGGCCGGCTTGTGCTCCAATATGGGTGTTGATCGAGTTCACCACCCCATCCACGATGAGCTTGCCCACCCAGG
>CAYHAR010000555.1:0-1696 GCA_964354595.1 uncultured Anaerolineae bacterium | reverse complement strand
GCGCCAGGAAATCGTCCACGCCTGCTTCGGCGGCGATGGAAGCTGCCGTCAACGGATTGTCGCCCGTGATCATCACCGTCTTGATGCCCATGCGCCGCAACTCGGCAAAGCGCTCTGTGATGCCGCCCTTGACAATGTCTTTGAGCTGAATGACGCCGAGAACATGACGGCCTTCGGCGACCACCAGCGGTGTGCCACCCTGCTTGGCGATAGTCTCGACACTCGTTCGCACGTTCGGCGGGAACTGTCCGCCTTGACTATTCACATAGCGCTCAATCGCATCGGCAGCGCCTTTGCGAATCTGCCGCCCGTCCAGGTTGACGCCGCTCATGCGCGTCTGCGCCGTGAACGGGACAAACGTCGCGCGCATCGCGGTGATATCGCGTTCACGCAGACTGTATCTATCTTTCGCCAGCACGACAATGGAGCGACCTTCGGGCGTCTCATCGGAAAGGGATGAGAGCTGCGCGGCATCGGCCAACTGCTTCTCGTTCACCCCCTCGGCGGGTATGAACGCGGTGGCCTGGCGATTGCCCAGCGTGATCGTGCCGGTCTTGTCGAGCAACAGAACGTCTACGTCGCCCGCAGCCTCCACGGCGCGGCCCGACATGGCAATCACATTGGCCTGGATCATGCGATCCATGCCGGCGATGCCGATGGCCGAGAGCAATCCGCCAATCGTCGTCGGGATGAGGCAGACTAGCAGCGCCACCAGCACGGTGACTGTGATCGGTGTGCCATGGCCCGCCGACTGCACGCTGTAGATCGAAAAGGGCAACAGCGTCGCCGTCGCCAGCAAAAAGATGATGGTCAGCGCGGCAAGCAAGATGTTGAGCGCGATCTCGTTGGGCGTCTTTTGCCGCCTAGCGCCTTCGACCATCGCGATCATCCGGTCGAGAAATGTTTCGCCGGGGTTGGCCGTGATGCGCACGACCAGCCAGTCGGAGAGGACGCGCGTGCCGCCTGTGACCGCGCTGCGGTCGCCGCCGCTTTCGCGGATGACGGGCGCGCTTTCGCCCGTGATCGCGCTCTCGTCCACCGAGGCGATGCCCTCAATCGCTTCTCCATCGCCGGGAATCTGATCGCCTGCTTCGACGAGTACCACATCGCCTTTGCGCAGTGTGCCCGCCGCGACAGTCTGGTATGACGCTGTGCGGCGAGGCTGCGCCAGTTTCTTGGCGTTGGTTTCGCGCCGCGAGCGGCGCAGCGCTTCGGCCTGCGCTTTGCCGCGCCCTTCGGCCATCGCCTCGGCCAAGTTGGCAAACACGACGGTGAACCACAGCCAGGCCGAAATGGCGAAAATGAAACTCGCGGGCGCTTCGCCTTTCCCCAACAGCGCCTGGATGAACAGCCCGGTGGTCAAGACGCTGCCAACCTCAACCACGAACATGACCGGGTTGCGCACCTGGTGGCGCGGGTCCAGTTTGCGAAATGATTCGACCATTGCCTGCCGCACGATGGGTGGATCAAACAAGGGTCTTGCTTTGGCTTTCATTTGTGTCATCATTTTTCTATCCTATGACTACTGAAAGAACTTTGAACCGCCAAGATGCGAAGAACGCCAAGTTTTTACACATAGTCCCTTTGCGCTCTTTGTGCCTTTGCGGTGAGCAGAATTAGTGTCCGACCATAATCAAGTGCTCGACGATCGGCCCCAGCGCATCGGCGGGGATGAAAGTGAGCGCCGCGACGATCA
>CAYHAR010000554.1:0-1697 GCA_964354595.1 uncultured Anaerolineae bacterium | reverse complement strand
TCACATGGTCGAATCACATCGCACAGACCGTCATACAGAGTAAACACCGCCGCCAGGCGCACGTTTGGCTTGGGCGGCTTTTTCATTTGTCCAAGTGGAGCAGCATCGTGAGTGACCTGCGAATCAAAGGCACCGTCCGCTGGTTTGACGGTTCGAAGGGTTTTGGATACATTCAATCAGAACAAGGCCACCAAGTCTTTGTTCACTACACGGCCATCAGCGACAAGGGCATTCGGAACCTGTCGCCCGGCCAGCAAGTCGAGTTTGCCATCCTAGACAGCGTGCGCGGGCCCCAAGCCGCAAAAGTTGTTCGATTGTAAGATTGATTCTAACCAAAAAACGCCCCGGTGGGTCTGTGCCATCGGGGCTGATTGGAATTAATCTCCCAGCGAGGCCGACATGGCAGAATGCTTACGCATCATTCCTCTGGGCGGCAATGGCGAAGTCGGCAAGAACATGCTCGCCATCGAGTATGGCGCCGACATTCTCCTCATTGACGTCGGCATCATGTTCCCCGAAAACGACATGCTGGGGATTGACTTTATCATCCCTGACTGGCAATACTTGCGGGACAAGGCCGAGCGCGTCCGCGCCATCATTATCACGCACGGCCACGAAGACCACACGGGCGCACTGCCCTATCTGCTGCGCGAGATCAACGCGCCGGTGTATGCCACGCGGCTGACGCGCGGCTTGATCGAACTCAAGCTCAAAGCCCACAAGCTGCTCGACCAGACGGTCATTCACACGATCAAAGCTGGCGACAACATTGCCGTCGGCCCGTTCCGGCTGGAATTCTTTCGCGTCTGCCACAGCATCCCCGATGCGGTGGGTGTGGGGATCACCACGCCGGCTGGGTTGATTGTCCACACGGGCGATTTCAAGTTCGACCACACGCCGGTAGATGGCAAGCCGACTGACTTTGCCAAGCTGGCCGAGTTGGGCGGGCGTGGCGTGTTGCTGCTCCTTTCCGATAGCACCAACGCCGAGCGGCCCGGCACCACGCCGTCCGAGCGCGCCGTTGACGCGGCGTTCGATCAAGTGTTCCGCGATGCCAAAGGGCGCATCATCGTCGCCACGTTCGCGTCGCTCATCAGCCGCATCCAGCAGGTCGCCAATGTAGCCGCGCGCTACCACCGCAAAATGGTCATCACCGGGCACAGCATGAGTGAAAACGTCAAAATCGCGCAAAAGCTCGGCTACCTTAACCTGCCCGACGACCTGGTGGTCAAGGTCGAAGAAGCCGGGCGGTTGTTGCCTTCCGAAACAGTGATGATGGTGACGGGCGCGCAGGGCGAGCCGGCGTCGGTGCTGGCGCGCATGTCCACCGGGCAGCATCGCCAGGTGGGCGTGACCAAGGGCGATACCGTCATCCTCTCGGCGCACGCCATCCCCGGCAACGAAGAGATGATTCATCGCACGATCAACCGGCTGTTCCAAAAGGGCGCTGAAGTATTGTACGATCCCATCGCGCCGGTTCACGTCTCGGGGCACGCCAGCCAGGAAGAGCACAAGCTGATGCTCAACCTGGTGCGGCCACAGTATTTCATCCCGATTCACGGCGAGCTGCGCCACCTCAAAGCGCACGCGCGGATGGCGCAGCAGCTCGGCATTCCGCCGCAAAACTCGTTCGTCATCGAAAACGGTTACGTCATCGAGTTCGACGAAGGCGAGGCGCGCGTGGGCGAGCGCGTGCC
>CAYHAR010000553.1:0-1703 GCA_964354595.1 uncultured Anaerolineae bacterium | reverse complement strand
CTAGGTTGGCGCGGCCGGCAGCGTAAAGTAGAACGTGCTCCCCTGGCCGGGCGCGCCGTCGCTTTCCACGCCCACCTGCCCGCCCAGCTTTTCCGCAATCCGGCGCACGATGGACAGTCCCAGCCCATACCCTCTCGCGCGCGCCTGATCAAGGCGAGTGAAGGGTGTAAAGAGGCGGCTTTGCTCTTCAGAGGTGAGGCCGTCGCCGTTGTCGCGCACCCAAAAGCGCGCTCGGCCATCTGGGAGCGCATCTCCGCCCAGTTCCAGGCGCGGCGGCGTGCCGCCGTATTTGCAACCATTGCTGAGGTAATTCACCCAGATTTCTTCAATCCACGGCGCATAGCCCAAGGCCGTCGGCCACGCCGCCGGCAAGACGATCTCGGCCCGATATTCCTTGATCATGTACGTCAAGCGTTGTTGGGCTTCGGTTACAGTTTGTCCCATATCCAGCGGCGCCAACTGCACCTCGGTCTTGCGCACCCCGGCCAGCAAGAGCAGTTCTTCAATGATGCTATTCATCTTGCGACCGCTTCGCGCAATGCCGCCCACAGATTTCATTCGCTCGACGCTCGATAGGGTGGCATAATATTGTTCAAGCATTTCGGCATAGCCGACGATCTGGTTCAGCGGGTTCTTGAGGTCGTGCGCCACCGTATGAGCAAAGGCATCCAGTTCCTCGTTGCGTGCTCTCAACTCATCAATCTGTCTGGCTAGCTCGGCGTTGGCCGCTTGAAGCTGTCGGTGCAGATTTCGCAAGGCCAGGTGTGTCTCGACGCGAGCCAACACTTCTTCGAATTGAAATGGCTTGGTGATATAGTCCACGCCTCCCACTGTGAAAGCTTTGAGCTTGTCCTCCGTTTCGCTCAAGGCGCTGATGAACAAGACCGGAATATCGCGCGTTTGTTCGCCCGTCTTCAAGCGTTGACACACCTCGTAGCCGTCCATCTCTGGCATGCGAATGTCCAGCAGAATCAGATCAGGCGGAGCAGCCTGCGCCGCCATGAGCGCCTGCGGGCCGCTCAGCACCGCGCGCACTTTGTATCCGCGCTCGGTCAACATCTGAGAAAGCAGGCGCAGGTTGGCCGGGGTGTCGTCCACGATCAAAATGTCGCTCAGAGTGGGGGAGACGCTCATATTTATTTCTCCTACGTATTGAGCCGGTGGACGGCATTCAGGATCGCATCATAGCCAAAGTTGCTGACCAACTCGACGAGCGCCGAGGCCTGCGCCGGCCGTCGCTCACGGATTTGCTCTGCGAGCGCCGCGATGTGATCAGCATCGGCTTCAATCGCCGCTTGGCGCAAGTCGGCCAGCCAAGCGACGGGCAAGCCCGCCAAGTCCAGTGTCTCTTGAGGTTGCTGTGGCTTGGCCTGTTCATCTGCCGCGCCTTCGTAGACGAATCGCACACCCAGGTGCTGCACCAGCCTGTCCACGATCTCGTCCTCGCGGAAGGGCTTGCGCACAAAATCGTCACAGCCTTCGACCAGCACTCGTTCGCGTTCGTCCTCAAACGCGCTGGCCGTCAATGCAATGATGATGGTTTGCTGACCCTGCGGCGTGGCCTTGATCCTGCGTGTGGCCTCGTGGCCGTCCATGACGGGCATGCGCATGTCCATACAGATGAGGTGTGGCTGCCATTCTTGCCAGGACTGGATGGCCTGCAAGCCGTTCTCGGCGGTGCGCACCTCAAAGCCGAATTGGGT
>CAYHAR010000552.1:0-1708 GCA_964354595.1 uncultured Anaerolineae bacterium | reverse complement strand
AGTGGGGCAGAGTGACAGTCACGTGGTGGACGCACAAAATTCGCGGCCTGCATCGGAACGACTTTATCATGGCCGCCAAGACGGATGGGCAATATCCAAAGAGCTGACATTGCCTAACTCTGCGAGATCAGCCAGGGACAAGTGACAAGATTCGCTGCAGCGCCTCTCGATCGCCGGGAGCGAACAAGTCGTTCACAGAATCCGCCGCCTCGGCATTCGCGGCGAGCAACGCCCGCCCCAGCCCGGAATGCTTGAACGCCTTGAGGTCCTCTTCGAACGGCTGGCCGATCATGTCCTCCCGCTCGATGCGCCCGTCCTTCATCACCAGCACCCGATGCGTCCGCCGCGCGATGCTCATGTCGTGCGTCACGACAAAGATCGTCATGCCGTGCTGGCTGTGCAGGTCTTCCAACAGTCCCATCACTTCGTCGCCACTTTGACTGTCCAGGTTGCCCGTCGGCTCGTCCGCCAACAAGATCGCCGGTTGGTTCGCCAGCGCGCGCGCGATGGCCACCTTTTGCCGCTGCCCGCCCGAAAGCTGTCCCGGCAGGTGATGCCCCCGATCCCGCATTCCCACCAACGCCAGCAGCTCTTCCGCGCGCGCCCGCCGCTGCGCCGCGCCCAGCCCTTGCCCCTGCATCGGCACCTCGACGTTTTCGACCGACGACAGCGTGGGGATGAGATTGTGCAACTGGAACACGAACCCCACCGTCCTGGCGCGGAACGAGTCCACGTCGCGCAGCGTGCCCATATCCTGCCCGTTGATGATCACCTGCCCGCTCGTCGGCCGGTCGAGCGCGCCCAGCATGTTGAGCAGCGTGGACTTGCCGCAGCCGCTCGGCCCCATCACCGACACGAACTCGCCCGCCCGCACGGAAAAGCTCACGCGATCCAGCGCGTGAATCTGGTGCCCGTCGCCATACACCTTGAGCAACTCCTGGACTTGAACTACCACCTTGCCATCCATCATTCACCTCACCGCCACAACAGGAAAGACCCAAGACGAAGGACAACCCCAAAGCACGCCATTGGTCCTTCGTCGTTCGTCATTTCACCGCAATGTCCGTGAACGCCGTCATGCCCCAACGCAGCGCCGTGTCGAGCTGCGCCAGCTCGACCACGACGGCATAGTTCACACCGCCCTGCCCGCCGCCTGACATGGGCGAGATGCGCGTCACGCGACCCTTGAGCGTCTTGCTCGGCAATCCGTCAAAGGTGACATTCACCGCCTGCCCCACCGTGACGCGCGCCACGTCCACTTCGCTCAAATCCGTCGTCTCGACACGCAAGCTCGCCAGGTCCCCCACGGCGATCACGGTCTGCCCCGTCGCCAACATCTCGCCCTCGCGCGCGTACACGTTGCCCACCGTCCCCGCGAACGGCGCCTTGAGCTGCGTCTTGTCCAACGCGGCTTGCGCCAGCTCGGCCGCCGCTTGCATCTGCGCCGCATTCGCCTCCGACACGGCCCTCTCTTCCGCCGTCGGCCCAGCCAGCATCTGATTCAATCGCGCCTGCGCCGAATCCACTTGAGCTTGCGCGGCCAGCACCTCCGCCCGCGCCGCGCGCAACTCGGCCTCCGTCGCGCCCACTTTGAGCTGTTCCCATCGCGCGCGCGCCGCCTTCACGGCCTCTTCCGCCGCCTGCAAGCGATACCGCAAATGCTCCTCCGTCAGCCCCAGGTTCCCTTCGCGGAGATTGGCTTTGTAAT
>CAYHAR010000551.1:0-1712 GCA_964354595.1 uncultured Anaerolineae bacterium | reverse complement strand
GCGATCAGCAAGAGGCGGTGGGACGCAATCAAAGGCGACGTTTGGGGCTGATGACTTGCAGTCCTCCGGATGGCAAGGATGTTTCCACCGGCAGCGGCGCGTACGAACAATTAATTGAACCCCGGCACGGTGATTGTGTGGTCAACGTCGTCGCTGAAAAACTGAGCCATACGGGCAGGACCTGGTACACCCGTTACGCCCACGCCCAGACCTGACAGGTCTCCAGAGACCTGTCAGGTTTTTCGCGACTACCGCAGCGGACAATTCAGGCTATAATATAGATTACCTCTCGGTGTTGAAGCACCAGGGGCGATGGTCGAGCCGACGCGGGCGTCACAGGCGTTTGTTGCGAGAGCACCCCATGATCCAAGCTTCCTCAACCGGCTACTTGACGCGGCTCTTCAAGCTGCTGACGGCGCGCTTTAACCTGGACGAGCTGCGCATGCTCTGCGTACAATAAATCGAAAAGGACAAGTCACCACAACATGCCACCACGCAAGAAATCCAAATACGAAACACCTGCTGCTCCCGCCAACGGCAACGGCCTCATGGCCCTAACCAAGGAACTCTGGCAGGCCGCCGTCAATCTGCGCGGCTCGGTCGAACCCGCCGACTATAAACGCTACGTCCTGCCCATCATCTTTTTGCGCTTTCTCTCGTTGCGGTACGAAAAACGCCGCGCCGAGCTGGAGCGCGCGATCAAAGAGCCAGGCAGCGACTATTACGGCGACAAGCGCGCGCTGGCCGACCCCGACGAATACCGCAGCGCCGGAGCGTTCATCATCCCCGAAGCTGCGCGCTGGGACAACATCCGCAAGGTAGCCCAGGCCGACGACATCAAGATCCGGCTCGACAACATCCTGGAGCTTTTGGAAAACACCTACCCCGACAAGCTCAAGGGCTTGCTCCCGCGCATCTATGCCGGCTCGAACCTGGAACGCGAAAACGTCACCGGCCTGATCAACCTGTTCTCCAAAGACATTTTCAAGCAAGACCACGACGGCCAAGACCTCATCGGGCGCGTGTACGAATATTTCATCGGCGAGTTTGCGTCGTCCGAGGGCAAGCGCGGCGGCGAGTACTTTACGCCGTCGTCCATCGTCCGCTTGCTCGTGGCGATGCTCGAACCGGCGCAGGGCAAAGTCTTTGACCCCTGCTGCGGATCGGGCGGGATGTTTGTCCAGTCCGATCTCTTTACCCGCCACAGCGGCAAGCTGTCGTTCTTTGGGCAAGAGAGCAAGGACTTTACCTACCGCTTGTGCCGGATGAACCTCTTTATCCACGGTATTGACGGCAAGATCGAACTCGGCAACTCGTACACTGACGACAAGCACGCCACTCTGCGCGCCGACACCATCCTCGCCAATCCGCCGTTCAACGATGGCTCCAAGGGCGAGAACGGCTGGGGCGCGGACAAGATTCCCGATAACGACCCGCGTCTGGTGATTGGCACGGGCGGCAAGCTGCCGCTTTCGCCGCGCAATGCCAACCCGATGTGGATGCTGCACTTTTTCTACCATCTCAAGGATGGCGGGGCGGCGGGCTTTGTCATGGCGACGGGCGAGCTTTCCAACAGCGAGACGGCGCGACTGCAAGTGCGCAAGGCACTCGTCGAGCAAGACTGCGTGGATTGCATCGTCCAACTGCCAGGGCAACTGTTTGCCAACACGCAGATTCCGTGCGCGCTGTGGTTCCTGTCCAAAAGCCGCGCG
>CAYHAR010000550.1:0-1717 GCA_964354595.1 uncultured Anaerolineae bacterium | reverse complement strand
CCTGCCTTACGTCGTCATCTCCTTGACCACTCCGCCTGATTTGCGATTCGTCGGCACGCTGCTCAACCCGTTCGACGGCGACACGTATCTCGCCAAGATGCAGTTCGGCGCGCAAGGCGATTGGCTGTTTCACCTGCCGTACACCGCGCAGGATCACTCTGGCGCGCTGATTCTCACGCATTACCTGGCGCTCGGCCACCTTGCGGCATGGACGCGGCTGCCGATTCCTCTAGTGTATCACCTGGCGCGCGTCGTCGCGGGATTCGTTTTGCTGCTGGCTGTTTATGCGCTCATCGCCCGCGTGACGCAAGACTTGGTGGAGCGGCGCGTTGCGTTCCTGTTCGTCGCGCTTTCGTCCGGCTTGGGTTGGCTGGCTGTGATGTTTGGAAACCTGGAGACATCCGACCTGGTCATCCCTGAATCGAATACGTTTTATAGCCTGCACATCAATCCGCATTTTCCATTGGCGGCGGCGTTGATGGTTGGAATGCTGGCGTCGGAGGTCGGAGGTCGGAGGTCGGGGGCTGGAAATCGCCAGTCGGAGGTGGGCAAGGCAGTTGCATTCGCTTTAGCTTCACTCGCGCTGGCGATTGTCCAGCCGTTTGCAGTGGTGACGGTTTATCTCACGCTTGGCGTTTACCTGATTTTGCGTTGGCGGCGTGACGATCGCCTGTCATGGTCCTCTGCGTGGTCGCTGGTCATCGCCGGCGTAGTGACATTGCCGCTGCTGATTTACACGTTGTGGGTCACGCAAGCCGATCCGGTATTGCGCGGCTGGACGGCGCAAAACGTCACGCCGTCGCCGCCGGTGTGGGATTACGCGCTGGGCTACGGGTTGATTCTTGCCTTGGCTGTGCCTGGGGCAGTTGTGGCCGCGCGCCGACGAAGCGATACTGACTTGATGCTTCTCGCGTGGGTCGGCGTCACGGCGCTCTTGCTCTATGCGCCCTTTGCGTTGCAGCGTCGCTTTAGCCTGGGGCTGCACATTCCACTGGCGATTCTGGCGGCGATGGGATTGCGCCAGATGGCAAAGGAGCGCACAGCGATGATCGGCGCGGCGCTGGTCGCCACGCTGCCCACGACGCTGCTGGTGATCGTGTTGGCGTTGGGCGGCGGCTTGCAGCGCGATTCGAGACTGTTCGTGAGCGCAGACGAAGCCGCTGCGATGGATTGGCTGCGCGATCACACGCCACGCGCTGCGGTCGTGTTGGCCTCGCCAGAGACAAGCTTGTTCATTCCAGCCTGGGCAGGTCGCCGCGTGGTATACGGTCATCCGTTCGAGACGGTGGATGCAGAGCGAACCAGAGCACGGGTCCAGACATTTTTTGCTTCAGCGACAAGCCATGCCGAGCGCGATGCGATGCTGCGCGAATGGAATGCGGCCTTTGTGTTCGTCGGTCCGCGCGAGCGCGCGTTGGGACTGGGGCCAGGCCGCGAGGTGTTCCGCAACGCAACAGTCACGGTTTACGCGGAGGGCGGGCAGTGACTCGCCATCCTGATAGCCTGGCTGCGCTGGCGCTGCTGGTCGTCGCATTGATCCTCTTTGCGCCGGTCGTGGCGCAGCCCGGCGGGTTGATCTATCCGCCGCGCGGCGATTTCAGCGATCTCACCATCACGCACTGGCCCAACGCCGAGTTCGCGATCGCCCATCTGCGCGCGACGGGCCGCCTGCCGCTGTGGCGTCCGACGATTATGAGCGGCACGCCGTTCGCGGCCA
>CAYHAR010000549.1:0-1722 GCA_964354595.1 uncultured Anaerolineae bacterium | reverse complement strand
CCCAAGCTTGCCGCGCAAATCGGCAAATACCTCACCGACCAGGCGCACAGCGCCGGAAGCTCGGCCAAACAAGCCGAGGCGCTAGAGAAAATGATCGGCATCGGGCTGGACGGCGAGCAGATCATGTTCCTGCGCTACTCGGCCAGGGGGCGCAAGCGCGAACTGCCCGCTCCACCCTTGCCCGGCAGCCAGATGAGCTTGATCGAGATCGAAGGGCACACAGGCAGCTTGCAAGTCGTCGGGCCGGTTCCGGTGGGACGCGAGAGCATCGAATTGCTGTTGCTCTACCTTCGTTCGCTGTCTCGCAAGCCGCTCACACCCGAAGCGTTGGCGGCCGACTTTGGCCCGCAGGGCGACATTGCCCCGAATCTCGTCAGCCTCTTGTACACCGCCTTTCAGGCGCACCGCGACCATCCCCGCGTGTCCACTCTGTTTGCCGAATGGGATCGCATCTTTGGCATTGTCTATGGCCAAGAGTTGGGCGACGCGGAAAAGGACGCGCTCGAACTGGCCGCGCTCTATCGCATGGTGAGCCAGCCCGGTAGGGGTAAGGCTCGTCCTTACCCTAAGGGCGACCACGAGGGTGCGCCCTTACCCAAGGGCGACCACGAGGGTGCGCCCTTACCCAAGGGCGACCACAAGGGTGCGCCCTTACCCAAGGGCGACCACAAGGGTGCGCCCCTACTCAAGCCGCTCTTTTTCGCCGTTCACACCTACTATGCGCTGCTCATCAAATTCATTGCGGTTGAGTTAGCCTCACTGCAAAGCGGTGCACTCGTCAGTTCCTTTGTCTCCAGCTTGCCCGCCTTGCCCGATGAAGCCTTGTGCCGCGAGCTGACCAACCTGGAAAACGGCGGCACGTTCGCGCTCTTGGGCATCAACAACTTTTTGGAAGGCGATTTCTTTGGCTGGTATCTCGACGCGTGGAGCGACAAGCTGACGGACGGCATTCGCCAGATGGCGCGCACACTGGCCGACTTTGAACCGGCGACGGCGACGCTCGAAACCGAGCACACCCGCGACCTGCTCAAAAAGCTTTACCAGTACCTCGTGCCGCGCAAACTGCGCCACGACCTGGGCGAGTATTACACGCCCGACTGGCTGGCCGAAAGACTACTCAACCAGGTGGGCTACAAGGGCGAGCTCGACAAGCGCCTGCTCGACCCCGGCTGCGGCAGCGGCACATTCCCCATTCTCGCGCTCAAGCGATTGCGCCAGTACGCCGCCGACCACCTCATCCCGCCCGCCGACGTGCTCGACGCCGCGCTCCACAACATTGTTGGCTTTGACCTGAACCCGCTCAGCGTGATTGCCGCGCGCACCAATTACCTGCTGGCGTTGGGCGACCTGCTGCGCTACCGGCGCGGGCCGGTGGACTTGCCCGTCTACATGTGCGACAGCATCCTCACGCCCACCGAGCAGGCCGACATGTTTGGGCGCAGCTACCGCCTGCACACCGTCGTCGGCGATTTCGACATCCCCGGCGAGACCATCGCTGCCGGAGAGATGGGGATGCTTTCCGCGCTCATGGGCAGTTGCGCGCGCGACGGCTACGAGCCGGAAGAATTCATGGCCCGCGCCCGTCGCGAACTGAGCGTGACCGAGTCCATGACCGACACAGCGTTGGACGCGCTTTACCGCCGACTGTTCACCTTGCAGCAAGAAGGCCGCAATGGCATCTGGGCGCGGCTCATCAAGAACGCCTTTGCGCCCGTGTTGGTG
>CAYHAR010000548.1:0-1725 GCA_964354595.1 uncultured Anaerolineae bacterium | reverse complement strand
AAATACCCGCCTGACGTGGGCGGACTGGCCGTGTCCACGCGACGATTGGCGCACGGGCTGGCCCAAGCCGGCCACACCGTCTGCGTCAGCGCGCCAACCGCGTCCGTTGCGCCGGGAAGCATCACCCCATCCAGCGACGACGGCGTGACTGTCCATCGCATCGGCGTGCATCGCCGCGCGGACGACACGCTGGCCGATTGGTTCGATCACATCGTCGTGCTCCACGCCGCACATCGCTTGGACGTGATTCATGCCCTGTACGTCGCGCAGCCGGCGTTCGTCGCGGTGACCGCTGCGCGCTACCTGGGCGTGCCGTCGGTCATCAGCGCGCGCGGCAACGACCTCGACCGCGCCGCGTTCGACCCAGGTCAATTTTCGCAGATTTCTTGGGCTTTGCAAAATGCAGACGCCGTCACCGCCGTGACAACCGACCTCTGCCGCAAAGCCCGCGCGCTCGCGCCGGGACGCCAAGCGCATTTCATTCCTAATGGTGTAGATACGAAACTTTATACATCCGGCCCGCGCGATGAGGCGCTGGCAGCATCCTTGGGCCTGGGCGATGCGCCTGTCATCGCATTCGTCGGCGAGGCGCGGCAGAAAAAAGGCTTGACTGTCCTGCTGCCCGCGTTCGCGCGAGTATGTGTTCACCACAACGCGCCCCCTACCCTGCTCCTGGTCGGCGGCGTGCGCAAAGATGATAAGCCCATCCTGCAAGTCTTTCAGCGTCAGAACCCCACGCTCAATGTCTGCGTCGTGCCCAACGTGGCACACGAGCAACTGCCCGCGTACTATCGCCTGGCCGACGTGTTCGTCATCCCCTCGTTGCGGGATGGAATGCCCAATGCGCTTTTGGAAGGTATGGCGTGCGAGCGGGCTATCGTCGCCTCCAACGTTGGCGGGATGCTGGACGTTTTGCGTCACGGCGAAAACGGCGTGCTTGTCCCACGCGGCGACATTTCGGCGCTGGCCGATGCCATACTTGAATTGTCGGACGATCCATCTCGCCGCGCGCAACTGGGTCACGCGGCGCGAGCAACAGTCACGACCGATTATGCGCCGGAGAAGGAACTCGAATGCAACCTGGAAATCTACCGGCGCGTGATACGTGAGGCTTTACGCATCACGGATTAACTGCTCATATACTCTAACGAGTCGCTTTTGCGCCTCATGCCAACTGAACTTGCGCGCGCGCTTTGCCGCCGAATCAGCCAACCGCTGCGCGAGCGACGCGTCGTTCAGAATCGCCAGGACGCAGCGCGCCAGGTCGGCGGGATCGTCCGGCGTAAAGAGCAGCGCATCGGCGTCGTCGCGAGCCATCTCGCGCACGACCGGCAGGTTGGACGCAACGACAGGCCGCGCGCAAGCCATGTACTCGATGACCTTGATCGGGCAACAGCCTTGCGTCACGTTGCGGTCGTTGTAGGCGAGCGGCGCGACGCACACGTCGGCCTGTGCAATCAGCGCGGGCATCTCGTGATGCGGCGACGCCGGCTCTATCGAAATGGAACCTTCCAATCCCAGTTTGCGAATGCGCTTCTGCAAATCCTTGCGCTGCCGTCCGCGCCCGCGCCCGACGATTCGCAACCGAACCGGATATTGTGCTAAAATAGCAGGCATAGCTTCAATGAGCACGTCCAGCCCTTGCCAATCGGCCAGCGTGCCGATGTAAAGAATCGTAGGCAGGTCGGAGCGCGGATTGAGTGGCTGCGGCGTAAAGAGTTTGGT
>CAYHAR010000547.1:0-1731 GCA_964354595.1 uncultured Anaerolineae bacterium | reverse complement strand
CAGGCCGGATGTGCGCAAGAGCTGCTCGTGCGTGCCCGACGCGGCAATGCGTCCCTTGTCCAACACCAGGATGAGGTCGGCCAGGCGCAGTGTGCTCAGGCGTTGAGCGATGACAAAGGACGTGCGCCCGCGCATCAGCCGCTCGAGCGCCACCTGGATCAACCGTTCCGTTTCCGTGTCCACGCTAGAAGTCGCATCGTCCAGGATCAAGATGCGCGGGTCTTTGAGCAGCGCGCGGGCGATGGCGACGCGCTGCCGCTGTCCGCCGGAAAACGTAATGCCTCGCTCGCCCACCAGCGTATCGTAGCCGTTCGGCGTCTCGACGATGAAGGAATGCGCCTGGGCGGCGCGGGCGGCCTCTACAATTTCTTCCTCGGTAGCGTCGGGCCGACCGAAAGCAATGTTCTCGCGGATGGTGGCGGCGAAAAGCGTCGTCTCTTGCAGAACAATGCCAATCTGGTCTCGCAGAGAATTGAGCGTCACGCAGCGGGTATCATATCCATCAATCAGGATGCGGCCCTCCGTTGGGTCGTAAAAGCGCGGGATGAGATTGATGATGGTGGACTTGCCGGAGCCTGCCGCGCCTAGCAGCGCAATGACCTGGCCGGGCAGCGCCTCAAAAGTGACCACCGCGAGAACCCGGTGGCGGCCAAAGTAGGCAAACGAGACGCGCTCAAAGTGCACGTGGCCGCGCACCGCCGGCAGCGGGATCGCATCGGGGGCGTCTTGCACCTCTGACACGGTATCCAGAATCTCAAAGATGCGCTCGCCCGAAGCCACTGCCTGCGTGATGGCGGGAATGATCGTGCCCAGGCGGCGCACAGGCTGGACCAACTGAGCGAGATAAGTGGTAAAGGCCACCAGCTCGCCCAGGGTCAGTTGGCCGCGAATGACCAGCCAGCCGCCATAGCCGATGATGAATACTGTCCCGGCATTGGCGATCAGATCAATCAAAGGCTCATTAAAAGCCTCAAGGCGAGCCGAGCGAGCCGAGAGATCGAACCAGCGGTCGTTCTCGCGGTCAAACCGGGCGATCTCTGATTTCTCTTGAGCAAAGGCTTTGACGACACGCGCGCCGCGCAGGTTCTGCTCCAATCGCGTGGTCAGCACGGCCAACTGTTGTTGAATCGCCAGGGAAAGCGGGCGGAGGCGCCGGCCAAAGCGAAACGCGCGATAGCCCAGGAATGGCATCGTGCAGAGCGCCAGCACGGCCAGGCGGGGATTCATCGCAATCAATATAGCGGCCGTCCCTAACAGCAAAACCGTGCCATCTGTCAGGCGCAGAAAGGCGCGCCCGGTCAGAAAGCGGATGCGGTCTACGTCTTGCACGGCGCGAGAGAGGAGCTGGCCGGTCTCGGCGCGGTCGTGGTACGAAAAAGAGAGGGCCGCAAGCTGGCGATGGATCGCATTGCGCAGGTCGTAAGCCACGCTCTGGGAAGCGGTCTCGGTCCACCGCCCCTGCCAAAACGTCAGCCCACCCTTGACGAGCGTCAGTCCCAACAAGCCCAGAACGGATGCTCCCAGCCGGCTAATGTCCTGGCCGCGAATGCCCCAGTCCACGATCCAGCGGATGAATTGAGGAATCGTCACGGCCAGCGCATTGATGCCCAACAAGGCCAGGTAAGCGCCGATCATCAATCGCCCGTAGGGGCGCAGATAACCGAGGCAGCGTAAAATGATACGCCCAGCCCCAGGTTTGTGGTGGGGAAGCGGGGCTGGGCTATCGCTCAT
>CAYHAR010000546.1:0-1739 GCA_964354595.1 uncultured Anaerolineae bacterium | reverse complement strand
TCAACACAACCGATAATCAGGCCGGTCGCAACGAGGCCCATCGCCGCCTGACCGATCCATTCTTTGCGGCCATTCGCACAGGCGGCGCCGTCTCGCCGGATTTTCACGACGGAGCAGCGGCGCAGGCCATTTTGGATGCGGTGGCCGAATCGGCGGAAGGCGGCAAGTGGGTAGCTGTGCTATAATCTCAACACCTTGTCGAGGAGAAGTGACGTATGGCGACAGATCGTATTGAGATCAACCCTGCTGTCATGCTAGGCAAGCCCGTGATCCGCGGGACTCGCATTCCGGTAGAGCTTGTTATCCGCAAACTCAGCGAAGGAGCGACAGAGGCTGAATTGCTGGACGCCTATCCGCGCCTGTCGAGAGCGGATATCCGAGCCGCGCTCACGTACGCTGCTGATTCTCTATCCCACGAAACCATTCTGCTGCAACCGGCCTGATGGACTCTTCTACCCTGCGGTTTCTTGCCGACGAGAGTTGTGATTTTGCTGTCGTGCGCGCTTTGCGAGCAGACGGATACGATGTGTTTGCCGTGAGCGAAGTCACGCGCCGCTCCGATGACAGCGAGTTGATCGAGCAAGCTCACCGTGAAAAACGTGTCCTATTGACGGAGGACAAGGATTTTGGCTGGCTGGTTTTCGTCAGTCACGTTGAATCGCCCGGCGTTATTCTGATTCGCTTCCCCGGCAACGCCCGCCAGACTTTGGTTCAAGCCATCAGGCAAGTTGTGCGAGAACAAGGCGAGCAGCTTGTCGGCGCTTTTGTCGTCACACAGCCTGGTCACATCCGTATCGGCCACAAATAGCAAGGCGAAGCACATGATCTTCATTCGTTATCAATCCCAGACCGGCCCGGCCTATGGCCTGGTCGAAAACCACATCGTCTATGCGCTGGAAGGCGACGTGTTCGGACAATTCCACACAGGCGTCAAGATCGGCGCGTTGGAGGACGTGAAACTGCTCGCGCCGGTTACGCCGGGCAAAATCGTGGCGTTGGGCCGCAACTATGCCGAGCACGCGCGGGAGCACGGCGCCGACGTGCCCACACAGCCATTGCTCTTCCTCAAAGCGCCCAGCGCCGTCATCGGCCCGGACGAGCCTATCGTGTTGACACCGCTCTCTCAGCGGGTCGAGCACGAATGCGAACTGGTCTTGGTCATCGGCAAGCGCGCCAGGAACGTGCCCGAAGAAAAAGCCTGGGAGTACGTCCTGGGCGTGACGTGCGGCAACGACGTGACCGCGCGCGACTTGCAGAAAAGCGACGGGCAATGGGCGCGCGCCAAGAGCTTTGACACGTTCTGCCCGCTGGGGCCGTGGATCGTCACGCACCTGCGGCCAAAAGAAATTTGCGATCTGGGCATCGCGTGTCGCGTCAACGGTGCGACGAGGCAGATGGCCTCCACGCGCGAGATGCTCTTTCCCCCCGCCCAGCTCATCGCCTATATCACCGCCGCGATGACCCTCCTGCCCGGCGACATGATCATGACCGGCACGCCCGCCGGCGTCGGCCCACTCAAGGCTGGTGACGTGGTTGAAGTCGAGGTAAAAGGTATCGGCGTGCTGCGAAATCCAGTTATTGCGCCTCGATCGTAACTGCTCAGCCGGTTTAACAGGATATACAGGATTCACACGCCTTCGGCGAAAGGCGCCAGAAACATCCTGTTGGAATCTTTCCAGCCTGAGTAGTTACCCTTGATCGCCACATCTGCCGTCAAAAGCAACAACATCGCCGACCTC
>CAYHAR010000545.1:0-1745 GCA_964354595.1 uncultured Anaerolineae bacterium | reverse complement strand
AGAGGAAAAGGAGGTCAATATGCCGCTGCTCGACACCAAGATTCAAGCTCAAGTGCGCAAGGCCCTGGAAGCGATGGCCGGGCCGGTCAAGCTGGTCATGTTCACTCAGGGAGCCGACGCGCTGGAATGCGAGTTCTGCGCCGAGACCCGCGGGCTGATTGAGGAAATCGCCGCGCTGGCCCCGGCGGGCAAGCTCAACGTCGAGGTCCACGATTTCGTCGCCGAGGGCGACGCCGTCGGGGCGTACCAGGTGGACAAGATTCCGGCGTTTGCCGTCGTCGGCGCAAAGGACTATGGCATCCGCTTCTATGGCATCCCATCCGGCTACGAGTTCAGCTCGCTGATGGACGACCTCGTGGCTGTCTCGAAAGGCGAGTCGGGGCTGTCTGATGCAACCAAAGCCGCCGTCGCCAAGATCAACCAGCCGGTTCACATCCAGGTGTACGTCACCCCCACCTGACCGTACTGTACGCGAGCCGTGGTGCTCGCGCACCGGTTGGCGATGGAAAGCGACTGGATTCGCGCGGACATGGTCGAGGCGACCGAGTTCCCGCACCTGGCGAACAAGTACCAGGTGTATGGCGTGCCGCGCACTGTTATCAACGAGACGATCCACGTCGAAGGCGCTGTGCCCGAGCCAATGTTCGTGAAAGAGCTGATGAAGGTGATGGACGGGCAATCGTAAGATCGAAAACCGTGAAAAACGCCTCGCAGGTCGGGGCGTTTTTTGTTATGAATTAGATTGAGGCCGGCTTGCGTCTCTAGCCAGTTTATTGCATCGGTGGTAAACTAGGCGCCGTGTAAAAGTTGACTGACGCGCCATTCCCGTCAGTGTTGCCAAGGCCGAGAGCCAGGCAGATCACAAGGAGTGCGCCGTGCCGAACGTAGCCGTCGTGACCGATAGCGCCGCCAGCATCCCGGAATCGCTCATCCAATCGCTTCACATCCGCTGGGTGCCTTACTATGTCCATCGAGGAGAACAAGTGTTGAGGGACCTGGTGAGCATCCAGCGGGATGCTTTTTACCAATGGCTGCCGACTGCCCAAGAATTGCCCAAGACCGCCAGCCCCGGACCCGGCGACTATGTCACCCTGTACAGAGCTCTGGCCGAGGAAGAAGGCGTCGGCGAGATCGTCAGCATCCACATGACCTCCAAAGGCAGCGGGGCCTATCAGGCCGCGATGGCCGCGAAATCTGTGATCCGCGAGGTTCTTCCTGATTTGCGCGTAGAGGTCATTGACACGTTGAACGTGTCCATGTGTCAGGGCTGGATGGTGATCGAGGCGGCGCGGGCCGCCGTGGCCGGCAAATCACTGGCCGACATTGTTGGCCTCGTGAAGAAAATGGTGCCGGTCTCTCGCATGATTCAGACGGCGGACACCCTCAAGTATCTTTACATGGGCGGGCGAATCGGCAAGGCCAAGCATCTGCTGGGATCGTTGTTGAACATCAAGCCCCTCATCGGCATGCAAGACGGTGTGATTGTGCCTTTGGGACAGGCGCGCAGCCGCACCCGGGCTTATCAGATGATGGCGGACATGGTCGAGTCGGCCGTGGGCAGGTTGGGCCGGATCAAGATTGCCTACGTTCACGCCGCGGCGCAAGAAGAAGCGGAGAAAATCAAAAAGCTTGTCGAGGGGCGCCTGACGTGCGTCGAGTCGCTCATCGCCGAGCTTTCCCCGGCGTTGGGCGTCCACACTGGCCCTGGAACGGCCGGCCTGTGTTATTTCCCGGTTCTCGAATCG
>CAYHAR010000544.1:0-1749 GCA_964354595.1 uncultured Anaerolineae bacterium | reverse complement strand
GGAGATCAGGATGGGCCTATCAACCCACATTATCCGCCGCATGTTGCTCGTCATCCCCATGATCATCGGAGTCACGCTGATCACCTTTATCGTCTCTCACATGGTGCCGGTCAACCCGCTGGTGATCATTGTCGGCGAAAAGGCGCTGGACAAGCCCGACATTGTCAACGCCGCGATCCAAAAGTGGGGACTGGACAGGTCTCTGCCCGAGCAGTATCTCTATTATCTTTGGAATCTGGCCCAAGGCGATTTGGGTGTCTCGTTCAAGACCAAGCGCCCGGTGGCCCAAGACCTGGCGCAATTCCTGCCGGCTACGGTAGAGCTGGGGACAGCTTCTCTGCTCTTTGCTTTCGCCTTGGGGCTGCCGCTGGGGATCGTAGCGGCGCTAAAGTCAGGCAGGTGGATTGACCACGTCGCCCGGCTCATTTCGCTCTTGGGCGCGTCCATGCCGCCGTTCTGGTCCGGGCTGATGGTCTTGTTTCTGTTTTACTACCAACTGCAACTTTTGCCGGGGCCTGGCCGCATTGATACACGCATGGTCGCCCCGGCTTTTGTCACCGGGCTGTATTTGGTGGATAGCCTGCTGGCGAATGACATGAGCGCCTTTACCAACTCGTTGCAGCACTTGATTTTGCCCTCGATCATCCTGGGCTGGTTCACGCTGGCGCAAATCTCGCGCATCACGCGCTCGTCGCTGCTCGAGGTGCTGCGCATGGATTACATTCGCACGGCGCGCGCCAAGGGGTTGCACGAGCGAACCGTGATCCTGGCGCACGCGCTGCGCAACGCTTTTATTCCCACGCTGACGGTGATGGGCCTGGCCTTTGCCGGGCTGATGAGCGGGGCGATCATGACCGAAACGATTTTCGCCTGGCCGGGCATTGGGCGCTACGCCGTCGAATCGGCGGCGAACCTGGACTATCCCGCCGTCCTGGGCACGACGCTGGTCATCGCCGTCATCTACATCCTGATCAATCTCGTCGTGGACATTTTGTACGGCGTGATTGACCCGCGCATTCGGGAGGAATAGCTCATGGCGCAAACCACCACTCTTGCGGCTACTCCCGAATCTCCCTGGCGGCGCAGCCTGCGCACGCTGGTTCGCAATCGCATGGCGATGGTCGGCGCGACCATCATCTTAATCTGGGCTGTGGTCGCCATCGCCGCGCCCATCGTTGCGCCTTTCGATGCGCTGGCGCAAAAGATCGAAGATCGCCTCGGCCCGCCTTCGGCTCAGCATCTCTTTGGCACGGACGAATTGGGGCGCGACGTGTTCAGCCGGGTGGTGTATGGCGCACGCATTTCGCTGCCGGTGGGATTGTTGGTCATTCTATTCGCCACGCTGGTGGGCGCGTTGGTTGGCGCGCTGGCCGGCTATATCGGAGGCCTGTTTGATTTGCTCATCATGCGCCTGGCCGATATCACGCTGGCCTTTCCGTCCATCGTGCTGGCTCTGGCGATTGCGGCGGCGCTCGGCCCCAGCTTGAAGAATGCGCTGATCGCCATGATCCTGGTGTGGTGGCCTGAATATGCCCGGCTGATGCGCGGGCAGGTGCTCAGCGTCAAGAACGACGATTACGTACAAGCGGCGCGGACGCTGGGCGCTTCCGATACCCGCATCCTGCTTCGCCACATCATCCCCAACACGCTCGCGCCGATCATTGTCAAGGCCTCGCTGGACGCGGGCAGCGCCATCTTGACGATTGCCGCGCTCAGCTTTATCGGCCTGGGCGCGGTGCCGCCCACGCC
>CAYHAR010000543.1:0-1750 GCA_964354595.1 uncultured Anaerolineae bacterium | reverse complement strand
ACGCGGGCGTGGCTCAGTGGTAGAGCGTCTCCTTGCCAAGGAGAAAGTCGCGGGTCCGAATCCCGTCGCCCGCTCACAGGGTTGATCGCATTCACGGTCAGCCCTTGTTTTTTAGCGCCACGCGGGGAGAATCATGCGCGACAAGCTCAAGATCACGTTCCGACAGCGCGGTAAATTGCGCGTCATTGATTTGGACGGCGACTTGACGGCGGCGACAGCAGAACCGCTGGAGCAGGCCTACGAGCAGGCCATCGCGGAGCCGGACGCGATGGCCGTCTTGAACCTGCAGCGCTGCGACTACGTCACCAGCAGCGGATTCGCCGTCGTCGCCTCGATTGCGTTGCGCGCTCATCGGGACAAACGGCGATTGTGCATCGTCGGCATGAACCCGCATCAAGCCAAAGTGGCAGCTTTGTTGGGCATCCAAGCCTTTGCCGAGATTCACTCCAGCCTGGACGAGATCACGGGCTGACCGCCTGCAAGCATTCATCCCCGTTTCACTCCATCGCGCTGTTGCCACATTGCTCATTCAGCGGTTGGGCGCATGAGGTTGCTTTCTGATGAAGTATCACGTGTGGACTGAAGGTTGTCAAATGAACGTCGCCGACTCGCAACGGCTCGAGTCGGCGTTTGAAAAGCTGGGACTGGAACACACGCCGCGCGTTGCCGACGCGGACGTGATCGTGCTCAACACGTGCGTCGTCCGCCAGAGCGCGGAAGATAGAGCGTACAGCTATCTGCAATCGCTCCGCCCGCTGAAAGACAAACGCCAAGTCGTCATTGGCGTGATGGGCTGTCTGGTGGGCATCAAAGACAATCGCAAGCTGAAGGAAAAATTCTCCTGGGTGGATGTGTTTGCGCCTCCCAGCGATCCAACGCCGATGATCGAATTTCTGCGCCAACGAGAAGGGCTGGCGCTCGACCAAGCCGAGGTGGCGCAACGGTTCGCCGCGCAGGATTACGAGATCGTGTTGCCGCTGCATCAGCGCGGCCAGCTCGTCGCAGCGCACGTGCCGGTTGTGCTGGGCTGCTCGCACGCCTGTGCGTTTTGCATCATCCCCTTCCGGCGCGGCGTGGAGCGCAGCCGCAGCGTGGGCGAGATCATGGCCGAGGCGCGGTCGCTCGCCGCGCAAGGAGTCAAAGAGATCACACTGCTCGGGCAAATTGTAGACCGCTATGGCTATGATCTCAAATCTCTCTCAAATTTCAAATTTCAAAGCGAGACGCCGCTGGTGGATGTGCTGCGATTACTGAATGAAATGCAAGGGCTGGAGCGGATTCGGTTCTTGACCAGCCATCCGAACTGGATGACGGACGAGTTGTTGGACGCGGTGGCGGAATTGCCCAAGGTGTGCGAGCACATTGAGGTCCCGGTGCAGGCAGGCGATGACGAGGTGCTGGCGCGGATGAAGCGCGGCTACACCGCCGACGACTATCGGCGATTGGTCGAGCGTATCCGGCGCAAGTTACCGGGTGGCTCGATTGCGACGGACATTATCGTGGGCTTTCCCGGCGAGACAGAGGCGCAATTTCTGGCGACGTGTGATCTGCTGGCAGAACTGCGGCTCGACGTGGCGCACATTGCCAAGTACAGCCCCCGCCCGCAAACGCTGGCGCAGCGCACCATGCCGGACGACGTGCCGCCGGAAGAAAAGGAACGCCGCCGCAAAGCGATTGAAGATTTGCAAGAGCGCATCGTCGGCGAGATCAACGCGCGGCTGCTCAACCAAGCGGTCGAGGTGTTGGTGGA
>CAYHAR010000542.1:0-1753 GCA_964354595.1 uncultured Anaerolineae bacterium | reverse complement strand
CCGAGCCTTACGGGCCTGGATTCGGCTTTGGCGGGATGCGCGGCGGGCCGGGTGGGCTTGGCGGGCCGGGCGGACGTGGCGGGCCTGGCGTGCCTGGCGGCATGCGCGGACCGGGGCCGGGGGATCAGAACGGCAATACTTCTCCGCAGGCGGCTCCGACTCTCACCCAGTAGGATCGGCCACGGGGTAAGGCCGGGCGCGGCTCATCACACCCCTCAAGGGTGCCCTGGGGACGAGCGCCCGGCCCATACCAACCAGAGAGCGGGGCCTGCCCTGCTCTAGACAGCCCCGCTCAATTTCGAGCGGGGCTGTGCTTTTTGCGTTACCGCCTGCGCCGGAGGGCGACGATGGCGGCTACGACCACTATCACGATGGCGACGGCGATCAAGATCAGAGTTGTGTTGGAGCGATCTTGCGCGGGCTGAACGGGTTGAGCTGCGTCGGTCGGCGCGGCAGCCGGCGGCAACGGCGTTCGTGTGACGGTCGGTGCGAGAGTGGGTGCGAGCGTCGGCGTTTCTTTGGCGGGTGTACTTGTGGCAAGAGGTGTGCTTGACGGAACGACGGTCCCAATGCCGGCTTTCACCACGATGGGTTGTCCAATATTCAAGATGGACGTCCGGCTGAGGTTGTTCAGTTGAAACAGATCATCATACGACACACCATATTGGAGTGATATGCTATAGAGTGTGTCGCTCGGCCCGACGATGTGGACGATGGCGCCATCCGCGCGCGGTGTTGGGGTGTGGGCCGGTGTGAGCGTTGATTCAGGTGTACCGGTTGGTTGCATGGCGCCGGGCAGGGCGGTTCCCTCGTCCACGACCGTCAAGCTCGCATCGTCCAGGTACACGTCGTTGTTGACGCGTGGCCAATCCCATTCCGCGCGCGAGTGAGTGAACACGGTGACGGCGCTGCTTTTGGCTTGAGCCTGGACTGAGAACTGAATCCAATGATCGAACGCGGGCTTTTCCGGCGACCAGACGACGTTGGCGCTGAAGGGATCACGGCCGCCATACGGATCAATTCCCACGCGCAGGTGCATCTCGGCGGGCGCATCGGAGCGGCTGCCGTTCTCGCCGCAGGCTTCGGGCTTGGAGCACTGCCAGGCCTGCATAAAGATGGAAAAGCGCAGCGTCGCGCCCGGCTGGATCCCGACGACCTGCTTGTACAACCCGGCCTCATGCATGCGTCCATAGGAAAAGTATTTTTGCGCCTTGAAACCGTTGCGGACACGATTTGGAAATGCAGCAAAGTCAGCCGAGTTGAACTCGGGCCGCATCCAGTAGCAGGCGCGGTCAGAGGTGTCGCAGTTGCTGGGCTGTTTGACGTAGGGCCGTATCTGGCCGATGTCCACATACCAGGCACGCCAGCCGGGCGCTATCACCAACTCGCCGATGCCATCCTGCGCACGCCAAGTGAGCGCTTCAAAGTCGCCGTCGGTCAGCAGGTTCTGACCGGGGGTCTGGGCGTGGGAAGCAAACGGCGTAAGTGTGAGCGCGATCAGCGCGGCGCAGACCAGCGCGACCGGCGTCATCCGGAACCATTTCATGGCTAGTCCTCCTCAAGTTGAACGCAGCCAATTATAGCCGGGCAGATGGGTTTGGGCAATGGTGTTCTTCATTCTCTCAGCATCTCCTCAGTTTTCGCACAGGCACGCCTCATTTGAGGGCGGTACAATCCTTTGTGTAATCAATGCTCTGGACGTATCTTCTCAAAAAGTAGCGGTAAAACATCTGTGCGCATCGCCCAAACCACT
>CAYHAR010000541.1:0-1755 GCA_964354595.1 uncultured Anaerolineae bacterium | reverse complement strand
TCAATCTGGTCAAGTTTCAGGCTCGCGTGCAGGCCAAGTCGCAGGCTTGAAATATTGCGCCTGATGTTATAATCCCTACTATGGGCACCCTCTACGTCGTCGGCACACCGATTGGCAACCTGGAAGACCTCAGCCCGCGCGCGTTGCGTATGCTGCGCGAGGTCTCGCTCGTCGCCGCCGAAGACACGCGCAAGACCCGCGCGCTTTTTGCGCGCTACGACATCCACACCCCGCTGACCTCGTACTTTGAGCACAACAAGCTGACCAAGCTCGAGGCGATCCTGGAGGCGCTGCAGCGCGGCGACGTGGCGCTCGTCTCCGAAGCGGGAATGCCGGGGCTTTCCGATCCGGGCTATGAGCTGATTCGCGCGGCGATTCACGCTGGCTTCCTCGTCGCGCCGATTCCGGGGCCGGTGGCGGCGATCACGGCGCTGGTCGTCTCTGGCCTGCCGACGGATAGCTTTGTGTTTCTCGGCTTTCTGCCGCGCAAAGCCTCCGAGCGACGGCGCGCATTGCAAGAGGTTGCCGTTGAGCGACGCACGCTCGTCCTCTACGAAGCGCCGCATCGCCTGGCCGATTGCCTGGCCGACGTGGAATCCGTGTTGGGCGACCGGCCCGTCGCCGTGGCACGTGAGCTGACCAAGCTGCACGAAGAAATCTATCGAGGCACAGTCTCCACTGCGCGGCAGCATTTTGCGCCGGAGGCGCATGGCGAGGTGCGCGGCGAAGTGACGCTCGTCATCGGCGGAGCGCCAGAAGCATCAACGACATGGGATGAGGAACGCGTCCGCCGCGCACTGAAAGAGATGCTGGACGGCGGCATGGATCGCAAAGAGGCGGTGCGTCAGGTGACACAAGAATCCGGCTGGCCGCGCCGCGAGATATACCGAATGACACTTGTCTTGCCAAGGTCCGAATAAGAGGCTCACATGATCAACCTTGACGGCCCCACGACCTATCAACGCGTCGGCCCTGGCGATGCAGGCGCAAAACGCCATCCTCACGCTGGCCTTGTATCCCCGCGACATCTTTGAGGGCGTGGTGCGATTCATCATGCTCACCCTCATCCCGGCGGCGTTCGTCGGCGCGATTCCGCTGGACGCAGTGCGGCAGATGGATTGGAGGGCGCTGGCGGGGCTGATGGCGTTTGCGATCGGGATCACGCTGTTGATGCGGCTCGTCTTTTACGCGGGCTTGCGGCGATACGAGTCGGGCAGCGCGCTCAACGTGAATGTGTGATTTGCCCTTTTGCCGGACGCCGGTATACCATTGGTGGCGGTGGTCGTGCTGTGACCTTTGAGCAGCATGCCGCTGCCCTATGGCGACGGAGGTGAGTACGTGGCGCAATACGACCACATGCCCGGCGGGGAATACACGCTGTACGTCCGTTACTAAAACGTGGGGTGCGTCAACGGCGAGATCATTCTCCAGGCCGCGGCCGCGCTTTGGGGGGCCGGCGCAGAGCCGCAAGAGACCGCCGCGCCCTGGCCCACCCCCACGCGGCTGGTGCCGCCCAGCCCCACGCCGCGCGCGCTGCGAAGCGTGGCCACGCCGACGCGAAGCGGGGCGAGCAACCTGGACGCGATCATTGACGAGGGGACACTCACCATCGGATGGGTCGGCCCGGCGCTGCTGGGCATTCTGATTGCGGCTTTTGGGTGGGCGGGCCGGGTGTTCGAGTGGCTGGGGACGCTGGCGATGTGGCTGTTTTCGGGGGAGTGGAGAGGCGGGGGGGAGGTGTGATTCAGGGTCGAG
>CAYHAR010000540.1:0-1766 GCA_964354595.1 uncultured Anaerolineae bacterium | reverse complement strand
CCGCTGGCAAATTGGCATTCGCCGTAGGGGCAGGCCTTGTGCCTGCCCACAGCGGGCGACCACAAGAGTCGCCTCTACGAATTCGCCCGCGGTATCCATGATGGCCGCAACAGATAACAGATGGAGAGCATTTTTCAAACAGTCTCTCAGAGGGAGCGCCTATGAGAAAACCATTCTGCGTGATCATGTTGTTGGCGATTTTGCCGGCGTGCGCGCCCCCAACACCGGTCGCTACGTCCGCGCCGCCCGCTACACTCGTTCGCCCGACGACGCCGCCGGTCAGCGCGACCTCCACGCCGACCGTGGCGCCACCGACCGCCGCGCCGCCGACCGGCTTTGACCCGGCGCTGTATCGCCCGGCGATGCGACCCGAGTTCGCCGCCGACGTGAGCGGCCTGAGCGACGCGCCGCGTTATTCCATCACGCTGGCGGTTGACCTCGACGCGCTGCAGGCCGACGGGCGCGAGCAGGTCCATTACACGAACGCGAGCGCCGCTCCATTGAGCGAAATCTATTTTCGCCTGTTCCCGTCTGCGCCGGGCTTTGGCGGAGCGATGACGGTGACGCGCGTGCTGGTGAGCGGTCAGCCCGTGGCGATTCAGCTCGACCAGCGCGGCACGGCGCTTCTAGTCCCGGTGACGCTTGCGCCCGGCGCATCAACAGACCTGACGTTGGATTTCAGCGTCGGCATTCCGCGCGATCCGACGGCGGGGTATGCCATGTTCGGCGCCCTCAACGGCGTGACCACGCTGCCGGACTTTTACCCGGTCATCCCCGCGCGAGACGAGACCGGCTGGCACATTGAAATCGCGCCCGAATATGGCGACGAGACGTTCACCCCAACGGCGCTGTACGACGTGAGCATCACCGCGCCGGCGGATCAGGTCGTCGTCACGTCGGGGACGTGCCGGTCTCCCGGCGCGGGCGAATGGCATTGCGTCAGCGGGCCGATGCGCGACTTTATGCTGGCGATGAGCGCGGATTATCGCGTGGTGACGCAGACCGTAGAGGGCGTGACCCTCCGCTCGTTCTATACGCCTGGCGACGAGACGGGCGGCCAGCGCGCGCTGCAGGTCGCCTCGGATTCAATGCGTGTCTACTCGCGCCGCTTTGGGGCGTACCCTTTTGCAGAGCTAGACGTGGTCGAGACCGGAACGCGCGCGGGCGGCATTGAATACCCCGGCCTGGTGGTCATTGCCAGCAGCCTGTATGGGCAAACCGGCGAGGACAGCTATTTCGACTTTGTCGTGGCGCACGAGGTGGCGCACCAGTGGTGGTACAGCCTCGTCGGCAACGACCAGGTGAACCATCCCTGGCTGGACGAATCGCTGACGGGGTATTCGACGGTTTTGTATTACGAGGACACTTTCGGCAAGGCCGTGGCCGACCGGCTCTTGACGCAAATGTTTCAAGAGGCTTTTCAAAAGCTGGTGCGAGACAGGCGCGATCAAAAAGTGGATCAGCCGGTGTCCGCGTTCACGCGCGATGACTATAGCGCGGTGGTGTATCGCAAAGGGCCGCTGTTTTTCCAGGCGCTGCGCCAGGCCATCGGCGACGAGAAATTCAACGCATTCCTCAAGGCCTATTTTCGCCAGAACCGCTACGGCATCGCCACGTCGGAGCGGATGCTGCTAGCCGCCGAGTCGGTGGCCGATAGAGCCACCGTGCGGTCGCTGTTCAACCAGTGGATACAGAGCGCGACGACGCCATAAACGACGCGCCACGCGCCTCCCCGGCGCGTGGCGCGTTCTTCCTCAAATGAAAAG
>CAYHAR010000539.1:0-1767 GCA_964354595.1 uncultured Anaerolineae bacterium | reverse complement strand
GATGCAGTTATTCCAGTTGGGCGAGCAATTGTTGCGCCTGGTTGGCCTTTTCGTCAGTCGGCGCGAGGATGAGGTATCGTCGCAAGTGCGTCACCGCGTCCGTGCGCCGCCCGCTCTGCGCGTAGGATAACGCCAGGTAAAAGTGAGCGTCGGCAAAATCAGGGGCGATTTGCAGTGTTGCCTCAAAAAATGGGACCGCCTCGGTGTAGCGACGCAGGTTGAAATAGCAGGCAGCCAGCATGTATTGCGCCTCTGGATCGCTCGGCGCTTGCCGCGCGGCTTGTTCGAGCAACGGGAGCGCGCCTGCATAGTCGCCGTGGTCAAGCGCGGCTATTCCTCGCTCCAACTGGACTTGCGGACTGTTGGCTTGTACGAGCGTCGTCACTCCGGCGGCGGCTGCCAGCAGCGCGATAAACAATGCCACACCAGGCAGCCCGCGCCGCAGCGAATTTTGATCGGTGAGATGTGGCTGCCCATCCAGCCCATATTCGACTGTATAGTCCGGGCACAACAGCCACCCTAGCGTCACACCGGCGATGAATCCACCCAGATGGCCGAAATTGTCCACCCCCTGGTTCACCACACCAAAGAGTACGTTGATCGCCACGACGCCGAGGATGTTCATCAACCGCGCCCGGCCGAACGAGCCAAACGCCTTGCGCTGGCGGTAAAAGAACGCCAGTTGCGTGCCGACCAGGCCAAAAATCGCAGTGGACGCTCCGGCTGAAAGGTTCGGCGTAAAGGCAAAACTCAACACGTTGCCGGACACGCCCGACAGCAAATAGATCGCCAGGAAGCGAGCGCGGCTAAAGGTCGCCTCCACGTACGGGCCGAGCGCGTACAGCGCATAGCTGTTGACCAGGATGTGTGCCAACCCGATGTGGAGAAACATGGGCGTTACCAGCCGCCAATACTCGCCCATCACAATGAGCGCGTTGACCTTGGCGCCCAACGTCACCAGTGTCTGACTGTTTTCCGAGCCGCCCAGGAGCATCTCGGCGATGAACACTGCAACGTTGATCCCCATCAGGCCCCACACCAGGCGAGGTCGGGTCAATGGCAAAGTGAGCCGCACAGGTTGAGGCGGCGCAGGCTCGAATGGGGTCACAGCTTCACCGCCCGTTGGTGGACGTGGCAGTGCTCCGCGCGGATGATGGCGAGCACATCGTCCACTGCCTCGTTAGCGGCCCCTTCGCGATTAAAGACGATATAATCGAACTCGGACACCCGCCGCATCTCTTGCCGCGATTCGGCGATACGCAATTGAAGCTGGTCGGGCGGCTCGGTCTTGCGCGCTCGCAGACGCGCGACCAATTCCTCTTCCGAGGGAGCGGTGATAAAGATCAACACCGCTTCCGGCACCAGCCGGCGTACCGTCGCCGCCCCCTGCGCATCCAGCCGCATCAGCACGTCCTTGCCGGAAGCCAGCGCGTCGCGCACTTGCTGCTTGGGGATGCCTTTGTAATCGCCATAGACGACCGCGTGCTCGAGCAACTCGTCCTGCTCGATCATTTCGGCAAAACGTTCTTTGGAGATAAAGTGATAGTCTACGCCTTCCACTTCGTCGGGCCGCTTGGGGCGCGTGTTGACCGTCACCACAAAGTGAAAGCCGTGGCCGGATTTGAGTCCAGCCAGCACGGTGTCCTTGCCCACGCCCGAAGGCCCGGATAGGACGACCAGCAGTGGATTGATCTGGATGTCATAGGGATTGTCGCTCATCTTTCGCTCCCAGGTTGCCGCCCTGTGGCAGGCGCGGTATAATGATTT
>CAYHAR010000538.1:0-1768 GCA_964354595.1 uncultured Anaerolineae bacterium | reverse complement strand
TTGGCGCGACCGAACGTATCGAGGCTTCCACCCTGTTGCCACGTGCGGATCGAGCCGCGATCAATCACGGACGACGGCAAGTGCTGTTCTTGAGCGAACAGTTGCCGCGTGATCTTTTGCTTGAGAAAGTCGCCCTTGAAAGCAATGCCCGCAAACATCTCGGTCGCCAGCGTCGGCGTGCGCTGCTCGATGCCCGCCAGCATTCGCTGCGCCATCGCAATGCCTTCGGCGTCAATCACCAATTTTTCGACGCTAAAGCACGCCAAAAAGTCGAGCATTCCCGCGCCGCTGATCATGTTGAGGCCCGCCAGCGCGCCGATCATGGCCGTCACGCCGGATTCGAGTCCGGCTTGCGCGTCCACGACCTTGGCGTCGCTTGCGCACAGGTAACCGTGCGTGGGCAGCCCCAGCGACTTGCCGACCTGCGCGTAAGCCGCGTCAATCATCGCCGTCTCGACCGCGCCCATCGGCGTCGTCCCCTGGCGCATGTCAAAGATGGCCGGAGCGCCGCCCCACACGAGGGGCGCGCCAGCGTTCGCAAGCTGGTGAATCACAATGCCGCTGATAGATTCCGCCGCGTGCTGGACAATCGAGCCGAGCAGTGTCACGGGCGCAGTCGCTCCCGCCAGCGGCATCGAGATGATTTCCGCAGGCACGCGAGCGCGCGCCAGGTCCATCAAGTTTTGCGCGCCAAACTCGCTCCAGATCAGCGGCGGCGAGGGGCACACGTCAAACACCGCGCGAGGCCGCTCGGCTAATGCCTTGCGCCCGCCCGAGACCGCCGCCAGCATGTCAATCATCACCTGCGTGGTGTGAGACGTGAACGCGCCGGTGACGATGGGCTTGCTGGAATACGAGAGCACGACGAACAGGCGATACATGTCGCCAATGTCTTGGGCGACGTCGTTGCAGACGACGGACGTGCTCTGCGCGGCAAACTGGGACAGACCTTCTGTCACCATGACGATGCGCGCCAGGTCCGCCGTCATTGAGCTTTTGTGCTCCAGTGTGTCTGGATCGAGGATGTGAACGCCCGACGAGCCGGGGTCAAAGTGCACGGCGTCGCCGCCATAGTGAACACAGGCGCGGCCATGGCGGTCGTACAAGTCAAACTCGTGCGGCACGCTAGCCAGCGCCTTGCGAGCGAGCGATTCCGGGATGCGGACAACCTCGCCTTTTACCGTCGCGCCGTGATCGGCCAACAAAGCCCGCGCCTCGTCGCACTGTACTTTGATGCCTGGCTCGCGCATCAGCGTGAACGCTTCGGACAGTATCTTGTCAACCATTTCTTGCGAGAGTAACTGGATTTTGGGTTGCATGAGTCATCCTTTTGTGAGTGAGGCGTGAAACGTCATATCACGTTTTACGCCGGGGGTCACTGCGGGCCAAACGCTTCTTCAAAGCGGCGCGCGACGAGCTCGTCCATGCCCTGGCAGAAGCGCTCAAAACGGGCGATATAGTCACGCGCGGCGAGAGTGAGCCGCGCGCCGCCGCCGTGCACGCCGCCGGTCTGCGTTTCGACGAGCGCCACGCCCAGGCGCGTCTCCATCTCGTGGAGTTTTTCCCAGGCGCGGTGATACGACACTTTCATCTTTTCGGCGGCGGCGTTGATCGAGCCGGTCTGGTCAATCGTGCGCAAGAGGTTCACGCGCCACTGGCTCAACACCACCTCGCCGTCTTTTTCAATCCAAAGATTCGACCTGGGCTTCATGGGTTCATCTCCCTCGCGCGGGCATTGTAGCGTGATTGGTCTGTCCGGTCAAGTAGA
>CAYHAR010000537.1:0-1769 GCA_964354595.1 uncultured Anaerolineae bacterium | reverse complement strand
CACTGATCACAGGTTTCCTTGACAGCCATTCTGCTTCGTGGTATTATTCTTTCCGATTGATTAGCACTCTCTCGACGAGAGTGCTAATGCGTTAGCAGGGGGGCTAAGGCAGTGGAAGAATTGACTTCTCGGCAACAAATCATTTTGAGCCTGGTTGTCCGAGAATATGTCTCGACGGCCGCGCCGGTCGGTTCCAAAGGGCTGTCGGACAGGTTCAAGTTGGGCGTGAGTTCGGCGACCATCCGCAACGAGCTGGCGCGGCTGGAAGAGATGGGCTACCTCTCGCATCCGCACACCTCGGCGGGACGGCAGCCCACCGACAAGGGCTATCGTTATTTCGTCGAGCGGCTGATGGGCGACACCGAGCTGCCCGCCACAGAACAACGCATGATCGCTCACCAGTTTCACCAGGTGCAGCAAGATGTGGAGCAGTGGATGAAATTGGCCGCGGCGGTGTTGGCGCGCACAGCCCGCAACGCCGCGCTCATCACAGCGCCGCAATCTAACGTTGCGCGCTTCAAGCATCTCCAGTTGATTTCCACGCAGGGACAACTGGTGCTGCTGATCCTCGTCCTACAAGAGGGCGGCGTGAAACAAGAGATGCTCACATTGGCCCAGGCGTTTTCGCAAGAGGCGTTGGACGAAGCTTCGCGCCGATTGAATAATGCTTGTGCGAATCTGTCGCCCGAAGGGATTGCGGCGTTGCGCTCCAACCTGCCTGCCTTCGAAGCCGAGATCGCGGGCGTGATCGCCGACATTTTGCAGCAGATCGAGTCGCGCTCTTCCAGCCCTATCTATCGCGATGGGTTGACCGAAGTGCTCAAGCAGCCCGAGTTTGAGAGCCGCGAGGATTCGGAAACGTTGCTGCGTGTGATGGAAGAGCACAGCAGCTTGCTGGAAGACGTGCTCGCCAACGCGCTCAGCCCGAACGTCGGCGGCGTGCAGGTGGTGATTGGCGGAGAAGGCCGATGGCGAGAGTTGCGCGATTGCTCATTGGTCTTGGCGCGCTATGGCGTGACCGACCAAGCTACGGGGACGTTGGGCGTGTTAGGCCCCACGCGGATGCCGTATAACCGCGCGATTAGCGCCGTGCGGTACGTATCTGACCTGATGAGCGATTTGGTTTCTGATCTGTATTCGCACCAGGAGGTAGTGGAGCGTGAGTGAACAGGACAAAGAAGACATCATCACGGCCAAGTCTCAGGGCGATCAGGCTGTAGAAAAACCTGACGTGGCCGAGACATCGGCCGACGAAATGTCCGCGCTGCGCGAGGAGCTGGACAAGGCCAAAGCGCAGGCCGCAGAGTATCTTGATGGCTGGCAGCGCGCGCGGGCCGAGTTGGCCAACGCCCGGAAACGATTTGAGAAAGAGCGCAGCGAAGCCGGGCAACTGGCGAACGGTTTGCTCATCGCCAAACTCTTGCCGGTGTTGGACGACCTGGATCGCGCGATCAAGACCGTGCCAGAGGACTTGCGTCAGCACACGTGGACGGACGGCGTGACGCTCATCCAGCGCAAGTTCCAGGCCGTGTTGGAATCCGAGGACGTCAAGCCCATCGAGGTCAAGCCTGGCGACAAGTTCGATCCGGCTTGGCACGAGGCTGTGACGCACGAAGAGAGCCAGGAGCACACAGAAGGCGCGGTCATTGCCGAGGTGCAAAAGGGATATCAGTTTGGCGAGCAGGTTTTGCGCCCGGCGTTGGTTCGAGTAGCCAAATCCCCGCCCCTTAAGGGCGTCCTGGGGACAGGACACCCTTAAGGGGTGTAAG
>CAYHAR010000536.1:0-1787 GCA_964354595.1 uncultured Anaerolineae bacterium | reverse complement strand
CGGCGCGTTCCCGTTCAATGTCCAGGCCAGCCTGTTGCGCAGCGCGAAGCATCGCCGTGTCCACCGGGTCGCCAATGATCTGCGGCGTTGCGCCAGCCTCGATCGTCGCCTCGTTGCACAAAATGCCCGCGCGCAGTACTTTTAAGAATATCCCCGCGTCCACTCGCCCCTGCGGCGCGGCCACGCTCTGGCCGTCGCCATACAGACGTTGGACGGTCATGGCGTTTTGCGTCAGCGTGCCGGTCTTGTCGGTGCAAATCGTGTCCACCGATCCAAGCGATTCGACGACGGACAGTCGCCGCACGACGGCGTGACGCGCCGCCATCTGATGCGCGCCCAAGGCCAACGCAAAGGTCAACACGATGGGCAGGCTCTCCGGTATCGTTGCCACGGCCAGGCTGAGCGTGTTGAGCGCCACATCCACCGGCGGCTCGCGCAGAACGAACAGCAGGATCATTGCGACGACAGCGGCCAGCCCGCCCACGATGAACGTCATCTGCCGCGCCATCTTTTGCACTTCCACCTGGAATGGCGTGGGGCGTTCGGCCATCTGATCGAGCGAGGCGGCGATCTGTCCCACCTCGGTCGCCATGCCGGTGCGCACGGCCACGGCCAGTCCCGCGCCGTGTGTGATGTAGGTTGAGCCATAGATCATGCTCGCGCGTTCGGCCAGCGGCGCATCCGCCGAAACCGGTTCAGGCGATTTGTCCGCGCCGATGCTTTCGCCCGTGAGCGCCGATTCGTCAGCGCGCAGGCTGTGGGATTCGATCACCCGCGCATCGGCGGGAACTTTTTGCCCATGCGTGAGCACGAGCACGTCGCCGGGCACAACCTCGGCAGCGTCCTCCTGCCGACGAACGCCGTCGCGCAACGCCGTGGCTTTAAAGACCAGCAGCTTGTCCAGCGCCTCCAGCTCTTTTTGTGCGCGATACTCTTCAAAGAAGCTCAAGATCACGCTCAGCGCAAGGATGCCCAGGATAAAGAACGCGGTCTGGCGGCGGCCACCCTCGCCCGGGAGAAAGCTCACCGCGTAAGCCAGCGCCGCCGCGAACAGCAACACCAGGATGAAAAAGCTGGCAAACTGCTTGAGCAGCAGGCGCAGCGGCGAGACCGGCTTGCGCCGCGCGATCTCGTTGCGGCCAAAGCGAGACAGCCGTTCGGCGGCTTGGGCTGAGGTCAATCCCTCAGTGCACGTGTCCAATTGTTTCAGCGTGTCGTCAATCGAAAGAGCGTGCCACTGTGTCTTATCCATGGCGATGCCTTTTGTCTTGCTCCAATTTGCCCTTGGTTGTCCGGGCAGCTTCAGTCAACCTTTTTAGATGCAGTTGCCGCTCTACTGAATTTGGATCCCAAACACTGGTGTTGAGGCATCAACCGTGCAATGCCGGAAGAAAGACCATCGGATCGGTTACCAACAAAGGACTGTGGCTTTTGAACACCTCGGCGTACGCCAGCCCGAACAGGCGGCCCATGTGTGCGTCTTCGGCTTCGTACAGTTCGAGCAGTTGGTCGCCCTCATCCACCTGGAAGAGCGATTTGTATTCCGCGAGCGCTTGCTTCTTGAGTGAATAAGTATCGCTCACATCCACGGCAAAGGCAAAATCACCCCACGCCGGCTCCATCTTGCAGTGCGGGTAGAACAGCCGCTGGATCTCCCATGGCTCAGTGTCTGCCAGCGACTCGCCGTCTGGAATGCGATTCCAATTTTTCAAGCGAGCATAAAACACGGCCGCCGCGATCAATGACTTGACCGCAGCGTGATCGGGGTGAATGCAAGCCTCGGTCGT
>CAYHAR010000535.1:0-1787 GCA_964354595.1 uncultured Anaerolineae bacterium | reverse complement strand
AAGGAGGCACAATGGAATTCTCAGAACTGGTCCAAAAACGTTACAGCGTGCGGGCCTACCGGCCCGTTCCGGTGGAAGAGGACAGGCTGCACCAGGTCCTCGAAGCGGCGCGCCTGGCGCCGTCCGCGTCCAACCGGCAGCCCTTCAAGATCATCGTCATCCACACAGCCGGCCGAGAAACAGAGCTGCGGCGCATCTATGACAAGAGCTGGTTCGTGCAAGCGCCGTTGCTCATCGCCGCCTGCGGCATTCCGGCGCAGAACTGGATCCGCCGGGATGGCAAGAACTATAACGACGTGGACGTGACGATTGCCATGGATCACCTGATCCTGGCCGCCGCCAGCCTGGGCCTGGGCACGTGCTGGATCGCCGCGTTCGATCCCGCCGCCGCGCGAGAGGTGTTGCGTCTGCCCGCAGGAGTGGAGCCGATCGCGTTCACGCCGTTGGGCTATCCGGCGGATACGCCCCGACCCAAAGAGCGCAAGGCGCTATCCGAGCTGGTGCGGTACGAGCACTGGTAAGCCAGACCCCAAGGGCAAGTCACTTGGCCCCCATGCGTTTCCAGAACTCGTCGTGGGGGATGCCCTTGCCCTGGTCAATCTGCCGGTTCGACCGCTCCAGCAACCTTTGAAAACGCGGCGAGCACGCCAACAAGATGCTTTCCAAGTCGTCATCGTTTGTCACAGATACCAAGACAGCGGCGGGCTTGCCGTTCTTGGTCACGACAACCGGTGAGGTCTTGCAGGATTCGATATAGGCGCTGAATCGGGCCTTGACTTCTGCCAGTGAAACGATGGTCATGGCACAAACTCCTTTCCGCCGATGTACAACTTGCTGCCACTCTTGACTGTTATCGCCAACACGCGAACGCGGCTCACATCTTCGTCAATACGATAAAAGACGCGGAACCGGTTATCTGGCCCAAAGCGCAGTTCCCATGCCTCACCAAAGCGAGACGGCTTGACCAACAGCTTACGGTTGCGCGTTCGGACATTCGGATCATACTGCAATTGCTGCTCGATAGTCCGCCGGATGAGTGAGTGATACTGGCGCTCAATGGCGGCTATATGCTGGAATGTCTCTTCGGCGTAAATCAACTCGTATCGCGGCGGCATGACCAGGATTATAGTCACTTTTCGGCGGTTGTCAAGAAAAATCAGAGTCCACGAAGAAAAGCAGACGCCATGAACAACCACGAACTTTTGCGCGCTGTCGCGGCGGCGCACGCTGCTGGAACTGATGCGTGGACTCTAGACGGCCTGGCCGTGCGGCGTGTGACCGGCGGGAACAACAACGCCTTGTACCGGGTCGAGGCGGACAGGCAAGCCTACGGCTGCAAGCTGTGCGTCGCCGACGAGGCGCACCGCGCGGCGCGAGAGTATCGAGTACTCAACCTGTTGTGCACAGCCGGGCTGGACATTGCGCCTGACCCGCCTTACTGCCGACCCGGCAGACCTGCGCGCCCGTCTCGTCCAGTTCGTCGAGCGCGCTGAACACATCGCAGCCCGGTGACGAACCCGCCGGGCTTGTGCAAAAACCCTTCGGGTCTATTCAAAGCTCGCCGGGGACTGCGGCGTATGCTCGAGCACGAGTGGGAACACTTGCTCGAGATCGCCGAACGCCAGAGCAAACCGCTCGTGTAAGCACACACAGGAGCGTTCGACCATGCGCACGACAAACGGACAATCGAGAGCCCACGTCCTGATCCTCGTAGCGTCACTATCGGCCGCTCTGCTGCTGCCGGGCTGCGGCGGCAATCCAACCCAGCCCACCACCGGGATTGACCT
>CAYHAR010000534.1:0-1791 GCA_964354595.1 uncultured Anaerolineae bacterium | reverse complement strand
TGCTTGCTGCTCATCGGTTACGATCCGACGTTGATCCGGCAGTATGGTTTTGAGCGCGACCTGGTGACGCAGGACGTGGTCTATTTGCGCGGCGGGCACGATGGGGCAGGCAACGAGGTCGAGCCGCTGGACGAAGCGGCGGCGCGAGAGACCATCTTGGCGCGCTGTGATCGCGTGGAAGCCTTTGCCGTGTCCGGCTATTTCGGCGTGCGCAATCCGGCGCACGAGTTGCGCGTCCGCGCGCTGATTGAAGGGTTGACGGCGCGTGATGGGCTATCCATGCCCGTGACGTGCGGCCACGAATTGACCACTCACCTCAACGCCGTGCGCCGCGCGACGACGGCGGCGCTCAATGCGCGGCTCATTCCCTTGTTGCGTGAGCTGATCGCCACGGTTCGCTCCACGCTCGAGGAGCGCGGCATTCTGGCTCCGCTGATGATCGTCAAAGGCGATGGCTCGCTGGTACAGGCCGAGTGGGCCATGCAACGTCCCGTCGAAACGATTTTATCCGGGCCGGCGGCCAGCGTGGTCGGAGCGTGGCATCTGGCGGGACGCCGCGACGTGTGGACAGTGGATGTGGGTGGCACGACGACCGACATCGCCGCGCTGAACGATGGCCGCCCCAGGCTGAACCCGGAAGGCGCACAGGTGGGGCAGTGGCGCACGATGGTTCAAGCGGTGGACGTTCACACGATTGGGCTGGGCGGCGATAGCCACGTGCGCGTAGACGAGAAAGGTCAACCCCTCATCGGCCCCCGGCGCGTGGTGCCGTTGTGCTTGCTGGCAGATCGCCATCCCGAAATCGTGGACGAGCTGCGGCATTCATTGGGAGCGCGTCAACCGGGCGACCTGGACGGGCAATTTGTGATGAGGCTGCGCCCGCCCACTCATGCGGTCTCGGAAGAAGATGAATCGCTGTTGCGCCACCTGGCTGTGTCTCCTCAATCGCTGCGCTCACTGGCGGACAGGCTGCGCTATGGATCGCTGGTCGTCTATCAATTGGAGCAACTGGAGGCGCGGCGGTTGGTCTTGCGCGCCGGATTCACGCCGACGGATGCTTTGCACGTCTTGGGGCGATTCGAGTGTTGGAATACGCAAGCCGCACGGCTCGGCGCTGCGCTCCTGGCAGCGCAAGCGGGGCTGGCGCCTGAAGCGCTGTGCGAACGGGTGGTCAGCGGCGTCTCGGATCGAGTGACGGCGGCGCTGGTCAGCAAGGTATTGAGCGACGAGGTGACTCTACCCGAGTGGGAGCGCGAGCCTGTGGCGGCGGCGTTGCTCATGCGCGCGCTGGGCAACGTGACCGGGTCAGACCTCGGCTGCGAGCTCAAGCTCAACAAGCCGTTGGTCGCCATCGGCGCTCCGGTGAAAGCCTATATGCCGCGTGTGGCCGACCAACTGCACACCGAGCTGGTGATTCCGACTCATGCCGACGTGGCGAACGCCGTCGGCGCAGTGGCGGGCAGCGTGGTGCAGCAAATAAAAGTAACGATTCGCCCGTTGAGCGGCAACCAGCACGTCCGCCTGCACCTGCCCGAGGCGGTGCTCGACTTGCCGACGGTGGAAGAGGGCGTGGCTTACGCCGAGCGAGTTGTGCCGGGCCAACTCGAGGCGCTGGCGCGCCAGGCCGGCGCCGATCAGGTACAAGTACGCATGGCGCGCGTGGATCAAAACGTGCCCATCGGGGGCGGCGGGACCGAGTGCGTTTACCTGGGCACGGAACTGGTATTCACGGCGGTCGGGCGGCCGAGCCTGGCGCGCGCAGCGCGGTCGGCGTAAACCTGTCCGCCGATA
>CAYHAR010000533.1:0-1795 GCA_964354595.1 uncultured Anaerolineae bacterium | reverse complement strand
ATCGGCGACACGCTCAAGGTGAGCGCCGAGGTGGCGCAAAAGCGCGAGATGCCCGGCTCTAGCGGCGGGATGATTGTGTTCAACGTCGAGGCGACGAACCAGCGCGACGAGGTGATCCAACGCGGCAAGTGGAGCGTGTTAGTGCGAGGCAAGCCAGCATAAAACGTCAACACGGCTGACGTTTGACCGGCGACTTTTGGAGAACCATTGGCCAATCCGATCACCGTTCTCCCCGACCTGCACCAACTCGCCATTCCCACGCCATTCCCCGTCGGGCCGGTCAACGTCTACGCCGCGCGCGACCCGCAAAGGGATGGACTGACGCTGGTGGATTGCGGCCCGCGCACCTCTCTAGCGCGGGCCGCGCTCGACGCAGGGCTGGCGGCGCTGGGTTATTCCGTCCGCGACGTTCGCCGTATCCTCGTGACTCACGCCCACGCCGATCACTATGGCCTTGCAGCGTCCTTGGTGAGTGAATCCGGCGCGCGGGTGCTCACGCATCCATTCAACCAGCCCATGCTCGAAGCCTATGTCGAAGAGCGCGAGCGGCGACTGGCGTTTTACGCTGACCTGCTGCGCCGGTCCGGCGTGCCGGACGAGTTGTGCCAGTTTGTCCATCACGCGCGGCGCAGCATTGGCGATTATGCCGAGTCAGCGCCGATGAGTGGCGACTTGAATGATGGCGACACAGTGACGCTGGCCGGGCGCGCGTGGCAGGTGATTCACACGCCGGGGCATTCGCAAGGGCTGGTTTGCCTGTACGAGCCGCAGAGCCGCGTCTTGCTTTCCAACGATCACTTGCTGCGCGACATTAGCTCCAATCCCGTCGTCGAGCCGCCGCCGCCCGGTCGCGCGCAGCGAGAAAAGTCGCTCGTCGAGTACCTCGGCCAATTGCGCCGAGTGGCGGCGCTGGATGTCTCGGTCGCCTGGCCCGGCCACGGCGAGCCGATCCATGCTGTCTCCGAACTGGTGGGCCAGCGTGTGGCGTTCCACGCTCAACGCGCCGGGCGTATCCTGGAGCTTTTCGGCAGCCACGAACTGACGACTTACCAGATCGTGCGTCCGCTGTTCCCCACGCTCGACCCGATCAACTTTTTCCTCGCCATCTCCGAAGTGATAGGCCACCTCGAGTTGCTCGAGTCAGAAGGCCACATCAGCCAGGCGGAGCATGATGGCGTGATCGTGTGGCAAAAGTAAAATCTCTCCAAACGTCATAGCATCTACCTGGCACAAAAATTCCCCACGCTCATCGCGTGGGGAATCGTGCCTCTCGCTGCTTGCCTCTTGCGTTCTGCTATTGCTTTTCGTAAGCCTCGCCATCCGCCGCCGGTGGCGTGGCTCGACCGACGACGCCGGTCAAGACAATGATGGTCAGCAGATACGGCAACATTTGCGGGATCTGCGAAGGAATGTCCGGGCGAAAGATGCTGATGGTCGAAGTCACGCTGTTGCCCAGGCCAAAGATGAGCGCGCCCAGCAGCGCCCCGAACGGGCTCCACTTGCCAAAGATCATGGCCGCCAGGCCGATGAAGCCGAGGCCGTTCGTCATGCCTGGATTGAACACATCCACCGCTTCGAGCGTGAACCACACGCCGCCCAGTCCCGCAATCAGTCCGCCGACAAGCACGTTGATGTAGCGCGTGCGGAACACGTTGATGCCCAGCGTATCCGCCGCGCGCGGATGCTCTCCCACCGCCCGCGTCCGCAGTCCCCACGGCGTAAAGAACAACACGTACTGGATCGCAAACACCAGAATGAACATGATGTACGTGAGCGGCTTTTGCTGGAACAGGAT
>CAYHAR010000532.1:0-1799 GCA_964354595.1 uncultured Anaerolineae bacterium | reverse complement strand
AGCGCGGCCTGAGCCTGGGCGACGCGCGCCTTGGCGGCGTCAATCTGCTCAACGGCTGCGCCGGCCTTGAGGAGATCGAGCTGCGCCTGCGCAGAGTCGCGTTGGGCCAAGGCCGCCCCCACGCGCGCTTGCGCCGCGTGCAGCTCGGAGCTGGCGCCGGTCTGCACCTGGGTCAGGCGCTGCTGGGCGGCGTCGCGAGCCGCGCGCAGCACGGCTAACTGGGCGCGCCTGAGTTCCTCTTGATAGCCCAGCACACGGTCGGCGGAGATGCTATCGGCGGCGATGCCGCGCCCGGTCGTCAAAAAGTCGTAGGAATCCTGAGCGACTTTGAGATCGGCTTCGGCTCTGGCAAGCTGTGCTTGAGCTGCGGCGAGGTCAACCGCCTGCAGGCCGTTTTGCAGTCGGCTGAGATCGGTTGCGGCCAATGCAGCCTGGCTAACGGCAGCGTTCAGATTGGCTTGCGCTTCGGCGATTTCTTCCGGGCGCGCGCCCGCCTGCAAGTGCGCCAAGTCGGCTTGTGCTTGCGCCAACGCGGCCTTGAGGTCGGCGTCTTGCAGCTTGATGAGCGGTTGGCCCGTTTTGACTTGATCGCCTTCCTTGACCGGCACTTCTATCACACGCCCACTGACGCGGAAGGCCAGGTCGGCCCGGCGAACAGGCGTGACGTAGCCTTGCGCCGACGCGCCGGACGCTTGCGTCTTTTTTGCTGCAGGCGTGGGCGCAGGCGTGGCCGTCCCACCGGCGGACGAGCACCCCGCGACGAGCGCGAGAACGATTATGCCAATGAGCAATTTCTTCATAGAACTTCTCCTATCACGTGCAGAGTGTTGCGTATAAGTCGGAGGTCAGAGATCCAAAATCTGAAATCAGGCGTAAGCCAGACTGTCGCGCACGCTGATGCGTGTGGCGCTGCGCGCCGGCAGAATCGAAGCCAGCGTCGAGATGATGACCACCACCACCAGCCAGATCAAAACTGCAGCGTAATTATACCGATAATCCAGGTTGGCGCTAAACATGACCTGTCCCAGTACTTTAGCCATGGACTGGCCCACCACGAATGAAACCGGCACGGCCACGATCCAACTGAACAGCCCTTGCAAGAGGCCTTCCATCACGAACATGCCCATGATCGTTCTGGAGCGAGCGCCGACGGCTCGCAGCACGCCGATCTCTTTGGTGCGCTCGACCACGCTGATCGAGAGCGCGCTCATCAGTCCGATGCCGCCCACCACAACCACGACGATAGCCAGCGCGAGCAGCATCGTGACAAAGATGCCGAACTGGTCTTCGGCGGACTTGCGGTTTTCGGCGAGCGTCTGGACATAGTCTACTTTTATGCCATGCCCTTCGAACACGCTTTTGATCAGCGTCATGACGTTTTGCGTCTGGCCGCCATAGTCCACCTTCATGCCGTCTTCGGCCAGCTTGTCGTTGACCTTGGCAAGGGTGGCCTTGGGATCGGCGCTGGGCCGGAGACGCACAAACATCTGCCCACCCTGGTTATATTTTTTCGTCACCTCGAACAGCGCATCCTGCGGGGCATAGAGGTTGTCCGTGCTAAAGCCGCCGCCGAACACCATCTGATACAGGCCCACCACCTGCCAATCGTCTTTGCCCAACTCGCCCAGGTTCAACGTGAGCGTTTCGCCGATCTGGATGTCGTTCCGTTTAGCCGATTCACTGTCCATGACAATTACACGGCCATCCCCCGGCTGTATCCAGCGCCCGGCCACGATCAACGGTGTGTACACGTTGACGTCGGTGGGATAGCCCTGGATATACGCGCCCAGGCCGGCTTC
>CAYHAR010000531.1:0-1805 GCA_964354595.1 uncultured Anaerolineae bacterium | reverse complement strand
GACATTGAACTCCACGGCCTGCTCCCGTGGAGTTCTAATTATACGTTCCTGGTCGGCGTCGGCGATGGAGAGATACAGGCGCTCGCGGTGTACAAACCCAGCCGGGGCGAGCGACCCTTGTGGGACTTTGCCGAAGGGACGCTAGCCCTGCGCGAGATGGCAGCTTACGTGGTGAGCGAAGCACTCTACTGGGGATTGGTTCCACCGACAGTGCTGCGCGATGGCCCGCACGGCCCCGGTATGGTTCAGCTTTACGTGGACGTGGATCACGAGCAGCATTATTTCACGTTCGGCGAAAAGCACGTGGAGGAAGCGCAGCGCATCGCCGTCTTTGACGCGCTCATCAATAACGCCGACCGCAAGGCCGGTCACGTGCTGGAAGACGCGCACGGTCACATCTGGGCGATTGACCATGGCGTGTGCTTTAGCGCCGACCCCAAGCTCCGCAGCGTGATCTGGGATTTTGCCGGTCAGCCTATTCCGTTTGACATTCTCGACGACCTGTGCGCACTGCGAGAAAAGATGGGCAAGCGCACGTCATTTATCCGCTCGCTGGAAAAGCTGCTGGCCCCGGAAGAGATCGAAGCGATGCGCCGCCGCCTCGATGCGCTCATCGCGCGCGCTCACTTTCCGCACCCCGGCCCTGACCGTCACTATCCCTGGCCGCCGATCTAGCCCCGCCGAGTTTCTCAGAGAGCGCGGCAACGCGCCAGCTCACGATTGGCCTCGATAATGAGTTGGATGGCTCTAGATTCTTTCGCGCTTCTCGCTCTACTCTCCCCGCTCAACGCTCCACATCTCACCGCCGCACCGTGACCAACGTCCCCACTGGCGCCCACTCGTAAAGCCATCTCGCTTCGGTCGTGGGCAAATTCACGCAGCCGTGACTCATCGGGCGGCCAAAGTTGCTATGCCAGTACGTCCCGTGCAGTGCGTATCCGCCCGAGTAATACATCGTATACGGCACGTTTGGCAGGTAATAGCCCGGCCCGGTCATCAGCGTAGCGAGGTATTTGACATAGATGCGGAACTGTCCGACCCGCGTAGGATAGCGGGCGATGCCGGTGGAGGCCAGCGTGCTGCGAACGAGCTTGCCGTTTTCGTAAGCATAGACGCGCTGCTCGTGCAACACCACGACAATTTCTTTCCCGATGCTGCTGGAAGGCGGGGTGGATGACCCCGGCGGGGGGGCAGACGGAACCGGCGCGCCCGACCGGTTGGGGATCACCAGGCGTTGACCGACGTAAACACGATTGACGTTATTCAAGCCGTTGGCCCACGCAATGGCCTGGGCGCTCACCCCATAACGCAAGCCGATGCGAAACAAATTCTCGCCGCGCGCGACGGTGTGTACCGTCGCGCCTTCCTGCACGGTCGGGCTGGTCGCCGCAGATGCGCTTGCCGGGGCTGCCGGTGGAATGACCAGCTTTTGCCCCACCGACAGATTGAGGTCAGAGAGTTTGTTGGACAGCATCATGGCGGGCACGCCCACGCCATACCGCGCCGCAATGCTAAACAGGTCCTCGCCTGGCGCGACCACGTGCGTAATCCAGCCTTCTTGCGCCAACGCCGCGCTCGTCGGCGCAAGGAGCATCGTCACGGCCAATCCCATCGCCAACCATTGGGTCAATCGCCGCATTCTTCACCTCGCCGATACAAATTGGGTAGGGGCGGGCCTCGCGCCCGCCCAACCGGGCGGCCACGAGGGTCGCCCCGGCTTTTGAGACCAGGTTGGGCAAGAGTATATCACAAAATGAGCTTGCGCGTCAGTACACCATGTCGCCGCGAACAAAAGCAGTGGTGCG
>CAYHAR010000530.1:0-1809 GCA_964354595.1 uncultured Anaerolineae bacterium | reverse complement strand
GCCGCGCCTGGGGCAGCGCCGCCGCAAAGCGCTCGTACTCGTAATGCGTGAGGTGACCCTCCGGCAGATAGCTGCCCATGCCGGTCTCGATGCCCACCACGCCCTGGCTGTTTTTGAGATACGAGAGGATGAGGTCCGAGATCGCCGTGATCTGATCCTGCCCGCCCATCGGCGCATAGCCCAGGACGTGATCGGCATCCAGCCACGATTCGTCGGCCACGCGCGCCGCGTCAATCACGAACGTGAAAGCGGTGGGCAGCCCCTCGCGCGGGATCACGACGAACGAGCGCCACGGGCAGAATGCGTCCAGCGTCCACGAAAGCGTCCGCAGCCGCGAGCCGAGGTAGACGTCAATTCCTTGCTCGCCCATCGCCGATTGGACGCTTCGTATCCGTTGTGGAAAGTCAATGAAATAGGGATCACGCTGCGCGTGCGACATTGTCTACTCCTCGACAAGTTTCCTGATTTTCTCATTCGGACACGGATTTCACGGACGCTTTGCGCACGGATAAGAATTGAAATATCCGTGAAATCCGTGTTCATCCGTGTCCAGAAAAAAGCAAAGAGCGCAAAGGCTTGGCGTTCTTGGCGTCGCCTGCCCCCGCGCACTTGCGGGGGTTGCGGTGAGGTTTTTCAGTATTCAGTTGGGATGGACGCCAGGACTTTGTTCAGGCGATCCACCACGGCGGCCAGGCTGAGCGCCTTGACCATGTTGCCCTTGAGCGTGAGCTTGCCCGACATGAGCGCCGACCGCGAGCCGATCTCGGCGCGCGAGATTTTGGCGAACGTCTCGTAATCGCCAATGATGCGGAACTCGGCTTCGGGTAGCTCGCCCTCACGGATGCTCAATTCGTCAACGACGCCGTCCACAAACTTGTAGTACAGCGCGCGCTCTTGGCCGTCGGGGCAATCCCTGTAGACGGTGAGCATGGACGAGGTGACGTGCTTCATCTTGTCCGCGTCGAGTTCTTGCCGCAGGCGCCGTAAGGCTTCTTGAGCCCATTCCGGGCTGAGGTATTTGAATCGCTCGGCCATGTTGCTCCTTTTCGAAAGAATAGATCGGGTCTTTTGCAATGCCCAGAGCGCGGCCACAACGTTTCAAAAGATGGTCGCTGCGCGGCGATGCAATAGTGATCGGGTAAAGAGAAGAAATGGTTTAATAGTTTTTGCGCTCTGTGGGACCCCAAGCTGTGAGCGGTCTATCCCCAGGTAGGCCAGAACCATCTGCGCGCAAGCGGGGAGGCAACCCGCCCTAGTTTCCTGACACCGATGTGGGACGGCCAATATGTTCGGCATTGTGAACCAGTTCCTCGGCAAGTGCAGGGGGTGCGAAAACGGTCCCGGTTTCGGCGTCTATGCTCACGTAGCCGAGCGGGCCACGCGGCTCGTCGAACGGCGAGCCGAGCATGGCAGGGAAACGCCAAACCTGACGGTCGCCCTGGCGGGCCAAGGTGGCCGAACCGGGCATGACCATATCGCCGACGTTTTCGGCCAGCCAGATGGCCGCTTTGCGGCGAGCCTGCCGTTCGTCCAAGGCCGGCACGACGGTTACGTACACGCGCGAGCCATCCGGCAAGTCAACGCCGGGCGGCAGGCGGATGCTCCCGCGCTGAATGACGCCTTCAAAAGTCTGCAACATTCCATACCTCGCTTTCCGGCTCTAGTATACGGGACGGGGCAGCGCGTGTCAACCAATGGAGGATATAATATGCTTCATTTTGTCTGCGTCGAACTCTTGCTTGAGACGTCAAAAGGCTTCTTGCGCCCATTCAGGGCTGAGGTATCGAAAGCGTTCCATGGTTTTCCTCC
>CAYHAR010000529.1:0-1814 GCA_964354595.1 uncultured Anaerolineae bacterium | reverse complement strand
AAGTGCGCCATTGCTTGTTTTGACTTTTTGCCTGTGGTATAATCCCGTCAGTTGCAGTGTGGTCTGGGCGCTTGGCGAGGAAGGTGAGGAGGCGATGATGGTGGAGGTCAAGATTGACAGCATCCGGGTGAGCTTGATGTCGCAGCACCGGGTGGTCATCCTGAAGGATGTGGATAGCGACCGCTACCTGCCCATCTGGATCGGCCCGTACGAAGCCGACGCCATCACCATCGAGCTGCAAGAAGTCCAGGTGGCCCGCCCCTTGACGCACGACCTGCTCAAAACGCTCATCGTCGAATTGGGCGGCGCGATTCAGCACGTCCTCGTCAGCGACCTGCGCAATGACACCTTTTACGCCAACATTGTCATTGAGCGCAACGGCAAGCGAACCGAGATTGACTCGCGCCCCAGCGACGCGATTGCGCTGGCTGTGCGCGCCCGCGTCCCGATTTACGTGGACGAAACGGTGATGTCCAAAGCCTCCATCACGCCCGAAGAAGCCGAATCGGGCGAGGAAACGCCCAGCGCTTTCAAAGACCTCATCGAGGGCCTGGACCTGGACAAGCTGGGCGGAGCGTGAGTCGCCCGTTGCTGGCCTGCTCGCAGGCTATCTCCCTTCATCAGCCCAAAGCCGAGGCGGCCTGCCCTCGGCTCTTTTCTCATTAGCGAGTGAACGCAATGCCAGAACCCACGAATGTCGAAAGCGTCCGCATGACCCCGCACAGCGTCGAGGCCGAAGAAGCCGTCCTCGGCTCGGTGCTGATTGACCCGGAGGCCATCTTTCGCGTCTCGCCGTTTTTGCGCGCCGAGGATTTTTTCATCGTCAAGAACGGGTGGGTGTGGGATGTGCTGCTCGCGCTGCACGAGCGGCGCGAGCCGATTGACTTTTTGACGGTGTGCAATGAGCTGGAAGCGCGCGGGCAATTGGCCGAAGTCGGCGGCGCGGCCTACGTCAGCCACCTCATCAACGTCGTCCCCACGGCCATCCACGCCGAAGGCTATGGGCGCATCGTCGAGCGCGCCAGTTTGCGCCGCAAGCTGCTGGGCGCGGCTTCGGACATTGCCCAACTGGCTTACGAAGAAAACGAAGACATTGACGAAGTGATTGACCGCGCCGAGCAAGCTCTGTTCGGCGTCTCGGAGCGGCGCGTGGCCCGCGAGCTGGTGCCCATCGCTGACGTGATCCGCTCGTACTATGACCGCATCCAATATCTTTACGAGCATCGCGGCGAGCCGCTCGGCATCCCCACCGGATTTCTGGACCTGGACAAGCTCTTGGGCGGCTTGCAGCGCAGCGACCTGATCATCGTCGCCGCCCGGCCCGGCGTGGGCAAGACGAGCCTGCTGCTTTCGATGGGACTCAATGCGGCGCGCAAGTATCATCAGCGCGTGGCGATCTTTTCGCTCGAAATGTCGTCCGAGCAGGTCGTCCAGCGGCTCGTCAGCCAAGAGACCGGCATTGATAGCCAGCGCTTGCGCCTGGGCGAAGTCCACGAGGACGAGTGGGATCGCTTTGTCAAAGCCGCCAGCGACCTTTCGGATACGCTGCTGTATGTGGACGACACGCCGTCCATCTCGGCGCTGCAACTGCGCACCAAAGCGCGCCGCCTGCACGCCGAGCACGGGCTGGACTTGATCCTGGTGGACTATCTCCAACTGATGTCGGGCGACATGCGCAGCGAAAACCGCGTGCAGGAAATCTCGTACATCTCGCGCGGGCTCAAGGCGCTGGCGCGCGAGCTGAACGTGCCGGTGTTGGCCGCCTCGCAGCTTTCCCGCGCCGTCGAGCAGCGCAGCGACAAACACCCGCAGCT
>CAYHAR010000528.1:0-1835 GCA_964354595.1 uncultured Anaerolineae bacterium | reverse complement strand
TCTGATAACAGACAACCGATCACTGATCACTGACAGGAGGCATCCAGCATCATGGCCGAGACACTAGAAATCCGTGACCTGCGCGTGAGCGTCCAGGACAAGGAAATATTAAAAGGCGTCACGCTCACCATCCGGCAAGGCGAAATTCACGCGCTGATGGGGCCGAACGGCTCGGGCAAAAGCACGCTGGCTTATGCGCTCACCGGCCACCCCGGCTATACAGTGCTGGGCGGCGAGGTGACTTACCAGGGCCGCAACATTTTGGATCTGCCCGCCGACGAGCGAAGCAAGCTGGGCTTGTTCCTGGCGTTCCAATATCCGGTGACGGTGCCCGGCGTATCCGTCGCCAACTTTATGCGGACGGCCATCAACGCGCGGCGCAAGTCCCAAGGCAATGGTCAGGGCAAGCCCATCTCCATCCCCGAGTTCCGCAAGCTCTTGCGCGAAAAGATGAAGATGCTCAACGTGGACGAAGCCTTTGCCGGACGCTATCTCAACGAAGGCTTTTCCGGCGGCGAGAAAAAGCGCGTGGAAATCTTGCAGATGGCGATGCTCGAGCCGCACATGGCGATCCTCGACGAGACCGACTCGGGCCTGGATATTGACGCGCTCAAAGCCGTGTCCGAAGGCGTCAATCGCCTGGCCGGGCCGGACGTGGGCATCCTGCTGATCACGCACTATCAGCGCCTCTTGGACTATATCAAGCCGCAATTCGTTCACGTGCTGCTCAGTGGCCGCATCGTCGAATCCGGCGGCCCCGAGCTGGCGTTGGAATTGGAAGCAAAAGGGTACGACTTTATCCGGGTCAGGCATGGCGAGACGCCGACCGGCAAAGACTAACACCTCCCTTCTCCCCCTGGGAGAAGGGTAGGGGATGAGGCCCAAAATGGCAACGGGAGTAGATCGTGCGGCAGTGGAAGGAATTGGGGAATACAAGTACGGCTTTAGCCAACCGGAGAACTATGTCTTTAAAAGCCGCAAGGGGCTGTCGCGCGAGATCGTCCAAGAGATTTCGTGGATGAAGGGCGAGCCGGAATGGATGACCAAATTCCGGCTCAAGGCTTACGATCACTTTATCAAGCGGCCCATGCCCACCTGGGGCGGCGACCTTTCGCGGCTTGATTTCGACGAGATTTACTTTTACATCAAGCCCTCGGACAAGCCGACGACTTCGTGGGAAGACGTGCCGGACGACATCAAGCGCACGTTCGATCGCCTGGGCGTCCCGGAAGCCGAGCGCAAGTTTCTGGCCGGCTCGGGCGCGCAGTACGAATCGGAGGTGATCTATCACCACATTCAGGAAAGCCTCACCAAGCAGGGCGTCATCTTTCTGGGCAGCGACGACGGGCTCAAGCAGCACCCCGACATTTTCAAGAAATACTTTGCCACCGTCGTCCCGCCCACCGATAACAAGTTCGCCGCGCTCAACAGCGCGGTCTGGTCGGGCGGGTCGTTCCTCTACGTGCCGGAAGGCGTCCACGTCGAGCTGCCGCTGCAAGCCTATTTTCGCGTGAACGCGCAGAGCATGGGCCAGTTCGAGCGGACCTTGATCATTGTCGAAAAAGGCGCGTATGCGCACTACATTGAAGGCTGCACCGCGCCGATCTATTCCAGCGACTCGTTCCACAGCGGCGTGATCGAGATCGTCGTCAAAGAAGGCGCGCGGTTCCGTTACACCACGATCCAGAACTGGTCAACCAACATGTACAACCTCGTCACGCAGCGCTCGGTCGTCTCCCGCGATGGGATGATGGAGTGGGTGGATGCGAATTTAGGCAGCAAGCTGACGATGAAGTATCCGTCGGTCTACATGATGGAGCCGGGCGCGCGCGGCG
>CAYHAR010000527.1:0-1835 GCA_964354595.1 uncultured Anaerolineae bacterium | reverse complement strand
CCTCTTGTGCAACAGGATCCGCGATGAAATGCCCAGAGTGCGGCGCCCGGATGGGTGACGAGCTAAAGCTTTGCCCCAACTGCGGCACGCTCATAGACCAAGCCAGAACGCAACCCATCCGCGCGCGCGTGGCCCGGCGACTAAAGATTTCCCCGGCGGCGCTGATCGTCGGAGTGTTTGCCTGCGTCATGCTGGCGATGGTCGTCGCGGCCGGCACCGCCGGATATTACCAGGGATTGCGCGACCGCGAAGAGCGCACGCAAGAGACGACCAACCTTCACTTTGCGCGCGGCCAACAGAACCTGGCCGCCAAGAAATACGAGCTGGCCGTTGCCGAGTTCGAGTACGTCTTGCAGATTGCGCCGGATTACTCTCGCGCAGCAGAGCTATTGGCCGAGACGCGCCGCCGCATGGAAATCGTCCCCACGCCGACCTTAAAAGTGGTCACGCTGGCTACCGGCGATCTCTTCAAGCAAGGCCAGGCCGCATTCCAGTCCAAGGATTGGGGCAAAGCCGCCGAGCTGCTCGTGCAAGTGCGCGCGCTCGACCCTGCTTACGAAAAAGCCACAGTCGAGGACATGCTGTTCACTGCGCGTTACAACAACGGGATGCAGTTGTTGAACAGCGGCCAATTGGAAGAAGGCATCTTTTACGTGGATCAGGCCGCGGAACTGCGCCCGCTCGATCAGAACGCCAAGCTTCAGCGGCAACTGGCCTCCATGTACATCACGGCCAGCGGCTATTGGGGCGTGAACTGGCAAAAGGCGATTGATCGCTTCACCGAGCTGTATGCGACGGCGCCCGGCTATCGGGACACTGGACGGCGATTGATCGAGTCCTACGTCAACTATGGCGACCAGTACGTCAAGGAACAGGACTATTGTCCGGCCGAGCAAATCTATATCAGCGCGCTCAAATTCGGAGCCAATCCCAATATCCAGGCCAGGCAAACGGACGCACATCAAAAATGTCTGACGGCGACGCCCACTCCCATCACCGGGACCGTCATGATCGCCGGCACGCCGATTCCGCTCACCGGGTTGCCGACCGGGCGACTGACCTATCCTCTCGTCAGCCCGACAACGGGCAAGTACGAGATCTATTTGCTGACCGCCAGCACGCAGCGGTATGACAAAGTGATCACCGGCGGCGATCAAGCGGCGCTTCAGCCCAACGGCCCGGCGATTGCGTACCGCTCCCCGAGCATCGGCATCAACGTCTACGACTATGCCGCCAACTCAGACAAGACCATCGTCCACGATGCGACGGCAGCCTGGCCCACGTGGTCGCCTGATGGCAAACGCATCGCCTATTCGGGCAAAGACACGACCGATAACTTGCGCACGTACATCGTCGCGTTGGCCGAGCCGGATCAGCCCAAAGTCATCGCTTCGGGTTGGGGGCCAGCGTGGAGCGCAAAAGGCGCGCTCGCTTACACAGGCTGCGGCGCGGGCGGCGTGTGCGGCATCTTTGTCGCGCAGCCCGACCAAACCGGCGTTGCGCCGGTCAAGCTGACCGCCGACCGCAACGACACGGCGCTGGCCTGGTCGCCCGACGGGAACAACATTGCCTACATGTCCAACCACAGCGGCAACTGGGACATTTACGTCGTGACGACGGCCGGCTCGGTGCGCCAGTTGACGAGCGGCAGCGGGGCGAATGGATTGCCGACGTGGGCGCCGGATGGCAGCGGCATCGCGTTCATGTCTAATCGCGGCGGCAACTGGGCGCTGTTCTTGATGCGACCGGATGGCAGCGACCAGCGCCAACTCCTCGATCTGGGGCCGCGCGCGCCGGCCTGGCAAGATCAGCGCATCTCCTGGGCGCCGTAAAAG
>CAYHAR010000526.1:0-1837 GCA_964354595.1 uncultured Anaerolineae bacterium | reverse complement strand
GGGCTGGGCGGCACAAGCCGCGTAGAAGTGGGCCAGGGTGTTGCGGTTTGCTCCGGCGGCTCGCCTTCCTTGCCAAGCGCGGCGGCCACTTCAAGAATGATCTGACCGTTGACGCCCCCCACGTTTTAGTAACGGGCGTACAGCGTGTATTCCCCGCCGGGCATGTGGTCATATTGCGCCACAAACTCACCTCCGTCGCCATAGGGCAGCGGCCAGGCCGGGCACATACGCCCATACTGCGCGCTTTCCAGGCACAGTTGAACATAGACCGTGTTGGTACGGAGAAATGGAAAAGGCGCGGCCTGCTCGCTTCGCGCCGCTTGTCCTGGCCTGCAAGAGAAACGGCGCAACACGTCACGCTTGCAGCGCGCTAAAGATCGCCGGAATCAATTGCTTTTTGCGCGAGACAATGCCCGGCATCTCGAACGTCCCGTCGTGGCGGCGCGGGTAGGGCAGCCCGTCGAGGTAATGCGAGTCGAGGCACGTCAGCAAGCGGCTCGTCCCGCCGACAATGTCGGTGACCATCAGCGCGGCAAAATTCAGCCCGCGATTCTTTTCCATGGCGCACAGCGCCGCGCGCAATTCGTCCAGGCGGGATTCGATTTCGAGCATGTCCGTCACTTCGACTTGCGCCACGCCAAAGCGCAGTCCGGCGCTATCGTACTCTTTGTAATCGCCCGAGACGATGGATTCGGTCGAGCGCGATTCCAGGCCCGCGCCGGCTTGCAGCAATTGCCAGCCGTAATCCAGCATCGCTTTGTAAGGATCGCTCTGATCGGGAAAGGCCCAGGTCGCCAGTTGCACAGCCGCCACGCGGTCGCGCGCCGTCGTCGTGGGCGATTTGAGCACGAGTGTATCCGAGAGCAACCCCGAAAGCAACGCGCCCGCAATCGGACGCGGCACGGTCAAGCCGGAGCGCATGGCTCGCTCGGCCACCAGCGTAGACGAGCTGCCGACCGGGTCCACGTGAAAGGCGATGGGCATGTGGGTGGGAGGATTGGCCAGGCGGTGGTGATCGAGCACTTCGAGCAGCTCGGCCTCGTCCAGCCCGCTGATCATCTGGCCCGTCTCGTTGTGGTCAATCAGAATAAGCCGCGTGCGCGGCGGGTGAAGCAGGTCGGACTTGTAACACACACCCGCGTAACGGCCATCGTCTACGATCCAAAACGTATCGCGCTCGTCGCGCAGGAGGCGGGGCAGCGCGTCTTTGATGCGCGCGCTCGCCTCAAAGCGCGGCGCATCGCGCTCGACGGCGTCGCCGCAGGGCGTCGCCAACACCTGGCCGAACGGAATCTGGCCGAGCGCATCGGGCGAAGCGCCCAGCTTGACCACGGCGTGCGCCGAAAGAAAGTTGAACACGCTCGCGCCGGTCACCAGCCCGAACGGCGCGCGGTTTGCGTCCACCACCGGCGCGACGCGCCCCGTGCGCGCCAAAAGCGCCCAGGCTTCTTGCAGCGGGCGGTCCGGCGTGAGCGGCTCGATGGCCCGCGTCACACTGCCAAAACGCGGCGAAGCATCCGAAAGGAGAGACGGCAAGTCAACGTCGAACGTACGGAGCGCGAACGCCGTCTGCGGGTTGATCTGCCCGGCGCGGGCGGCCTGCGCGTCGAGCTTGTCGCGCTCGCGCAGCAGCCACGCATAGCCGATGGCCGACGTGACCGAGTCCGTGTCCGGGTTCCGGTGGCCGACAACATAGATCGGCCCGGTATATTGGGTCGGCGCGATTGATTCTGCTTGCATCGTGTTGTCCTCGGCAGATTATATCATCATCTGCCCGGATTGTGCAGGACAAACCGCCCTTTGACATTTCTCCCCACGCGACATACAATCTTGCGTA
>CAYHAR010000525.1:0-1842 GCA_964354595.1 uncultured Anaerolineae bacterium | reverse complement strand
GCATCGGTCGCTGGCTGCAACAAAGACACCGACGGGTAATCGGATAGTGTCTGCACAGCGCCTTGCGATACCAGAACGAGCGCCACGATCACAGACAGCGGCAGCAGAATGTAGAGCGTGCCGCGCGTCAGGTCTACCCAAAAGTTGCCGATGGCCCTGGTTGTGCGGCGTGCAAGTCCCCGGATAAACGCGACCAGGACCGCCATGCCCGCCGCCGCCGAAAGGAAGTTCTTGACCGTCAGCCCCAACATCTGGGTCAGATAGGCAAGCGTCGTCTCGCCCCCATAGTTCTGCCAGTTGGTGTTGGTCACAAAGCTGATGGCGGTGTTGAACGCCAGGTCGGGCGACATCGGCCCAAAGCTCTGCGGGTTAAGCGGCAGGAATTGCTGTAGGCGCAGCAAAGCATACAGGAACAGCAGGTCAACCGCGCTGAACAGCAAGAACGCGACGGCATAGCCTTTCCAATCCATCTCTTCTTGGCGCACACCGCTCAGCCGGTAGAGCAGCCGCTCGACCGGTCCCAAGATGCGATCCAGTCCAATCGGCTCACCCTCGTACACGCGGGCCATGTACCAGCCCAGCGGCTTGACCAGGGCCAGCAGCACGACCAGGTACAAGCCAATTTGAAGCAATCCATAGAGTGTCATGAGAATATCTCCGGTTTCAGCAGTGCAACAAAAAGATAGATGAGCAGGCCCAGCGCGATCAAGCCGCCGATGATGTATAGTGAGGTCATATCATCCCTCCATCAACCGCTGGCAAAGAGCCAGTAACCCCAAGCTGGCAGCAAAGAAAATCAGGCTCAGGCCGATAGTAAGTAAATCGCTCATCGAGACGCCTCCGCAGTGTTCTGCACTAGAGGCAAGTATATTCAGAGGTGCGTCAATCAGGGGACAAGAAAGCAAGCTGCGAGGTCAAGAAAGCGTCAAGAAGCAGCATGATCGCTCATTTACAGTTACACGCCGTTAGGCTATAATCGGCGCATCTCATTTTCAAGCGAGGCACAATGACGACCTCTCCCGTATTCGACATCGCCTTTGTAGGCCATTACACCCAAGATACCATCGTTTACCCCAACGCCACACGCGTGGTAGATGGCGGCGCGTATTTTTACGGCGCTAACGTGGCGGCGCGCATGGGGTTGCGTGTGGCCGTGGTGACGCGGCTGGCTCGTCAAGATTGGGGCGCGGTCGAAAAACTAGAGCGCCTGGGCGTGACGATGCTGGCTCACGCCACGCCCTCCTCCACCTGCCTGCGCCTGATTTATCCCACCGCCAACCTGGACGAGCGAACCATCGAGCAAACCAGTTGGGCCGGGCCGTTCACCGTGGACGATGTGGCCGGCGTGCAAGCGCGCGCCTATGCCATCGTCGCTTCGTCGGTGCGCGGCGAAATGCCGACGGAGGTGGTGGAGGCGCTGGCGGCTCGGGGAGCGATCATTGCGCTGGATGTGCAAGGGTTCATCCGCGTCCTGCACAACGGCGCGCTCACGCTCGACGATTGGCCGGGCAAGGAAGCAGTTTTGCGGCGCGTGACGGTGCTCAAGACCGACGCGGTCGAGGCCAAGTTGTTGACCGGCGAATCGGATCGCCGCGCGGCGGCCCAACGGCTGGCCGAGTACGGCCCGCGCGAGGTCTTGCTGACTCACAGCGGCGGCGTGCTGGTCTATCACGATGGCAACTGGCACGAAGCGCCCCTCGTGCCCCAAGAGATCAAGGGACGCAGCGGGCGCGGGGACACGTGCACGGCGGCGTATCTTGCGCGGCGGCTCACGGCTGCCCCGGCGGAAGCGGTCGTGTGGGCGGCGGCCGTCACCAGCCTCAAGCTGCAAGAGGAAGGCCC
>CAYHAR010000524.1:0-1863 GCA_964354595.1 uncultured Anaerolineae bacterium | reverse complement strand
ATCGCCGCCAGCGCGGGCGTGGCGCACTGCGACGCGACCAGCCCAGAGACCAGCCCCAGCGCCAGCGCGCCGGGCAGTCCCTTGAGGCGGATGCGCTCGCGCAGGCGAGCGAACCCCTGCGGCATCGGCAGGCTCAACACCCCGAACATTTGCAGTCCGATGACAAAGCACACTCCGGCGACCCCATAATACCACACGCGCGACGTGCCGCCGATCAACCCGCCCACCAATGTCGCCGCGATACCCAGCAGCATGAACGTGATCGCCAGGCCCACGGCGAACACCAGCGAGAGCGCGAACGAGCGGGCGCGCGACAGGTTGGCCGAGCCCCCGACGTAACCGACGATCAGCGGGATCATGGCCACGTTGCACGGGCCGATGCTGGTCACGATGCCACCGAGAAAGACGAGCAGGAACGCAATGAGCGAACCCGTTTGAAGCACAGATGGATCGAACGGCATCGCTAACTCCCGCCCAACGCCTGCAATGCCTGGCGCAATTGCACGGGCTGCATGACGCCCGTCGTCACCTGGCCCTTGCCCTCGCGGTTGAAAAAGACAAGCGTCGGAATCACACGAATGCGTACCCGCTGCAACAGTCTGGCATTGCGTTCATCATAGACATTCACATCCACGAGCGCGACGGAAGAAGCAAACTCGGGATAGACTTGCTGGACGATCTGGGTCATATCAATGCACTGTTGGCAAGTATTCGAATGGAAAAAGGCCAATGTGGGCCGTTTCTCGGCCAACAATTGGTCGAGCTGCTGCTCCGGCAGGCCAGGCGGGAGACTGGCCGCCTGAGTTGGCGAGGGCGCCGCGACGGTGGTCAGCGCCGCCGACTGGGTTTGCTTGGCGATCAGAACGCCGCCGATCAGGATGACCAATCCCGCGACGACGGCGATCTGCGGCCACGGGGTCTTGTGGCTCTCAGAACGATGTTTCTTGGACATGGAGTATAGCACCTCGCTTCAGTCTAGTTGTTGGCACTGCTCTTGCAGAATTTCCTCCAGCCAGTCAGGCCGCCTCGTTGCCGCTCGCACAAAATGCTCCGTTCCAAAGAACAATCGCTGCCGCTCGACCGGCGCGCGCATCATCGGCGACGAACTCAACTGCGTGGCGTGGCAGCAGATAGCGGCAAGTTTCGTTTCCCACACCGTCGAAACATTCACGCTCAACGCAATCGCCTCGTCGGGCACAGACTGGACGCGTCGCATGTCCAAGCGCTCCGCGACGCTGCGCGGAACGGCGACAGTGTACAGCGCGGCAACCTCGTCCGTGCGGCGAAACGCCTCTGCCGCGCATTGCCCGATAGCGACATGATCGGGATGGCCCGACAGTCCGTCTGGCCCAAACGTGAGCATCACCTGCGGACGCACTTCGTCCACGACGCCGAGAATCTGCGCGATGATGCGCTCAGGGTCAGCTTGGCTCAAATGCCCGTCGTGGTAATCCAGGATATGCGGCGGCTCGATGCCCAATGCTGTACATGAACAACGCAGTTCTCGCTCGCGCACGACGGGTAGTTCGTCAGGGCGACACAGCGGCGGATCGCCGCACGAGCCGGACTCGCCCCGCGTGGCCGTGAGCAGGTGCACGCGCACGCCGTGTCGAGCCAAAAGCGCCAGCGTCCCGCCCGGGCGATAGCCTTCGTCGTCGGGGTGAGCAAAGACGGCCAGCAGAACAAGTGAATGGTCTGACGCGGTCTCACTCCTCATAACACTTGCACCGCCAGCACGCGCATGCGCTCATCGGCAGCGATGCTGCGCACCGCCTCGGCCGGCACGACGACCAGCGAGCCAGCCTGAAGTCTAGCCTGCTCGCCGCCCACGCGCAGGCGGCCCTGCCCCTCGACGACATAGTA
>CAYHAR010000523.1:0-1864 GCA_964354595.1 uncultured Anaerolineae bacterium | reverse complement strand
CCCGCGGCCTGTGCTTCGCGGATCGCTTCCAGCAATTCGCCGATGCGCTTGCCGGGCAGCAGGTCAAGCTCCGCCATCAAATCGCCGCCGGAAACGAGCGGCGCCGGCGCGACGCCCTGGGCCAATCGCGCCCAGTATTCGGCCAGCAGCTTGCCGGCTGCCTCGACGCGCCGGCCCCACCGCTCCGGCTGCACATCCGGCCCGTGTGTGGCGATGTGATCGGCCAGCGCCAACAGCAGCACGTCCACGCCCGCCTCGCGCGTGTCGCGAAAGAACCGGTACGCCGCCCGGCGCGTGACGCCCGCTTCGGCGTCGGCCAATTGCTGCGGACGCATGTGGTTGGCGATAATGACGCGCACCCGCTCGACCTCGGCGTTGTTCAAGCGCAGCGCGCGGGCGCGCTCGGCGGCGATGGGCGCGCCGGCGTCCTCGTGGCCGTAAAAGTGAGTGCGGCCCTCCTCGTCGAGGGTTTTCGTCTGCGGCTTGGCGCAATCGTGCAACAGCGCTGCCAGCTTGAGCGACACGAGCGCGGGCCGCTCGTCGCCTAGAGGCTGGGCCAGATGCGCGGCCAGCGGCTCGCGGAAATCGGCCAGCGTCCGCGCCACGTCGCCCCACACAAATTCGGGCGCGCCGATCTCTCTCGTTCCCCCCACTTGCTCTGCGCCGGACCCAAGGCCCCCCGTCACGATTCGTTCCAGCCCGCCAAACACGAACAGCGTGTGCTCCAACACCGGCCAGTGGTGCGGGCGCGATTGCTCCACGCCCTTGAGCGCGGCCACTTCGGGCAGCACGTGAGGCAGCAGCCCCAGCTCGTCCATCCGCCGGATGCCCACGAACGCGCCGGGCTGCGCCATGAGCTTGGCTAATTCGTCGCGGACTCGCTCGGCAGAGGTTTGCGCCAGGAGCAGCGCGTCGCGGCGAATCCACGCGAACGTCTGCGGCTCGATCTGGAAATCCAACTCGCCCGCCAGTCGCACCGCGCGCATCGTCCGCACCGGGTCGTCGCGGAACGAGTTCTCCGTCACGGCGCGGACGAGGCGCGCGTCCAGGTCGGATTGGCCGTCAAAGGGGTCGAGCAGCGCGGCCTGGTCGTCCAGCATCAGCGCGATGGCGTTCACCGTCAAGTCGCGCGCTTCCAGATCGGCGCGCCAATCGGGGCCGCGCCGCAGCGCAAAATCAATGAACGTGCGCGCGCCGTTGGCATCGTATGCCACGACGCGGCCTGTATCGCGCTCTTGGTCGAGCGGAAAGAACGCCGCGCCCAGGCGATTCGCGGTGACGCGAGCCAGTGGAATCGCGTCGCGTTCCACCACCAAGTCCCAGTCGTGGACCGGGCGGCCCAGCAGCAAATCTCGCACGGCTCCGCCGACCAGGCACACAGCAACGCCTCGCTCGGCGCACACGGCCATCGCCGCCTGGACGAGTGGAGCGTGGAATTTCGGATTTCGGGTTGCGGACACCTGCACTTGCGCTTGTCCACAGGGGGCCTTCGGCTCCGCGCAGCGCAGGTGCAAGTGTGGCGGTTCGCCCTCTGGGTTGCGCAAAGTTTGATCTTGCGGGACAAACTGCACTTGCGGCTCTTCTTTGGGGCGCGAGAGCTTGGCGGCGGTGCGGGCTTCGTCGGCGGTGAGGCCGACGCCCGCAATGCGTCCGCTCACCAGCGCCACCCATCGTCCGGCGTATGGACTCGGGTCAGGCTCGGGTTGTTTGGCTTTGCTTGCGACGGGTCTCATTCCTACCGGGACCTCCTATGCCGGGCACGCTGCGTGACACGTATCACGCAGCACGTGACACGCACTATCATAGGCGCAACGCCGCCGGGTGTCAAGTGTGGGCGGCTCGAACTGGTACACACTTGTAACCG
>CAYHAR010000522.1:0-1865 GCA_964354595.1 uncultured Anaerolineae bacterium | reverse complement strand
CGCGTCCCCAAGCCGCTCGGCGACCGGCTCATCTTGCGCGCCGTGCGCGAATCGAACGGAACCGCCATCGCCGTGAGCGACGAGGAGATGATCGCCGCGCGCGCGCAAATTGCGGCGGCGGAAGGCATCCAGGCGTGTCTGGAAGGATCGGCGACGTTGGCTGCGGTGCACAAGCTGCTCGCGTCCGGCTGGGTCAAGCCGGATGAGCGGGTGGTGTGCTTGAACACAGGGACAGGGTTGAAGGATGCCGTGTAGGGACTTGGCTCGTTGGCACAATCACTGAGTGAAAGGAACGACTCTCGTGGCTAACATCCTGTGCATCGGCGCCGGTTATGTCGGCGGTCCGACGATGGCCGTGATCGCCCAAAAATGTCCTCAACACCGCGTGGTGGTAGTGGACATTAACGAAGTACGGATCGCCGCCTGGCAATCCGATCATCTGCCTATTTACGAACCCGGACTGGACGACATGGTTCGCGCTATTCGGAACAAGAATCTCTTCTTTTCTACCGAGGTTGACCGCCACATTGCTGAGGCTGATTTCATCTTTGTCAGCGTCAACACGCCCACCAAAACTTTTGGCCAGGGCGCGGGCAAAGCGGCCGATTTGCAATACTGGGAAAAGACAGCGCGTCAAATCTTGCGGAATTCGACAACACCCAAAATCGTGGTGGAAAAGAGCACACTGCCTGTGCGCACGGCTGAGGCGATGGAGCACATTCTCAACTCTAATAGCGACGGTCTCTACTTTGACGTCGTTTCCAATCCCGAGTTTCTGGCCGAGGGCACAGCGGTGCGTGACATGGAGAACCCAGACCGCGTGCTTATCGGCGCGCGAGACACACCCTCAGGCCAGAGAGCGATGCAGGCCATCGTTGACATCTATAGCCAATGGGTGCCCCGGGAGCGTATCATCACCACCAATCTGTGGTCCAGCGAACTATCCAAGCTGGCAGCGAATGCCTTCTTAGCTCAGCGCATTTCGTCCATCAACGCCATTTCGGCTCTGTGTGAAAAGACCGGAGCCAATGTCAACGAAGTCGCTCACGCTATTGGCATGGACAGTCGCATTGGCCCGCGTTTTCTAAACGCCAGTGTGGGTTTCGGCGGATCATGCTTCAAGAAAGACATCCTGAATCTGGTTTACCTGTGCGAATACTATGGTCTCTCAGAGGTCGCCGACTATTGGGAACAAGTCGTCAAGATGAATGAATATCAAGAGGCGCGCTTTGTTTCCAATATGCTGTCTGCGATGTTCAATACAGTTGCGGGCAAGCGGATTACCCTCTTTGGTGTTGCCTTTAAGGCCAACACCAGCGACACGCGCGAATCACCGGCCCTGGCCGTTTGCCGGGCGTTGTTAGAAGAGCGAGCCGAGATCGTCATCACCGATTCGCACGCTCTGGACAACGCCCGCGCCGACCTGGGTGCTGACGCCCGGCGGGTGACCTTTGAGCCAGACCCCTATGCTGCAGCCGCCGGGGCCTATGCCATTGCCCTCCTGACTGAGTGGTCATACTTTGCCGAATTGGACTATCAAGCCATCTACAAGTCTATGGTCAAACCGGCTTTCGTCTTCGATGGCCGCAATATTCTGGATCATCGGAGCCTCTTCAAGATGGGTTTTAACGTGTATGCCATCGGCAAGCCGCCGCTGGTTCACTTTTGATAACTGCATCGCGCTTAAACGATGACCGAACGACTCTACTATCAGGATGCAACCTGCAAAACCTTTACCGCCCGCATCGTCGAGCGGTTGACGCACGACGGCCACCCTGCAGTGGTGCTCGACCGCACGGCGTTTTATCCCACGGGCGGCGGCCAGCCGAACGACCGGGGCAAGCTGGGCGATGCGCTCGTGGTGG
>CAYHAR010000521.1:0-1876 GCA_964354595.1 uncultured Anaerolineae bacterium | reverse complement strand
ATGGCGGTGGTGTACCTGGCGTACCAGCCGGCTCTACAGCGATACGTCGCCATCAAAGTGCTGCCGCCGCAACTGGGGCTGGACCCTGACTTTGTCACTCGCTTCCGGCACGAGGCCATCGCCGCCGCCAAGCTCAAGCATCCCAACATTGTCACCGTTTACGATGTCGGCTCGGAGGGCGGCGTCAACTATATCGTGATGGAGCTGATTGACGGCGAGTCGCTGGCGTCTGTGATTCGCCAGTCCGGCGCGATGCCGCTGGAGCGAGCCGGCCATATTCTCAACCTGATGGCGGCGGCGCTGGACTATGCCCACGCGCAGGGGTTTGTCCATCGAGACATCAAGCCCGGCAACATCATGCTGGGCGCGGGCGATCACGTCACGCTGATGGACTTTGGGATCGCCAAGGCGCTGAGCGGCACGCGGCTGACGCAGACGGGGGCGACCATCGGCACGCCCGAGTACATGTCGCCGGAGCAGGTGCGCGGCGCCGACGTTGATCATCGCAGCGACATTTACTCGCTGGGCATCGTGGCTTATGAAATGCTGACGGGGAACGTGCCGTTTTCGGGAACTACGGCGAGCTTGCTCTACAAGCAGGTGAACGAGCCGCCGCCGATGGAAGCATTGGTCCTGCGGACGCCGCCGCACGTGACGAACGCCGTGTCGCGCGCGCTGGTCAAAGACCCCACCCAGCGGTTTCAACGGGCGAGCGAGTTTGCAGCGGCCCTTTCGGGGACGCGCCCGGTCGCGGCGCCGCCTCCCATCGCGCAGACCGCTCCGAGGCCGGCGGCGACGATGCCTCCCACGCCCACGACGGTCATCAGTCCCGGCAAGGCCGCCTGGCTGGGGTGGGGAGTGGCCGGGCTGGCGCTCCTGGCGGTGTGTGTCCTGGTCGCTATCCTCAGCGTCGGACCGCTGATGAAATTGCTCGGCAGGTCCGTGACGCCGGCCGCGCCGACGTCGGCGGCCAATGCCACCCGCACGCTCATTCCGACGACGCGAGCGACGCTCCCTCCAACCTCGTCCGTCCCGCCGCCCATCGTTACCACGGCTGCGCCGCGACCCATCACGCCGTCACGAACGCTCAGCCTGCGCTGGAGCAGCATGGGCCGGTCTGTCCAGGGACGCGATTTGTCTGTGGCGAGCATTGGCGAGGGAAGCAAGATCGCCGTCGTCGTCGTCGGCAGCATCCAGGGCGATCAGCCAGGCACGCGCGACCTGGTCAGCGCGTTGGCTGACCATTTGGGGCGCAATACGCAGCTGGTGTCGGAGGGCGTGGCTTTTTACCTCGTGCCGTCTTTGGACCCGGACGGCATTGCGTCCAACTCGCGCTACAACGCCAACGGCGTGGACCTCAATCGCAACTGGGATACGACGGACTGGCGATCCGACGCCGCCGTGCCGGAAAGCCCCAAGGGCAAGCCGGGCGCGGGCGGAGCGCGTCCGCTTTCGGAGCCAGAGACCCAGGCGCTGCGCGACTTCTTGTTCCAGTTGCAGCCGCGCGTCTCGAGTCTGCGGGTCGTGATCGTGCATTCCTCCACGCGCCGCTCGCAGGGTGAGGTATATCCTGGGGGCGACAGCTCGATGGGCCTCACGCGTGTCTATGCTTCGGCGGCCGGCTATGAGCTTCAAACCGCCGGCTGGGCCGAGTACCCGCCGACCGGAGAGTTGGTCACCTGGTGCGAGCAGAAAGGCTTGCTCGCGCTCGACGTCGTCGTGCCGGCTTCTCAAAAGCCGACGACGCAGGTGCCAGGCACCAACCAGACTCTGCTCGAGCTCAACGCGCAGGCGCTCGTCAAAATCGCCGATTATCGCTGAGCCTGTTTTTCGCAGTTGCTCACGGCGGATAGCCATATCCGCCGCATGCCGCTGG
>CAYHAR010000520.1:0-1884 GCA_964354595.1 uncultured Anaerolineae bacterium | reverse complement strand
AGCGCGTGAAATCTCCCCACGTCACCCATGGCTGCGCCCAGCGGCCTGTCGCATCCGACGTCCACGCCACACTGCGACCCAGGCCATACTGCCACGCGGCCAGCACCGGGTCCTCTCGCGCAGAGACGAGAATCGTCTGCGCCGTGGACTTGAACGAGGTTGCCACGTAGCCCAGCAATTGCGGCGCCGACGCGATGCCGGAAAGAATCGGGCTGGTCGCGGTCAGCTTGGGAAAAAACGCTTCTTCGATAATGTACGCGCGCGCGGCCAGCATCGTCTCCTCCGTAAAAATGGCGGGGATGGTGGACGGGTCGCGCGTAAAGTGGTATCGGCCTCCGCCGAGCGGCGGCAGGTCTTGCAGCCACGGCGCGGCGTCGTCGCCCACGCCGACGGCTGAAAGCGTAATGTTGTTTTCGTCGTGCAGTTTCTTGACCAGTTCGGAAATGTTGGCCGGATTTGCGCCGCCATCGGTGAGCAGGACAATGTGCTTGACGGCAGCCGGGTCAGAGGGCAACACGTCTGCGACGGCCTTGAGGCCGGCGTAAATATCCGTGCCTCCGCCTGCGCGCAGCGTCCCCACGCGCGCGGATGCGTCGCTGCCGCCCAGCTCGGCGATGGGCAGCACCCACGACGCATTCTCGTCGAACGCGACGACGCCGACGTGGTCGGTGGGGTTGAGCAGCTCGAACGAGCGCAGCACCGCTTCTTTGGCCAGCTCGATCTTGACCGCGCCGCCCGAGGAGGCGCTCATGCTGCCGGATTTGTCAATCACAAACACCAGCGCCAGCGGCGGCATTCGCTGCTTGTCCTTGATCTGCATCTCGACCGGCAGCGTCTCTTCCAGCGGTGTCCGATAGTATCCGCCCACGCCATAGCTTTGCGGCCCGCCAATAGCGATCAGCCCGCGCCCCAAATCGCGCACGTAGGTTTGCAGCGCGAGCATCTGCCGGGGCGAAAGCGACCTGGCCGGCACGTCCACCAAAACGATCGCCGCCCAATCGGCCAGGCTCGTCAATTCGGTCGGGAGACCCAACGGCGTCGTCGTCCGAGCGGCGAGTCCGGCGGCAGTGAGCGCGTTTGCTAATGGCGTCGCTTCGGGGCGACCATCTTTCATTCCGTCCACAATCAACACGCGCGGCGGGCCGGACACTTCTGAAAACGCCGCCAGCTCATTGTTTTGATAGTACGTGTCGCGCGCCGGGGCCAGTTGCACGCGGAACGTCGTAAAGCCGGGCCGCCCGGCTTTCATCGGCACGGCAAACGAGTTCGCGCCCTTGTTGAGCGCGATCGAATTTTCTGCGACGAGCGTCCCGCCGGCCAAGACGCGCAGCGTGGCGGACGTGGCTTGGTTCGATTGCACGCTCACGTCGAGCGTGAAATCTTCGTTCTGGTGCATCCGCGCGGGCGCAGAGACATTCGTCAGCAGCGCCTCGGGGCCGCCCACGCCCAGGATAGGCGCAATGTCCATCTGCGCGCCAGAGGCGGCGGTCAGCATCGCCGCGTCCAGCGTCTGGCCGCTCGTCACGCCGCCGTCGCTGAGGACGACGATGCGCCGCGCCGCGCCCGGCGGAAAGAGCGCCAACGCCAACCGGATCGCCGCGGCCAAATCAGTGCCGCGCGGATTCGGGACGGACGTGACCTCTGCAAGCTGCTTGACGGGCGACATTCGCCGCTCGACGAGCGCGTTCTGGCCGAACAGGACGATGGCGGCTTGATCCTTGGCCGTCATCTGGTCGAGCGCCTGGCGGACGAAATCCAGCTCGGTCGCTTTGCCCGCCGGGCCGATGCTATCCGAGACGTCCACGAGGAACACGACGGCCAATTCGTCGCCGCCGTGGACGGTTTGCGCGCCGGCCAGCCCGAACACGAGCAGCGCGACGAGCA
>CAYHAR010000519.1:0-1885 GCA_964354595.1 uncultured Anaerolineae bacterium | reverse complement strand
ACCTGCTGCTGATAGTACAGCACCAGCGTGTTGAAGGAATCCAGGTCGCCTTTTTTCGCGGCGGCGATGAGGGCGGTCTCATCCATATCATTGTGATTCTATCAGACCTTGCCAGAACACACAACCCCAATTGGTCAGACGGTCAGACTTTGATAATTTCTGAAAATTATGGTATAATTTCTGAAATAATTCCACAATACCCTCTTTTTTTCTGAAAGGCGAGCTTTGAGCAAGCAAAAGCCCCGCCCCAACCTACAGGATGTAGCTCGGCACGCTGGCGTCTCTCCGGCCACGGTGTCCAGGTTGATTCACAACACCGCTCACGTGCGCGAAAGTGTGCGGGATCGAGTTCTACAATCGGCGGCATCTTTGGGCTATGAGCTACCATTGCCTCGGTCGAATACTTGCACACCCCAGGCGACCATCGCTTTGCTCATCACCGACATCCTCAATCCCTTTTTTCCAGAGATTGTGCGCGGGGTCGAAGACGAGGCCAAGAGCGACGGGCTGGCAATGCTATTGTGCGACACCACCGAAGATTCTCAGTGGGAGCGCCAAATCTTGCACACGCTGGCAAGCCGCCCCGTTGATGGCATCATCGTGTGCGCCTCGCGCCTGGCGGCAGAAGACCTGATCAACTTGCACGAGCGCCACAAGACGCCCATGGTAGTCCTCAACCGCATTGTCAATCACCCGGGCATTCCTTGCGTTCTGGTGGACTGTGAGAACGCGACCTACCGGGCAGCCCGGCATCTGCTCGCGTTGAACCACACGCGCATCGCCTATTTGGCCGGCCCGGGAATGTCGGATGCCTCGCAGGCCCGGCGGCGCGGCCTCGAGTTAGCTCTGGCCGAAGCGGGCCAGAGTCTGCGACCGGAATGGTGTCTCAACAGTTTTCCTAACGTAGACGGGGGGTTTCAGGCCATGAGCGCCCTGTTGGCGATGCCGGCCGCCGACCGCCCGACGGCGGCGCTGGCCTACAACGACATGATGGCCATGGGCGCGCTGCACGCCATCCGCGCCCATCACTTGCGCGTGCCCCAAGATATTTCGCTCGTCGGCTTTGACGATATTGCGATGGCGGCGCACACGAATCCGCCGCTCACCACCGTAGACCAACCCAAGTATCGCATGGGCAAGCTTGCCATGCGCATGCTGCGCCAGTTGATGCAAGGCCAGGCCATCCCCGGCGATGGCTACACGCTGGTCGAAAGCCCGCTGATTGTCCGGGAATCCACTGCGCCCCTCACGGGCAGCAATGGGCATAGCCCGGCAGGAAAATGATCTCGGCAAGAAGGAGGTGCAACGGCAACCATTTCGTGCGCTCGTTGATCTAGCTTGCAGCAGGCCCCTAGCCTGCCATTATCCGCAACTCTCACGATAGGAGGAAAGATGAACCGCAATAAGTGGATGATGCTGCTCGTCAGCGTCGTCGTGATCCTGTCCTTCGTTTTGTCGGCGTGCACCCAGGCTCAGCCGACGGCCGCGCCGGCGGCGACCAAGCCCCCGGCGGCGCCTGCTCCTAGCGGCAAGTACAAGGAAGCGCCCATGCTGACCGAGCTGGTCAAAGCCGGCAAGCTCCCGCCCGTGGACCAGCGTCTGCCGGAGAATCCGGCCGTCGTCGAAGCCGCTGAAATAGGTCAGTACGGCGGCATTTGGCGCCGCGGCATCCTTGGACCATCGGACTTTAACGGCGTCGCCCGCGTGATTTACGATGCGCTCGTCGTCTTTTCGCCCGATGGCGGATCGGTCGTCATGAAGTATGCCGAGAGCGTCACGCCCTCGACCGATTTCAAGTCGTGGACGGTGAAACTGCGCAAGGGGAGCAAGTGGTCGAACGGCGATCCGTTCACGACGGATGACATCATGTTCTGGTACAAGGATG
>CAYHAR010000518.1:0-1889 GCA_964354595.1 uncultured Anaerolineae bacterium | reverse complement strand
TTCCTGCTCGGCGGCCTGGAGCAGCAAGACCATTGCCTGATCGCGGTTGCCGATGCGCGCCGCCATGATAGCATCGCGCAATACATTGCCGGGCTGAGTGGTCATGACCAGGTTGCGCGATGTGCTGTCCGGTCCATACGAGATCGGCGGCGACTTTTTGATGAGCTGCACCGGCTTGCCGCGCGGAGGGTACGGCTCGTAAGGCGTCTGCGGCAAAAAGGTCAACAGTCCGCGGCCGGCCCGGTCGAGCGGGTGCGTCTCGACCCACGTCCGCAATCGCTTGGCCGCATGATAGGGCCGGTCGGCAAAGCCCACGCGCCACAAAAAACCGGCCAGCGGGCTCGACGCTTGCAGGTTAGCTAGAAGCGTTTGTGAGCGCGCGGCATCGGAGTGGGTCGCACACAACACGGCCTCGGCCAGCTCATCACTCAAGATAGCCTCGAGTCTTTCCGGCGCGCAGTCGGGGCAAAGCACTTGGCCGCTGCCATCGCAGGCGCGGCACCAGTCGCGGCCGTGCGCCCGGCAGCCTGTGCAATCCACAAAGCCGGTCGTGTAACAGCGCGTGCACTCCTGCCATGTTTCCTGGGACTGGCCCAGGCTGCTGAGGGGCAGCGGCGCTTCACTGCTGACCCAGCCCAGGCCATGACAGACGTGGCACTCGCGGACAGTTTGGCCCTGGCACGCCGAGCATAACTCGGTGCGCTCGCCGCCGCAACTGGGACAAGTGAGGCGGCCCACCTTGCCGCAGGTGGGGCATTGGATGGCCGAAAGGCTTTGCTGCACTTCGAGTTGATCGAGGCTGGCACACGCATAAGCATGGTTCGGCTCGATGTCTAGAACACAGCGCAGGCAGTCGGCGCGCACGTCGTCTTCATCCGTGGCGTCGGCCAGCCACAGCCATGCTATAGTGTCACGCGGATCGAGCGTGACGGCTTCCATCAGCAGATCGTGTGCTTCTGCCTTGCGGCCCGCTTTGAGCGCGGCGATGCCATGTTCGACGAGTTCAGACATGACAGATCAAACCAAGTGGCGAATCTCAAGCGGACGACTTGACAGCGAGTTCGCGAGGCTTGAGAACGGCATAGGCAAAACGCATCACGGGCGTCGGCGCGCCCAGCTCCGCGCCCCATCGCACGACGATGCCGACCATGCTCTCTAATTCGCTCACGCGCCCGGCTTCGACATCGCGTTGCATCGAAGGCTTGATGTTCGGCGCGCTGCTGTCAATGAACGCGAGTGTCTTGTCCACCACGTCCGCGTCGAGCGCCACGCCTTTGGCTTGCGCGACGGCTGCCACTTCGTTCAACGCCTCGGTCAAGACCGCGCGCGCTTCGGGCACGGCGCGGTACTCGCCGAACGTCACGCGCGTCAGGTTGCCCATCGCACTCACCGCCGCGATAAAGACAAACTTGGTCCACAAGACCTTTAAAATATTGTCGCTCAGCTCGACCGTCGCGCCGGTGGCCTTGAGCGCGTCAGCGACCGCCTGGAGGCGCGGCGTCGTCTGGCCGTTGAATTCACCCAACGCGATGCGGCGGAACTGGCTGTATTGGCCGATGACGCCCGGCGCTTCAATCGCCGCCGAAAGCCACGTCGCCCCGCCGACGAGATGCTCCATCCCCACCATCGCGCCGATGCGCTCCGCCGCGTCCACACCGTTTTGCAGCGAAAGCACAATGGTGTCTTTGCCCACCATCGGCTTGATGGCCTGCGCCGCCTCGTCGGTGTGATACGTCTTGGTCGTAAAGAGTATCAAGTCAACCGGCCCGACCTCGGCGGGGTTATCGGTCGCTTGCGCGGGCGCGACGACGAAATCTCCGTGGACGCTTTTGACTTGCAAGCCTTTTTCGCGGAGGGCGGCCAGATGCGCCCCATCCGGCTTGCGCCGG
>CAYHAR010000517.1:0-1901 GCA_964354595.1 uncultured Anaerolineae bacterium | reverse complement strand
TGCCTTTCCGCGAAAGCTTTGACGACGCTCGCAGCGGCTGGACGCTCGTCCAGAGCAGCCGGGCCAACATCGCCATTAGCAGCGGGCAATTGCGCATCGCCGTCAAGCAGCCGGATTCGCTCGCTTGGTCGGTGGCGGCGGGCAAAACATTCGACGATTTCACGCTGGACGTGGACGCCACGCCGCTCGCCGGCCCGGACGACAACGACTATGGCGTCATCGTCCGGCGCGTGGACGACGACAACTTTTATCGCTTTGAGATCAGCGGCGACGGCTACTATAACGTCCAGAAACGCGAGAAGGGCAAGTGGCAAAAGCTTATCGTGGACTGGACTGAATCCGCCGCCATTCGCAAAGGCAAAACGACCAATCACCTGCGCGTGGCGTGCGCCGGCCGCACGTTGACGTTCTACGTCAACCAGATTCAGGTGGCTCAGGTCACCGATGCTTCCTTTGCGCGCGGCGCGGTCGGCGTGTTGGCCGGCACGCTCGCCGAGTCGGGCGTCCAGGTGGCATTTGACAATTTGCAGGTGAGCAAGTAACGTATGGGAAAAGATCCAGATTGCATCTTTTGCAAAATCATCGCCGGGCAGGCCCCGGCCAAAATCATCTACCGCGATGAGCGCGCCGTCGCCTTTCACGACCGCTCGCCCCGCGCGCCGGTTCACGTGCTCATCGTCCCCGTCGAGCACATTGACAGCTTGAACGACCTCACGCCCGAACACGAATCACTCGCGGGACATCTTCTTCTCGTCGCTCATCACATCGCCGAGCAAGAGAACATCAAGTCTGGCTACCGGATGATTGTCAACACCGGTCGAGGCGCGGGGCAGATCGTGTTCCACCTCCACCTGCACCTCCTCGGCGGCGGTGGACCGATGCGATTGTGATCTGCGTGTTGCTTCACTGCTTCAAGATCAATGGCAGGATGACACGGTACGGCGACACGTCCACCCACAGGATTCGCTCCCACGCGCCGCCTGCGCCATCATCCAGCAAAGCTTCGCTCAACAACGACTGATCATCAAGCATCTTGGCCGTGTTCAGCCGGACCATCAACGTGACGGATTGACCCACATCTAGTGGCCCGCGCCAGCCAATCGCGCCGCTCGAAATCGTGGCAGAGCCGGGGCCAGAGAGGGCCAGCGAGCCGGACACGGCAGAGGTTTGCAGCGGCAACAGCACCGTGACGTAAGCGGACGCGGCCAGAGCCAACCCCGAATTGGAGATAGACAGGGTGTACGTCGGCAGCGCATCCGGTCTGACGGGCGAAGGCGCACTAAACGTGCTGAGCGCCAGGTCGGGCATAGCCACGCGCACCACCGCCGATTGATCGAACGGGATGCCGTGCGTATCGTCGCGGAAAATCGCCGTCGTGGTGAGCAATGCCCTGGTGGGCAGCGCTGCGTCCAACGTGATCTGGTACGTCACCGTGACCGCAGCGCCCGGCGCAAGCGTCCCCGTCCACGTCACCACGCCGGAGGCCGGGTCAAACCCTGCGCCCGGCGTGAGGCTGCCCGGGACCAGCGTCACGCTGAGCGGCAACGTCGCCGTCACCGTGGCGTTGACCGACGCGGAGCCGTTGTGGCGAGTCGTTAGTGTAAATCCGAAACGATCTCCTCCCGCCGCCACACCCCGGTCCGCCGTCAGCGTCGAATCGCCCAGCCAGCCCAGCCAGCCGACGATCCGCCGCATCACGCGCGTCGCCCCCTCGCCTACCAACGCCTCGAACGGCGTGATCATGAACACGGCGCGCGAGCTGGCCCCGGCTCGATGAATCGCCAGCGCCCGGCCCGAGCTGCCCCGCAGGGCCGTGGCCGCATCAGGCTCTGGCACAACAGCCCCGCCCAGGGTAAAGAACCCGGCGCGCGGATAGGGATTGGTCAGCGGCAACAGCCCCA
>CAYHAR010000516.1:0-1908 GCA_964354595.1 uncultured Anaerolineae bacterium | reverse complement strand
GCGGCGGGCGACGGTCGCCCCAAGAGAACGAGCAGCTTGCGATTTCGCTTGCAACTTGCAAGGTTCCCGTTTTCCTGCTACAATAACACCGAAGTGCGATGACCGGGACGAGTAACCGGGCTGGCGAACGACAGGGATTAAAGGCCAGAGACTGAAAGCCTTTTTTGTGAGCCGCCGGTGAAAACCACCCGTGAGCGAGCCGATGAAAGGAAACGAGTATCCGGCTCCGGGAACGCCCGTTATAGCTCAAGAGCGACGATGCGCTTGCGCGTCGTAAGTGGGTGGAACCACGGGAGAATGCGCCTCTCGTCCCAGCAGGGATGAGAGGCGTGTGTGTTTTTTGGAAAGCGAGCGAGCCAGTGCCGGACATTGATTGGTTCTCGTTCACGGCGGGATTTTTGGCGGCGGCCATCCTGGGCTGGATGGTCGCGCAGGTGCACGCCTTTTTTAATAAAGTGTTTCAGCCCGCCAGTGGCAAGCCGCTCAAGCAGCGAGCATCCGAGACTGTGCGCAGCCTGATCATCACGCTGCTCTTTTTGGCGGTGATGGTGATGGCGGCCTATATCGCGTATTCGGTGCTGGTCAAGCCGATGCCGTAAGGAGAAATAGGATGACGGATAACACAGATACCAATACGACCACCTCAACTATGGGCCTCGGGCGCGGGTAGGGGAAACGATTTGTGTCCCTCACCGCGTACCGAGGCATGGAACGCGGTGGGGGGACAAGTTGTCGCCCCTGCCAGAGACGACGCGCCGCGTCGTCTCTACCCAGATTTCAAATCAGGAGGCGACTGATGTCTGCACTAGTTGATGTACCTGTCAAGCATGATCTGATCGTGGGCGAGTGGCGCGTGTCACCCGTATCGCCCGACTTGGAGGCGGAATGGGAGCACGTGGTCTGCTGCGCCGAGGCGCATCGCCCGGACGAAGCGCAACCAGCCGAGCCATCCTCGTTCGACCCGGACGAGTGGTGGCCCGAATCTTGTGTGGCGTAAACAGAGGTCAGAAGTCAGGGGTCAGAGGCGTTCTGCATCCGACATCCGATATCCGACTTCCGAAATCAGGAGGCACGAATGTCAGAAGGACACGACGACAAACTGCACCGTATCCGTCACTCGACGTCGCACGTGATGGCGCAGGCGGTGCTGGAAATGTTCCCCGAAGGCAAGATCGCCATCGGCCCGGCGATTGAGGATGGCTTTTACTATGACTTTGATTTGCCGCGTCCACTCTTGCCCGAGGACCTGGACAAGATCGAAAAGCGGATGCGCGAGATCGTTGCCGAGGATCACCCGTTCGTCTACCGAGAAGTGAGCGCGGACGAGGCGCGCGCGCAGTTCAAAGGCCAGCCGTACAAGGTCGAGCTGATCAACGATCTGGAAAAGGGCGGTAAGGATGACGCGCAAGCGGGCAACCTGACGGGCGAGCCGGTCAAGATGTCGTTCTACACGCACGGCCCGTTCACCGACCTGTGCCGCGGCCCGCACGTCGAGCGCACCGGGCAAATCAATCCGGACGCCATCAAGCTGATGAGCATCGCGGGCGCGTACTGGCGCGGCAGCGAAAAGAATCCGCAACTCCAGCGTATCTATGGCACGGCGTGGGAGACAGCCCAGCAACTGGAAGAACACTTGCAGATGCTCGAAGAGGCCAAGAAGCGCGACCATCGCAAGTTGGGCAAGGAACTCGAAATCTTTGTCCTCGACGAAGAGGTCGGCCCCGGCCTGCCGCTGTGGCTGCCGAACGGCGGCGTGCTCATCGAGGAACTCGAATCACTGGCGAAAGAGATGGAGCGCAAAGCCGGTTACGTGCGCGTCCGCACGCCGCACATTACCAAAGAGGCGCTCTTTATCCACAGCGGGCATTTGCCCTACTATGCCGAGAGCATGTACTCGCCGATGGAGCT
>CAYHAR010000515.1:0-1908 GCA_964354595.1 uncultured Anaerolineae bacterium | reverse complement strand
AGTCTTTCTCCCCGTCACCCTGTCACCTTGTCTACTTGCCTACTTGTCTACTTCATGCTAACATGCGCAGCACTATGGACACACTCGAACAAATCGTCGGTCGAATGCTGGCCGAGCGCAAGCTGACGTTGGCGGTAGCGGAATCCTGCACGGGCGGGCTGCTGGGACATCGCATCACTAACGTAGCGGGCAGCTCGGAATACTTTGAAGGCGGCGTCATCGCCTACTCTTACGACGCCAAAGAGCGATTGCTGAGCGTCCATCACGACACGCTCTACGAGCACGGCGCTGTGAGTCCCGAGACCGCTCTGGAGATGGCGCGCGGCGCGCGCAAAGCGCTCGGGGCGGACATCGGCCTCAGCATCACGGGCATCGCCGGGCCGGGCGGCGGGCTGCCGGGCAAGCCGGTCGGCCTGACGTTCATCGCGCTTTCGGCGCGCAACGTCGAGCGCGTGGAGCGCTTTGTCTGGGAGAGCGACCGCGAAGGCAACAAGGTCCTCTCCGCCGATGCGGCGCTAGAGATGCTCAAAGAGTTTTTGGACACGGATTACACAGATGAACGTAGATGATAAAATCTGTGTTTATCTGCGTCCAGAAGAGTGGCGCGATGAGGTTTGTCAACGAGCCAATCCCTGTTGAGGCGCGCATCGGCGCGGATGGAACGCCGCAGCCGGTCGCGTTTGCCTGGGAGGGCCGCCGCTACGACGTGGCCGACCAGGGCCGCACGTGGGTCGAAGACGGCGTTCGCTGCTTTCTGGTGATGACGCCAGCGCAGGAAATCTTTGAGCTTTGCTTGCTCGCCGATGGCCGATGGATGTTAGCTCGCGCCCCGCAGCAGCCTCACTTTGCATGAATGATTCACCCTCGATGGGCGAGGGCAAGCCTCGCCTCTACATTCTCCTGATGGTGGTCGTGTTGCTCATGGCTGCCGCGCTGCGCATCGTTGCGCTGCGCGAGGCTCCGCCCGGCCCCCGCTTTGACGAGACCTTTGATGCGCTGATGGCTCGCCGCATCCTGAACGGCGAGCGTCCCCTCTACTTTGCCGAAAACTTTGGCGAAGAGCCGCTCAATCAATATTTGCAGGCAGGTGCGTTCACGGCGTTGGGATGGAACGACATCGCATTGCGTTTCCCCTCGGTCGCTTTCGGTCTGATAGAAGTGGCCGCCGTGTACGCGCTGGGAAAACGCGCGTGGAATCGCCGCGCGGGATTGTTCGCAGCGGCGCTGTGTGCCGGGTCGTTTTGGGCGATTTTCTTTTCGCGCCTGGGGATGCGCCTGATTTCTCTGACAGCCTTGGTGTCACTTGGGGTCTTGATGCTGGGCAGGCTGCACACTTCGCGGGCAAGGGGCAAGATATGGCGGGTGGCCGGAGCGGCCGGCGTCTTGTTGGGACTCGCGGTGCATACCTACACAGCGGCGCGAGCGTTGCCCGTGTTGATCTTTGGCTGCCTGGCTTACCTGGCGATCTGGCATCGCGCCGATTTGCGACGACAAGCCATGAGCTGGGCGCTGGTCATCCTCATCGCCAGCCTGATCGCCGCGCCGCTCGTTTATTATCTCGCCACCCACCCGCAGGCCGAGCCGCGCGTCGGGCAGGTGTCCGGCCCGCTGGATGCGCTGCGCCAGGGTGATGTGGGGCCGCTGTTGAATTACACGCTGGCGGCGATTGGCATGTTTGCAATTCGCGGCGGCACAGAATGGCTGTACAACTTGCCGGGCCGTCCGATCTTTGATCCGCTCACGGCGCTGGTGTTTTTCGTCGGCATCATCGCAGCACTGCGAAAATGGCGTAAAGCGCGCACGGCGTTTGCGCTGATCTGGCTCGGCGCGGGACTGGCGCCCATCCTGCTGAGCTGGCCGCCCGCCAGCGAGAGTCACGCGATCCTGGCGCAACCGGCGGTGTACTTG
>CAYHAR010000514.1:0-1911 GCA_964354595.1 uncultured Anaerolineae bacterium | reverse complement strand
CAAAAAGGCCAAGACCTGATCTGCATTTACGTTGCCATCGGCCAAAGGAAGGCGCAGGTGGCGCGCGTGGTGGCGACGCTGGAAAAGCATGGCGCGATGGAGCACACCATCGTCGTCGTCGCGTCCGCTTCCGACCCCGCCGCTTTGCAGTACATTGCGCCTTACGCGGGCTGCTCCATCGGCGAAGAGTTCATGGAGACGGGCCGAGACGCGCTCGTCGTCTACGATGACCTTTCCAAGCACGCCTGGGCTTACCGGCAAGTCTCACTGTTGCTGCGCCGCCCGCCGGGCCGCGAGGCTTATCCGGGCGACGTGTTTTATCTCCACAGTCGCTTGCTGGAGCGCGCGGCTCGCTTGAGCAAAGAGCGCGGCGATGGCAGCCTCACCGCGCTGCCCATCATCGAGACGCTGTTGGGCGATGTGTCGGCGTATATCCCCACGAACGTCATCTCGATCACCGACGGGCAGATTTACCTGGAAGGCGACTTGTTCAACGCGGGCATCCGCCCGGCGGTCAACGTGGGCATTTCCGTCAGCCGCGTGGGCGGCTCGGCGCAGACCAAAGCGATGCGCCAGGTGGCGGGCAAGCTGCGGCTCGACATGGCCCAGTTCCGCGAGCTGGCCGCGTTCGCGCAGTTCGGCTCAGACCTGGACAAGGCCACGCTGCAACAACTGGAGCGCGGCAGGCGCTTGCAAGAAATCCTCAAGCAGCCGCAGTACCAGCCGATGCCGCTCGGCCACCAGGTGATGGTCATTTTCGTGGGCACGAACGGCTATGCGGACAACGTCCCCGTGGAGCGTGTGCGCGAATGGGAGACGGCCTTTCTGCGTTTTATGGACACGCAATATCCTGCCATCGGTCAATCCATCATGGCCGAAAAGCGCATCACCGACGAGAATGAAAAGGCGCTGCGCGCTGCGGTTGAGGAATTTGTCAGGTCGTGGAGTTAGTGATCAGTCATCGGCGAGCTGGACAACTGATCACTGATTGACTGATCACCGAGTAACTATCATGGCGACAGCACGAGAAATTCGACGACGCATCAAGAGCGTCAAGAACATTGCGCAGGTGACGCGCGCGCTGCAAGCGGTGTCGGCCTCCAAAGTGCGGCGCGCGCAAGAGGCCGTGCTGGCGACGCGCGCTTATGCGCAATTGGCGTGGGAGGTCTTGAGCGACCTTTCGCAGCAGGTGGGCGCGAACGAAAGGCTGCATCCGCTGTTCGAGGTGCGCCCGGCCAAGACCATCGGCCTCTTGATGCTTTCCGGCGACCGGGGGCTGTGCGGTGCGTTCAATTATAACGTCGTCCGCACGACGATGGATTTCAGCCGCCGCGCCAAAGGCGTCCCGATCCGCGTCATTACGGTGGGCAAAAAGGGCCGCGAGCTGATGTGGCGGCGCGGGTTCAACATCGTTCACGAGTTTTCCGGGCTGCCCGCTGCGCCGAGATTGGCCGACGTGACGCCGATTGCTCGCGCGGCGATGGACGGCTTTAAAAGCGGCGAGTTTGACGTGGTGTATCTGGCTTATACCAACTTTGTCAACACGCTCGTCCAAAAATCGGTCGTCAAGCGCCTGCTGCCGCTCAGGCCGACCGAGCTGGAATCGCAGGTGATGGCCGAGCATGTGGCGGGCGCGCGTCAAGGGCGCATGGCGGCGACCGATTACATTTACGAGCCTTCGCCGCGCGCGATTTTGGACGTGATCGTTCCGCGCTTTACCGAGTTGCAGGTCTATCAGGCCGTGCTCGAGTCGCTCGCCAGCGAGCACAGCGCGCGCATGGTGGCGATGCGGAACGCGACGGACAACGCCGAGCAGTTGGTGGGCGATTTGACGCTGCGCTACAACAAGGCGCGGCAACAAAGCATCACCAGCGAGCTGCTGGACATCGCAGGCGGCGCCGAGGCGCTGGC
>CAYHAR010000513.1:0-1917 GCA_964354595.1 uncultured Anaerolineae bacterium | reverse complement strand
CAAGTCCAGCACCGTACCGAGTGGGCAAATCCATCCGCACCACACGCGGCCCACAATGATCGTCACCCCGAGCGAGACCAGCGCCAATGCCAAGCCACTCACCCATTGTCGCCCGGCGATGACTAAAGCCAGCATCGCCAGCGGGTCAAGTCGAAAGAACAGACTGGGTGGCACCGACGGGAATTGCCCGCCGCGCGTGGCAAAAAGCAACACGAGGAAAAGTAAAAGTGCGATGATTTGCGTGACTTGGCGCGCACGACGCAAGAGAGTGGGAGAATTTACAGTTCGTGGCTTACTGGTCATTCACAACTCGCAGACGAGACCTGTCAGGTTCTGGAAACCTGACAGGCCGGATTAATACGCCACCATTCCTCAGCCCTTTCAAGTAGGCGCAGGGTGTCCAGTTCATGGGATGGATCAACATAGTAGCGCAACACGTCCGCCGCCATTTCAGCCAGATGACCGGCGGGCTGGTGGCGCAGCAGCTCGATAAAGAACGAAAACTCGGATGGATCGCCCAGCATTGCAAGCGCAAAGCAGCCGTAGACAATCTGCGTGAGGCGCGACCAGAAGGTGTCTGCTTTCTCGCGCGCAGCCTCGCTGCCAGCGTCACTCATCACCAGCGACTCGGACGCGGCCAGCCATTGCGCCACAGGCGGCGCATCGTCACGCGCCCGGCGCACAGCTTCCCGCAACGCCATCACGAGCGCGCTGCGCGTCGGCGCGTCTAGCTCGCACGCCGATAAAGCGTCGTCCTGATTCAGCGTTGCCATGTTCGCCGCGCGCAGATAGCTATTCAGCTCGGTGAGGGAAATGTCCCAGGGAGTATCCAGAGGCAACCTATTCGCCGTCAGCGGTCGGCGGCCTACCTACGCCGTAATCTCTTCGATCTTGATGCTCTTGAGGTCCGCCGTTCCGATGCCCCGCGCCGCGCCCGCTTTGACATACGAGATCGCATCGGCGGGGAACCCGAACAACGTCGTGGCGTAAGCGTCGGCGGCGATGATGTCGTGGCTGGCGATGACGGTCTTGCTCAGCTTGACGTCGTTCAGGTTGCCGCCCGTCGGGCCGTTGCTCATCAGCATCCGATAAGCGTCCACCACGATCAGCTTGGGCCTGAAGAGCGTGTAGAGGTCCATCATGCGCTCGCCCAAATTGGAATGCAAGCTGCCGCGATTTTCCGTCAGCCCCATCAGATTCTTGCCCGCCAGCGTCAACCGCGCCAGGCTGTGATGCTTGGCAATCGGTACGTCAATGATCACGTCGGCCTTGAGCGCGTCCTGAAAGACCGGCCACTTTTTAATGTCTTTGCCCTGCGGAATGTCGTTCTCTTTGAACTTGATCGAGCTCATCACCACCATCTGTCCGCCCGCCGCTTTCACGGCGTCGCCGATCTGGCTGATCTTGTAGGCTTGCTCGGCGGTGCCGCCAAAGGGATGATCCATCACCGTCACGGACGATGCGCCCGCCTCGCGGCACATCGTCACCAGCGCGGCTACAACCTGCGGGTTCGTCGTGGCGGCGTACTCGGGGCCGTGATAAGCCACGCAAATGTTGGGCTTGATGATGACGCTTTGCCCCTTCTGGACGAATCGTTCCATTCCGCCGATCGCTTTGACCGCGCGGCGAGTGATCTCGGCGGGATCGTCTCCGTGCGCAGCGGCCAGGTACGTCGAGCCGGGCGCCACAGTCAGCGGCGGTGCGCCAATGGTCGGAGCAGGAACCGAGGTCGCAACCGCCTTCGCGCCACTGGTCGGCGTCGGCTGCGCTGTCTTGCCTCCCCCGGTGGGAGGCGGCGCTTGCGTGGGCGCGGCCGGTTGCGGTGTACATGCGGCGGCTTCCAAGAGAGCCGCGATGCTCGTGCTGGTCAATCCCAATGCCAACATTCGATTGATAAACTCTCGTCGTGTCATCATA
>CAYHAR010000512.1:0-1927 GCA_964354595.1 uncultured Anaerolineae bacterium | reverse complement strand
TACTACAAAAAGCCCCTTTTCACCAAGACGCAAAGGACACGAAGAAATTCAATATGAAGCTTGGCGTTCTTGGCGTCGCCTGCCCCGCACTCTTTCGGGGGTTGCGGTTCAAATTCGAGTTCTTTCGGTGGAATCGTAAAATGTAAAACGTCATGACGCTTTACGTTTGATGTTTTGCGGAATAGGCAATTGGATGGAAGAACGCATCCTCAAATTCATCTCCGCGCTGCGGGCAGGCGGCGTTCGGATCAGCCTGGCGGAAAGCGCCGACGCCTTCCGCGCGGTGGATCAGATGGGCGTGCAAGATCGGCAGGCGTTCCGGCTCAGCTTGCGGGCGACGCTCGTCAAAGAAGCGAAAGACATTCCGACGTTTGAAGAACTCTTTCCGTTGTTCTTTGACAGCCTCAACTCGCCGCCGTTGATGAATCTGACACAGGACCTGACGCCGGAAGAGGCGCGGATGCTGGCGCAAGCGTTGCGCCAGTTCAGCGAGCACCTGCGCCAGATGTTGGAGAAATTGCTGCGCGGCGACAAGCTCAGCCAGCAGGAACTGGACGAGTTCGGTCAGTTAGTGGGATTGCAGCACGCCGACGATCTGCGCTATCGCGAGTGGATGGCGCGGCGTATGGAGCAGGCGCTGCACTTCCGCGAGGTGCAGGAAGCCGTTCGAGAGTTGACGCAACTCTTGGCCCAGATGGGCATGAGCAAAGAGCGGCTCGAACAGTTGCGCCACTTTTTGCGATCCAACCAGCAGGCGTTGCAAGAGCAACTGCGCCAGTACGCCGGGCAGCGCATCGCCGAAAATATGAGCGAACGCCCGCGCGACGAGGGCATCGAGGGGTTGCTCGACCGCCCGTTCAACGCACTCTCCGACGCGGACATGGACCGGCTGCGCCAAGAGGTGCACCGCCTGGCTGCCGCGCTGCGCACGCGCGTGGCGCTGCGCCAGAGGCGCGCCAAGTCAGGGCAATTGGACGCCAAGGCCACGATCCGCGCCAACCTCAAGCACGGCAACGTGCCGATCGAGATCAAGCACCGCGACCGCAAACTCAAGCCCAAGCTCGTGGTGGTCTGCGACGTGAGCACTTCGATGCGCCATTGCTCCGAGCTGATGTTGAGCCTGATCCACGCGATGCAGGATCAGATCAGCAAGACGCACGCCTTTGCTTTCATTGACCACCTGGAATACATCTCGCCTGACCTGGCCGGTCAGGAGCCGGAGAGGGCTGTGATGCAAGTGCTGGACCGAATGCCGCCGGGGTATTACAACACTGACTTGGGCAGTAGCCTGGAAACGCTGGCGCAGGATTACGCGGACACTGTAGATAGCCGCACCACGTTTATCGTCGTGGGCGACGGACGCAACAACTATGCCGATCCACGGCTGGACATTTTTCGGCGACTGGCGCGGCGCAGCCATCGGACGATCTGGCTCAACCCGGAAGCGCCGCTGCTGTGGGGCACGGGCGATAGCGACATGCTCAAATACGCGCCGTTGTGCGACGCGATCTTGCAAGTCAACACGCTGTCCGAGCTGACGGCGGCGGTGGACAAGTTGCTGATTCAAAAGTAAACCTGCAGATCACTGACCGCCCCCTGACGGGGACGACGCGCGGCTGATCCGCCACGCGGACGGAAGGGTAGAGCTGACCGGCAGCCTGGTGCGCGTGGACGTGGTGCCGCTGCCGCGCCGCTTTTGACAAACTGGTCTTCTGAACTATACTTCCATTTGTCGTTTGCCTGTTTGTTTCCCTCGAGATTTTTTGACGAGGATAACCTGATATGAGCAAACATTAACAAAAGCCAAATGGGCAGCAATCGTCCCCTGAACGTAGCAAGAACCATCAAGAGAAGGATGATATGAAATCGATTTTGACGAGATGTGGTTATCGCTGCGACCTTTGCCTGGCCTATAAGCCTAACGTTG
>CAYHAR010000511.1:0-1929 GCA_964354595.1 uncultured Anaerolineae bacterium | reverse complement strand
GTTTCTCGACGAGTTTGTCGGTGGCGGGCGCGATGCAGCTTGGCCGCTGATCCGCAATGACCTGGGGTTGAGCTACACCCAAATCGGCTTGCTGCTGAGCCTGCCCAGCCTCGTCAGCAGCGTCGTCGAGCCGTTCCTCGGCATTTTGGGCGATGTGTGGGAGCGCCGCGTCTTGATCTTGGGCGGCGGCGTGTTGTTCACGCTGGCGCTGCTGCTCACAGCATCAAGTCAAAGCTTTGCGCTCCTTCTCTTTTCTTTTGTTCTGTTCTACCCGGCCTCTGGGGCGTTCGTCAGTCTCTCGCAAGCATCGCTGATGGACACTGACCCGGCCCGCCACGAGCACAACATGGCCCGCTGGACCTTCGCCGGAAGCCTGGGCGTAGTGGCCGGGCCGCTTGCACTCGGCGCAGTGGCGATGCTGAGCCTGGGCTGGCGCGGACTCTTTGCCGCGTTCGCGGCGCTCGCGCTCATTGTGTTGGCAATCGCGTGGCGCTTTCCATTTGTGGCTCGTCATTCCGACATCCCGCCCGTCGGGCGTCCGACATCTGACATCCGAGATTTCAAATCAGGTCTGGTCAACGCCTTGCGTGCGTTGAAGCGCGGCGAGGTGCTGCGCTGGCTGACGCTGCTCCAATTTTCCGACCTGATGCTCGACGTGTTGCTCGGCTTTCTGGCGCTGTATTTCGTGGATGTGATCGGCGTCACCCCGGCGCAGGCGGGCTTCGCCGTGGCCGTGTGGACGGGCGTGGGGCTGCTGGGCGATCTCTTGCTCATCCCGCTGCTGGAGCGCGTGCGCGGCTTGAGCTATCTGCGCGTGAGCGCGGCGATCGAGTTCGCGCTGTTCACCGCTTTCCTGCTCGCGCCCAACATCCCAGCCAAATTCGTGCTGCTAGGATTGCTCGGCTTTTTCAACTCGGGCTGGTACTCGATCCTCAAGGGACGGTTGTACTCGGCCATGCCGGGGCAGAGCGGCGCAGTAATGACCGTCAGCAATGTGTTCGGACTGGTGGGCGGATTGCTCCCGCTCGGATTGGGGCTGGTGGCCGAGCGATTTGATCTGCGGGCGACGATGTGGCTGTTGCTCTTGGGACCGGTTGCGCTGATGGTGGGCCTCCCCCGGCGAAGAGCTGATTGACGCTCCTGCGCCTTCGTGCTATACTCCCCGTTGTGCGAGCGGCGGACCGCTCGCTTTGTGTAAGCGGGAAACAGCCCATGAACGAGCCTGTCCTCGTCTTGAACCTCAATTTTGAGCCGCTCAACGTGTGCAACACTCAGCGGGCGGTCGGCCTGCTCATGGTCGGCAAGGCCGAGATTGTCGAAAACGGGCGGGGGTACATCCGCGCGGCTTCGTCCGTCTTTCCGCGTCCCTCGGTGATCCGGCTGGCCTACATGATCCGCCGCCCGCGCCCCAAGGTCAAGCTCAGCAAGCGCGAGGTTTTCCGGCGCGACAACTATGTTTGCCAGTATTGCGGGCAGCCTTCGGCGCATTTGACGGTTGACCACATCATCCCGCGCTTTCGCGGCGGACAGTACTCGTGGGAAAACCTCGTCACGGCCTGTCCCCAATGCAATCGGCGCAAAGGCGGACGCACCCTCCAGGAGACGCACATGACGCTGCGTCACCGTCCGACCGAGCCTCAGCCGACCGCACATTATCTCTACAGCCGCCACCTGCGCGACTATGTCGAGTGGGGCAAATACCTCGAAGGCTGGTAAAAAACCATTTCGCCAAGGTTGACAATTCGCCCCGGTTCGGCTAAAATATGCACCATCCGCACATTAAGCAACCGGCCGAGGTAGCTCAGTTGGTAGAGCACGCGACTGAAAATCGCGGTGTCCGCAGTTCGATCCTGCGCCTCGGCACCTCGGCCAACACGCGGGCGTGGCTCAGTGGTAGAGCGTCTCCTTGCCAAGGAGAAAGTCGCGGGT
>CAYHAR010000510.1:0-1939 GCA_964354595.1 uncultured Anaerolineae bacterium | reverse complement strand
CGCCACGGGTTCTCCGGGCACTATCAAGGACTGAACGTGTGGTCGCCCAACATCAACATCTTTCGCGATCCACGCTGGGGACGTGGGCAAGAAACGTGGGGCGAAGATCCGTTCCTCACGGGTGAGATGGGTGCGGCGTTCGTGCGCGGCATTCAGGGCAACCACCCCAGGTACCTCAAGACCGCCGCGTGCGCCAAGCACTATGCTGTCCACAGCGGCCCGGAAAAAGATCGCCATCATTTCAACGCGCGCGTCTCTGAGCGCGACCTGCGCGAGACCTACCTGCCTGCATTCAAAAAGCTTGTCGTCGAAGCCAGGGTTGAGGCCGTGATGGGCGCGTACAATCGCACGAACGACGAGCCGTGCTGTGCGAGCCAGCGCTTGCTCGGCGACATTTTGCGCGGCGAGTGGAAGTTTGAAGGTCATGTCGTTTCCGACTGCGGCGCAATCGCCGACATTCATAATCACCACCGTGTCACCGCCGATGCGCCCGAATCGGCGGCGCTGGCGATCAAGCGCGGCTGCGACCTGGAATGTGGTGGCGTGTTCGAGCAACTGGGCGTTGCCATTCAGCGTGGACTTTTGACCGAAGCGGATATTGACCGCGCGCTCGTGCGCGTCTTTACCTCGCGCTTCAAGCTGGGCCTGTTCGATCCGCCGGAAGCCGTGCCGTATGCTTCGGTTCCACCGAGCATCATCAACTGCGCGGAACATCGCGCGCTCGCACGTCGGGCGGCGGTCGAGTCCATCGTCCTGCTCAAGAACAAGAACAACATTCTGCCCATCGCACCGGGCATCCGCAGCATCTTTATCACTGGCCCCCATGCCGCCGACGTGAACACCTTGCTCGGCAACTATTACGGCATCAGCGAAACGCTGACGACGATGTTGCAGGGCATCGTCAGCCACGTGCCGGAAGGCGTGCGCGTGGACTATCGCCCCGGCTCGACGCTCTCGCAGCCGAATCGGAACCCACTCAACTATGCAGTGCATGGAGCTGCGTCGTGCGAACTGACGATTGCGTGCATGGGCACGTCGCCGCTGATGGAAGGTGAAGAAGGCGAAGCGATTTTGGCAGAAGAGGCAGGCGACCGCGTCAATATCGGCCTGCCGCCGGCGCAGGTGGATTTCCTCCGGCAATTGGTTGCCGCCGGCGCCAAGGTCGTGCTGGTGCTCGCAGGCGGCAGCGCGATCGCGTTAGGCGACATTGCGGACCTGGTGGAAGCGATCGTGTTCGTGTGGTATCCGGGCCAGGAAGGCGGCGCGGCCGTCGCCGATGTGTTGTTCGGCGATGCCAACCCTGCCGGCCGCTTGCCTGTCACGTTCTACCAGTCTGTGGATCAACTGCCGCTGTTTGACGATTACGGCATGGCCGGACGCACGTATCGCTACATGACGCAAGAACCGCTTTATCCTTTCGGCTATGGCCAGAGTTACACAAGCTTCAAGTATGCTAACCTGAAAATGGATGCTGCTGACGTTTCGGCAGATGGACAGGTGAGCCTTAGCCTGGATGTCAAAAACGGCGGCGACTGCGTGGGCGATGAGGTCATTCAGCTTTACGTGCGCTATCCTGAATCAAAGGTGGCGCGGCCTGTCAAAGAGCTGAGAGGCTTTCAGCGCGTTTCGCTTGCGCCAGGCGAGAGCAAGACCGTCACGTTCACGCTGGATGCTCGTCAGCTCGCCTACTATGGCGAGAGCGGATTTGTCGTCGAGCCGGGAACAGTGCAGGTGCTGATCGGCAGTTCGTCCGCCGATATTCGATTGACAGGCGAGTTTCAGGCTAGACCTGACAAGTCTTGACCTGTTAGGTTCTTGGAATCAACCATGCCGACTTTTTTGGGCATTGACGTTTCCACAACCGCCACCAGATCGCTGCTGATCGACGAACAAGGCGCGGTCGTCGCCGTTGCCGCGACTTGTTTAGCGACGGAGCCTG
>CAYHAR010000509.1:0-1940 GCA_964354595.1 uncultured Anaerolineae bacterium | reverse complement strand
CTTTGCTGCCCTAACCGAGTCCGACCTCAATCCGGCGGCAGGCCCTTTGATGCTACCATCATCCCAGGCCTGCCGCCGTTTTTTTTGTGGGCGCGAGTGATCTTGGCTTGCGAGGCAAGCTGCCGTCATCTCGCCAAGAGCGCACCCAATCCCCCCGCCACCATCGCGCCGACCAGCGTGCCGATCAGGTTGACCCAATCGTTGTTCAGCGCGCGCCAGCCGCGAATCAACCGCGTGCGGTTGCCGCAGCGATGCAGCTCGCGCTCCGTCTCTTTGCCGCAAGCGTCGCAATAATAAATCCCCTGCGCCGTTGCGCCCAGCAAGCTATCTACGAGCGAGCCGACCACACCCGCCAGCGCGCCCACCGGGAGCAGCGTCACGGCCAGGCCCATCGGCGTCCCGCCGAGCCAGCGCAAGAGCGCCGCCAGCCCACCGATCAATATCGCCCCCATCAATGCCGAGCCGGTGCCGTCCCACGTCACTCCGCCCGAAGTTCCGGGAGCCACCGGCTTGCGCGTGGTAATCAGGCGCGGCGTCTCGCCGCTCAGCACGCCCAGCTCAGTCGCCCACGTGTCTGCATTCGCTTCGGCCATCGCCCCGACGAACGCAAAGAGCAGCGGCACGTGCATTGCCCCCGTCAGCCCAAAAACCAGGGCGATGAGCGCGGTCAGCCCGCCGTTCGCCAACGCCTGCCACACGTCGCGCGGGCCGCCCTTGGCAAATTGCTCGGCCACTTGCCACTTGGCGTCTTGCTTGTAGCGCGTCAGCAAGCTGGACGAAACAAAGAATGCGATAAGCAGCAAGCCCCAATCCAGCCCGCCCAATCCAAAGATGGCGGTGCCGGTGAGGAGAGCGCCCACCACGCCGCTTTGGGTGAGCGCCGCGCGGCGATAGGCCAGCCACGCGATGAGCGAGCTGAGGACGAATCCGGCGGCGATTTGAAGAAAATTAACAGTTGGCATAGTTGACCGAAGACGAATGGTTTTGGTAGGCTGATGGTCGGGAGGATTTTACACCGGAAGGGCTGAAACGCCAACAGCCTCTCGAGAGCTGGGATTTGACATTTGACATTCGCCCATGTACACTGCTTGCTGATGAGCGGCTTGTGGCTGGCAATTGGATTGGCGGCGCTGGCTTTTCTGGCCTGGCGCGCTGTGCCCATCTGGATGGATGGCGGACGGCGTGGCGTCAAGCGTCGGCTGTATTGGGCGTTCGTGGGAATCGTCGCGCCTTGGCGTTACTGATGGGGAGCGCGGATTGAGGCCATGCCGGAAAGCGAACGGGCTGACCTGCTGGCCCACGAGAAGGATGCATCGAGATTGAGCCGCGCCGATAGTTTGCGCTGTCCTCTCTGCGGCGCAGAGGTGACTCGAGCCTGGGCGCTTGATTCTAAAGGTCGCCCGACCGTTGCGCCCGGCCCCGTCCAGTGCCCGTGCTGCGACTTCCGCCTGGACGCCTGTCGTCACTGCGCTCACTTTCTCCCCGGCGCGCCAGGGGCTTTGGGCGGCGACGACGTGACGTGTGGACGCTGCAATCACTACAAAGCGACGCAGCCGGTGGAGCAGGTCTGCTCGCCGGAAATGGCTCGTCAGCTAAAGGCGCGCGGCTACGACCAGGTTCGTGCGCCATCACCCATTGTAGATAGCTTGGCGCCGCCCGATTCTTACGGCCTTTTACCCTGACTGCAAGCGAGTGCGAGCCAGCGGCCTCTGCTGGCCCAACGCGCGCCACGCGGCGCTCTTGCGGATGCTTGGCCAACCCCGAGTTCCCAAGTCCGAGACCCAGGAACTTACCATGCTTGATCTTGATCGCCAGAACACTTACCGCGCTCGATACAGGGCCTCGCATCCTGGCTGGCAGACCAGCGGCGCAGTGTACGAATCGTTCGTGCGCCGATATGCGGCGCCCGGCTGCCGCTGGCTGGATGTGGGGTGCGGACG
>CAYHAR010000508.1:0-1944 GCA_964354595.1 uncultured Anaerolineae bacterium | reverse complement strand
ACTAGTTCCTGGTCGCGCACATGCAAAGCCAAAGGACGGATGTCATGACAAGTAACCATCGCGATCAAAATGGCCCAGACCAGGGCAAGCCAAAGCGCAGAGTGAGTGAAGTCCAGATCGTGGTCGCTCTGTTGGGAGGCAGCTGCATTACGCTGGTGATGATGATGCTATTCGGTCGCTCTTTGTTGGGCAGCTTGACGTCCCCTGTTACGCCTGCATTCACACCAACGCCGACCGTGGTCACGAGTGCCATGATCATACAAGACATTCAACGCCTCAGTCGCCTGGAAACCAGCTCGTATTCCGTTCAGACGGTGGTCACCGTCGAGCGGCCAGGCGGTCTTTTTGGGATTGGCCAACAAAAGGTGCTGGTGATTGTGCATGGAACGGTCGTTGCCGGGATTGATCTGAGTAAACTGCGCCTGGAAGACGTGACCGTATCGCCGGATGGCAAGCGGGTCAAGCTTCGATTGCCACAGGCCGAAATCCTGAGCCGTTATTTGGATGAGGGGGCGACTCTGTTGTTCGATCATCAGACGGGGTTGTTCACACGGCCCGATACCAGCCTGGTGATTGAAGCGCAACAGATGGGAGCCAGCCGGGTTCTGCAAGCCGCGTGCGAGGATGGCATTATGAAACGAGCCACAGACGACGGGCAGCGAGCGCTGAAAGAGTTTCTCCGCGCGGTGGGGTTCGAGGTCGTCGAGTTCGAGGATACACCCATTCCGCCGTGCCCCGACAAATAGTGACAGCCGAACAAGTGCCGATGGCAGGAGCAGATGATATGCCACAAACCTTTGATGTCATCGTGATCGGTGGGGGAATCATGGGCTGCAGCGCCGCTTTTCAACTGGCGCAGCGCGGGCTAAAGGTGGCCCTGCTGGAAAAGAGCAGCATTGGCATGGGGCCGAGCGGCAAATCGTCGGCCAACATTCGACAGCACTATTCCAACGAGCTGACGGCTCGCATGGCGCTCTTTGGTTTGCGCGTGTTCCAGGATTTCAAAGAGCGGGTAGGGGGCGAGTGTGGCTTTACGCCGACTGGATTTGTGGTGTTGGTGGCGGCTCAAGATCACGCCGGGCTGGAAGCGAACGTGGCGATGCAACGCAGGCTTGGCATTCGAACGGAACTGATTTCGCCCGAGGCGCTGCGCGAAATCATGCCGGGCATGGCGACGGCCGACCTGGTCGCGGCTGCCTACGAACCCGAGAGCGGATACGCCGATCCTTATCTGACCGTAAACGCTTATGCCAATGCTGCGCGCCGGTTGGGTGCGAGAATCTTTCAGGATACAGAGGTGATCGGCCTCCGCTTTGCAGGCGGCAAGGTGATCGGAGTGGATACACCTCGCGACAAATTCGACGCGCCGGTGGTGTTGAGCTGCGCCGGGCCGTGGAGCGCGCGTGTAGCCCAGTGGGCTGGAGTGCAAGTGCCCATCAACCCCTGCCGCGTGCAGGTCGCTTTCTTCCGCCGCCCGCCCGGGCACGAAGCGCCGCATCCTGTCGTGGCCGACTTTATCCATGCCACTTACTTTCGCTCCGAGACCGGCGCGCTCACGCTGGTAGGCCTGGTTGATCCGGTCGAAGCCAACGCGGTCGTCAACCCCGATAGCTACAACGAACACCTGGACTCTGATTTCGTATTGGATATCGGCGAGCGCCTCGTCCGCCGCTATCCGGCGATGGAACTCGGTCAGAGCACCGGGGGATATGCCTCGCTGTATGACATCACGCCCGACTGGCATCCGATTGTGGACGAGCTGCCGGCGGGCGGTGGATTTTTCGTCTGCGCCGGATTCAGCGGGCATGGCTTCAAGCTGGGGCCGGCCGTGGGCGTGATGGTCGCCGACATGCTCACCCGGTCAAGCGCGCCGGAATTTGACCCCCACCTCTTTCGCTTTAGCCGTTACGCGGAAAACGCCCCGGTGCGAGGACAGTACGAGTA
>CAYHAR010000507.1:0-1969 GCA_964354595.1 uncultured Anaerolineae bacterium | reverse complement strand
CTTGCGCTGCTCAAGAACCGGCTCGACCTGACGCACATCCCCTTTAGCGACCGGATGGCGCGCATCATGCTGTTCCGCCACGGCGACTCGTTCTACATCCGCCTGGCCGAACGCTGGGAAAAGCAACAAGAACAGGTGGGCCACTATCGCCAGCGCCATCCCATTGTGGACGCCCTCCAACTGACCGGCCCGGATGGCGAGCCGCTGCCGTACACGCTGACCACTTTTCCGCACCTGCTCATTTTCGATACGCCGCTGGGCGCGGTCGAGTGCGTGTTCGCCGACCCAGAGACGCTCTACTTGGCTCTGCCCGCGCAGCCCATCGGCTTTCGCTTCGAGGTTCAAGCCGAGCAAGCAGCGAGCGATCGGCGCGGCGCGACCTTTCACGGCGTGCGCAACACAGCCTGCACGTTCAACGTCCGGCTGCGCGATTGCCAGGTCACGCATCTGGAAAACGGCTTGTGGCAAGCCCGGTTCGTGACCGAAGGCGATGCGCCTTCCGACGGATCAAGAGCGGCCATGCTGCTCAACATCAGCCCGCGCCTGGGCTATAATCGCAGCGTGCTCCCGGCGGCAGAGGTGATCGAGGCCGCCGAGAAACGCTGGCACGACTGGTTCGCCGCCGCGCCGCCCGTGCTCGATCAGTATCGAGCGCAATATTACTATGCCTGGTGGGTCATGCGGTCGGGCCTCATCAGCCCGCGCTACTATATGACGCGCGAAGGCATGACGCCCAGCAAGATTCATTACGTGGGCGTCTGGCAGTGGGACGCATTTTTTCACGCGCTGGCCTATCGCCACGTGGACGTGAAACTGGCTGAAGATCAAATCCGTCTGGCGCTCGACCATCAACGCCCGGATGGCATGATCCCCGACGCCGTCCACGACGAAGGCATCGTCACTCACCTCACCTTCCCGGTCGAGGCGGACGTGACCAAGCCGCCGCTCGTGGCCTGGACGGCGCTAAAGTTGTTCGAAGCGAGCCAAAACTTGGAGTTCCTGGACGAAATTTACGAGCCGCTTGTCCGCTGGAATCAGTGGTGGTTCGATTACAACGACGACGATCACGACGGCCTGTGCCAATACAACCATCCGTTCTCTTCCGGCCTGGACGATAGCCCGCTCTGGGACGAGGGGATGCCGGTCGAATCGCCGGACCTCAACACTTATCTCGCCTTGCAGCAAGAATCGCTGGCCCACATCGCGTGGATCATTGGCGAGAAAAAAGACGTATCTCTATGGCGGCAGCGCGCTCGCGAGACGACGCAACGCATGATGGATCGCATGTGGGATGAGAAGGCCGGCTTGTTCTGGGCGCTGCGCCGCGCGCCCGATGGCGCGGAATATCCTGTGCGCATCTTGACGCCGTTCAGCCTGTATCCCTTGTGGACGGGCTATTTGCCCAGGCCAATGTCCGAGCGACTGATCGGACACCTCACCAACCCGGACCTGTTCTGGACGCGCTATCCCATCCCCACGGTCGCCCGGAGCGATCCACGGTATAATCCCAACCAGATGTGGCGCGGGCCGACCTGGGTCAATATCAACTATATGTTTTGCGAGGGCCTGGAGCGCGTGGGCCACGCCGAGCTGGCGCGCGAGCTGCGCAGGCGCACGCTCGACCTGATCATGCAGCACGACGACATTTACGAGTACTACCATCCCGAAACGGGCGCGCATCCGCCCAAAGCTGCGCCGATTTTCGGCTGGACTTCGGCAGTGTTCATTGACCTGGCGATCCGCGCTAGTCGAGATGGAGAAGAAAGATGAATCCCTTTCTTCAGTTGATCCTGGCGCTGATCATTATCATCACCGGGGCCAAAGCCGGCGGCTGGCTGGCCAATCGGCTGCGCCTGCCAGCCGTGATGGGAGAACTCGTCACCGGCTTGCTGCTCGGCCCCAGCGTGCTCGACCTGATGGGTTGGCCGATCCTGGCCAATCCTGGCGAGCCGCACTTGTTGACCGAAAC
>CAYHAR010000506.1:0-1980 GCA_964354595.1 uncultured Anaerolineae bacterium | reverse complement strand
CAGGCGACTCTATTATACTCTCAGATCAAAAACAGGCCGTCACTCATCCTGGCCGGTCCCGCCGACTCTGCCCCAAACGTCTCGAATCGAATCAAGGTGGACGGCATAAGGATCAAGAGTCAGTTCTCGGCTCCAGTGCAGACGGGTCAGGCGATAGATGTACCATACATCTTCCTCGCCCAGTTCTTGAGAGACCACCTGCGGGAACGCCTCTTCAAAGTAGCTGTAGGGTGGCTTGACATCTGCGTTCAACGAGTGATAGTTCAACTCGCCCTGCTTTTGGTGCTGAAAAGTGATGGCGGTGGCGGGATGATACGTCAAAATGTTGGGGCTGGCGATGCACAACAAGCCGCTCGAAAGTAGGCGCGCAATGCCCTGGATCGTCTCGTCCACCGTGCCGCGTGTCTCGCCATCCAATCCAAACAAGATAGAAGCGCCAGCGCGGATGCCGGCTTGCTGGGTCACCGACAACGCCGCGTGAACTTTGGCGCTCCAGGCGGGGCTATCGGCCCGTTGCAGATTCTTGTGAATCTTGCTCATGATGACCGGCGACATGCTTTCGATGCCAAAGTAGAGATACGTGCAACCGGCGGCGCGCATCACCCGCAGCAATTCGAGCGCCTTGTCGCGCGACTGTAGTGAGGTCAAAAATTCGACAGTCAGTTGAGCGCCCCATTCCAATGCTTCCAGTCGCCGCCAGTCTGAATCATCCTGCAGCCAGGCGTTCTCAAGGCGATGGATTCTGGCTTGCGCCAGCGCCGAGCAGAAATCCAACATCAGGTGAGTGTTGCCGCCGCAAAAGATCGGGTCGTCAAAGAACATGGCTTCCGCGCCATAGCAGACGTATTCCAGAACCCGGTCAAGCGATGCTTTGACCGGCCCTTGGGTGAATCGGATGGCTCGTCCGGCCACGCTCGTGCTTTCTGAGCAATAGCAGCAGTGGTACGGGCAAGCGTTCGCCGTCATCATGTGCGCCGTGCGCCGGGCAGAGCCATCGGCGGCCGGAAAGATGGGGAAGCGAGCGCGAATGGCAAAAGCCTCGTAGGGAGAAGGCAACTCGGCCAAGTCAAAGGGATGCCCGCGCAGTGGAAAGACGTGCGCCTGGCCGCCATCAACGGCAGCAATCACCGCCTGGCCCGGTAACGGGCCACCAAGCGATGCCAGCGCATCCAGCGCGCGAACCACATCCAGAACCGAGGCCGCCTTGCGCTCCACGTCCATCGCAATCGAAATGGCTTTCATCAGCAGGTCGAGCGCCCAGTAGCCATCGCCGCTCACCACAAAATCAAACACCGGCTCGGCCCGACCATCGGCCATCACTTTTAGTGTGCTGCTGTGAGCCAGATCGAGCTGCCCGGTCGCATCTCGATAGCGCATGGTCTCGTCCGCGTGACGACCGCCCAAAACAATCAGCGTCTCCGGCATGTGACGACGCACCGTCTGGGCCATGTCTATCGCGTAACGATGCCCCGGCGAGACCGCGCTCAGCAGAACGACGCGCGGCTGAACGGCCTTGAGGACGCGCTCGACAAAATCGCGCTTGACCTGCTCGTTCCAAACGTCCGGCGCATAGATGGTCTGATCGGTATTCGGATCAGGCGCAGAGTAATCACGAGCGCCATCATCGCTGGCCTGAAAACAATACGCCCGCGAAGGCAATCTTCCCCATCTCGGGCACACATCATTGTATGGATCGCCCTCCGCCAAAGCTGCTTGTCTTGACTGGACAGCCTGCTCCACCGCCAGGCTCAACGCAGAATACAAGCACATCGGGTCGCCGGGGTACTCGATCTTGCCCTCCAGTGTCGTCATGACCGGCACATGGATAGCCAACACCGGATACGAGCGCAGTCGCCAGGCAGCCAGCTCGTCGCTGGCCTGAGCCATCTGTTGAGCCAGGCGACGTCGGCGCTCGGCCAGTCGAGACACGAATTGCGGGTCGGGCGGTTCCGGCGAACGGATGAACCCCAGATGCAGTTG
>CAYHAR010000505.1:0-1986 GCA_964354595.1 uncultured Anaerolineae bacterium | reverse complement strand
GGAAATAGTCGAGCGTGTCAATGCCCGCATAGCCGGGCAGCCAGGGGCTATCTACGATGAGCGCAACGGGTATGCGATCAGCCCGCTGACGCGCGCCGCGCGCGACGGTTGTAAAACGTTGCCAGGGTGTCATCTGTGCCTCATGGGCCGCTATCGGGATAGCGCGCTATCGGGATAGCGGCCTGCAAACGATCTCGTGCTCCCGCCCCAAGCTTGAGCCTCGCGGCTTACCACAGGGAGCGGGAGCGTCGGGTTATTGGGCTGACCGCATTTGCGGCCAACCGGGAATGGACTGGCCAACTCTTTTACCTCGGCGGCCATCTGCTATCCATCGAGTGGACGGCGATAGCGCGCAGTGCCGGCCAACGAAAAAGTTGTGGGAGAGCGCCACCCGCAAGCCGACATTGTCGTTCCAGTTGTCGGGATTGTTCCTGTTCCGATACGCGCAGCGGGCGTTCCTCTGATTGTTGTTCCACGAGCCGCCCCGCAGCACGCGCTCTCCTTCAGTCCACCCCCACAGTCAGGCGGTTGCCCGCCGGGGCTGCCTTTTTTTCTTGCGCCAGCCACGCGCCCAGCAGCTTGCCGACCTCCATCGTCATCTGGGAGACGTGTCCGTACTGGTTGACGGTCAGCAAGGTCATGTCCTGGCACAAGCGCAGATGCGCCTTGAGCTTGACCAGCTCGACATCGGCCTGGCGCAAGGATGCGATGCGGTCTGCGCCTTTGTTCATGCCCGCTTCGATCAATCGCTCTTGCAGGCGCATGGCCGATTGCTGCACGGCCTGTGTGAGCGCAAAGCGCTGCTCGCGCGGAAATTTGGCCGTCTGCGGCAAGAGCCAGAGCAAGAGATCGTGCGTTTTGACAAAGATGGGCGATTGCTTCATAGGCAAAATCCGCTCAGAATGGCCCGACGCAGACCGAGGGTCTGGCCGTAGCGAGCGTGCGCGATCCAGCTTTGCACGCTCGTGGTGATCTGGTCAAGCGTAATGTCGCCGCGCGCATAGGCGCGTCCCGCTTGCTTTAGCCGGCGCTGAAAGGCGATGCCTTGGCGTCTTTTGAGTCGGCGTCGCTCCGGGTACACCCGAAAACCGAGAAAAGGAATGCCGGTGTCCACCGGGTAAACCTGGGCGCGCTCCTCGTGCAGCGTCAGGCGCAGGCCGGCCAGAAAGCCGATGACGTCGTCGCGCCAGGCGCGCAGCGTGGCCTTGTCCGGCGCGAACAGCAGGGAATCGTCCACGTAGCGCAGATAAGCGGCGCACTTGATCTGGCGCTTGATAAACTGATCCAGCGGGTCCAGGTAGACGTTGGCCCAAAACTGGCTGGTCAGGTTGCCAATAGGCAGGCCGCGCGGACGGCCAGCGGCGAACAGGTCGTCGCCGGGAAACAGATGCAGGGTGTACTCGTCCGCAAGCAACCCCACGCCGCTGGCCAAGATGCGCCCCACCAGCCAATGCAGGTCGTCGTCCACGATCCGGCGTTCCAGTTGCGCCTTGAGGATGGCGTGATCGATGCTGGGAAAAAACTGGCGCACGTCGCATTGCAGCACGTACGGGTAACAGCGGGCAAATTCCTGGCAGCGATCCAGCGCGCGATGTGTGCCCTTGCCCTTCCGGTTGGCGTAGCTGTCGGCGATGAAGCGGGCTTCCCAGATCGGCTCGAGGACGCGGCACAAGGCGTGATGCACGACCCGGTCGCGGAACGGCGCGGCGGAAATCAGCCGCCGCTTGGGATCGTGAATATAGAACGAGTGATACGGGCCGGGCGTGTAGGTCTTGGTTACCAGCTCGCTTTGCAGGATCAACAGGTTCTCTCCGGCGTTCAATTCAAAATCGGCCACGGCCTCCTGGGCGCGCTTGCCTTTGCGCGCGGCGCGATAGGCCGCGTACAGGCTTTCAAAATCATATATTTGCGGGTAAAGATGTTTGTAGGTTTTCATGGTTTCAGTCATTTGGTAGAGGCGACCCGCCGGGTCGCCTCTACCACAAC
>CAYHAR010000504.1:0-1991 GCA_964354595.1 uncultured Anaerolineae bacterium | reverse complement strand
GGAGGACGAAAGGACGCTGCCCTCTAAGCCTGTCGTATCTGCTGCGTCACCATCTACTGCCCCGGCAGGCGCTGCGGCGGGCGGTGTCGTCAAAGCCCCGCTGCCGGGCGTGATCAAGTCCATTGCCGTGCGCTCCGGTCAGCCAGTCGAAGCGGGCGATGAGCTGCTCGTCATCGAGGCTATGAAGATGAATAACATTATCCGCTCTCCAAGCGCGGGAACGGTGGGCGCCGTCCACGTCACCGAAGGTCGGCAGGTGGCGCACGGCGAGCCATTGCTGGACTTGGGGGGCAAGCCATGAGCGGCCTAGACCTGAGCCAGCTTGCAGGAGGCCTCCTGACCATCACATGGCAGCAGATGGTGATGGTGATCATTGGCGGCGTGCTGATGTACCTGGCTATCGCCAAACAGTACGAGCCGACGCTCTTGTTGCCGATTGGCTTTGGCTGCCTTCTGGGCAACCTGCCTGTCTCTGCCTACATGGTTGGACCGGAGGGACTGTTTGGCATCCTGAAACGAGCCGGGATTGACACCGAACTGTTCCCGCTTTTGATTTTTGTGGGCGTGGGGGCGATGATGGACATGCGGCCACTTTTGAGCCAACCCGTCTTTATCCTGATGGGGGCGTTCGGCCACTTGGGGATCTTTGGCACGCTCATCGCCGCTGTCCTCCTGGGCTTTAACCTGGCCGAGGCGACCAGCATCGGCGTCATCGGCGCGATTGACGGGCCGACGGTGATCTTTGTCGGGGCCAAGCTGGGACGCTTTTTCCAGACCCCCGGGCTGGCAGCCGCCGTGGCGGTTACCGCCTACTCGTACATGAGCCTCGTGCCCATCATCCAGCCGCCCTTGATGCGGCTCTTGACGACCAAGCGGGAGCGGGCCATCCGCATGGAATACACCCCCCGGCCAGTCTCCAAGACAGCAGTGATCCTCTTTCCCATTCTGCTGACGCTGCTGGCGGGCATCTTTTTGCCACAGGCTGCGCCTCTCATCGCTACGTTGATGCTGGGCAACCTGCTGCGGGAATCCGGCGTGGTGGAAGGCCTCAGCCGCACTGCCCAGGAAACAATCACCAACACCGCCACGCTCTTCCTGGGCTTGACCATCGGCTCGACGATGCAGGGAGCGGCGTTCCTGAATCTAGGCACTCTCAAAGTCTTGCTGTTGGGTCTGGTAGCGTTTGCCCTCGACACGATCGGCGGCATCCTGTTCGGTAAACTGGTTTGTGTGCTCTCCGGGCAGCGGATCAACCCGCTGGTAGGGGCAGCCGCCATCAGCGCCTTTCCGATGAGCGGACGGCTGGCCCAAAAGGTGGCGCTGGAAGAGGACAATCAGAACTTTATTTTGATGCACGCCATCAGCGCCAACACGGCCGGGCAGGTGGCGTCGGTCATTGCCGCCGGCATTCTGATGGCGTTGATCTTTCCTCGAATTTTTCCCTGAGTTCCCAGGCGATGTGCTGTTCGGCAGATTGACGGAACCAGTGTCGAATCAGCGTGGGGTGACCAGACCTGACAGGTCTCGCGAAGCGGACCTGTCAGGTCTATGGCTCTCCCACAAACGCCCAATGCAAGCGCGACCGGAACATGCCGCGTCGCCGACGCCCAAGAAATGAAGGCTCTTAATATTACAACGTTGGGTTCCATTCGGCCTTGACATGCGCTGGCACGTGCGCTTGCGGTGTGAACGATAGGCTGCATAGTTTTGAAGCTGAATCTCGCGAATCACCTGGATAGCTGCGGCTGCATCAAACCGGGGCCTGGGTAACACCGCGTTGAGCAGTCGGCGTGCCTGAGCCACCGTTAGGGCCGGTGCTTTTTTTGAGCTGAATGCGCAGATGAACCAGAAAGTGATGCGCCAAGAAACTCATGGTCATGTGATGATGCCACCCCAACCACCCGCGCACTTCATAGTGGTCCATGCCGACTTCGCCTTTGCACTCGGTGATGGCCGACTCGACGGGCCAGCGTTGGTCGGTTCGGCGCGCC
>CAYHAR010000503.1:0-2006 GCA_964354595.1 uncultured Anaerolineae bacterium | reverse complement strand
CGCAAACACAGAGGTATAATCGCAGGCGCTATGCCGATTCTTGATGAGCACGTGCTCGAGTTTACCAGCCGCAGCCCGGAGCAGACGCGCCGCTTGGGCGTGCGCCTGGGCGAGACATTGCGCGGCGGCGAGTGCATCTGCCTGGAAGGCGAGTTGGGCGCAGGCAAGACCTGTCTAGCGCAAGGCATCGCCGCCGGGTGGGGCGTGACCGGCCCGGTGCGCAGTCCCACGTTCACGCTCATCCACGAATTCCGCCGTCCCCATGATCGGCGCAAGCTTTACCACGCCGACCTGTACCGGATCGGCAACGCCTCGGAGGCGTGGGCCTTGGGGCTGGATGATGTGTGGGCCAGCAGTAACGTGTGCCTCATCGAGTGGCCGGAGCACGCGGAAACGATTTTGCCGGCCGAACGACTGTGGGTTCGCCTTGCCGTCCTGGACGAGACGCGGCGAATGATACGATTCACAGCCCAGGGCGAGAACTACCAGGCGTTGTTGGCGGCTTTCCGGCGTGCGGCTTTTGGAGGTTGAGCGGCGCAACGAATGCGTTTACGTTTGACGCTTGAACAATTATGGCTTCTTCATTGCTTTTAGCGATTGATACTGCTACTCGCATGGCAAGCCTGGCCTTGCACGACGGAGCGCGCGTGCGCGTCGAGCTTTCGTGGGAATCGCCCGATCACCACACGGTTGAATTGACGCCGCGCATCGCCGGGATGCTCGCGCAGTTGCAAGTGCCAGTGGACGAGTTGGCGGGCATCGCCGTCTCGCTGGGGCCTGGATCGTTCACCGGGCTGCGTGTGGGCGTGGCCGTGGCCAAGGGACTGGCCATGTCGCGCGGACTCGATCTGGTCGGCGTGCCGACGCTTGACATCGTGGCGCACGCGATGAAAGATTCGCGGCTGCCGGTTGTTGCCGTGTTATCGGCAGGACGCGGACGATTGTGCGCAGCGCGGTACCGATTGAGCGAGGGCACGCTCGTCCCGGATGGGCCGGTGCAGTTGACGACTGCGCATGAGCTTGGCGCAGATTGGGAAGAGACGACGTGTGTGTGCGGCGAGCTTTCCGCCGAGGAGCGGCAGATGCTCCAAGCACGATTGGGAGCGCGCGTCGAGTTAGCCAGTCCGGCGGCATCATTGCGCCGCGCCGGGTACCTGGCCGAGTTGGGCTGGGCCAGATTGCGCGCCGGGCGCGCCGACGATCCGGTCACCCTCGCCCCGATTTATCTCCAAACACCCTCTGGGAGCCCGGCTTGATGGGCGATGGTCAGCTTCCCTATGTGATTCGCCCTATGCGGTGGGAAGATGTCTCGGCCGTCATGGCGATTGAGCGTGAGTCATTTCCGTTACCGTGGTCGAGCTATACCTACCGACACGAGCTGACCGAGAACGCCTACTCGCACTATATTGTCGTCCAGACCCGGTCGGCTGGCCCGGATGTGCGGCCCTGGTGGCAGCGCCTGCTGCGCCCGACGTCGCCACCCATCGTCGCTTACGGCGGCTTTTGGCTGATCACCGACGAAGCCCACATCAGCACGATTGCCGTCGTGACCCAATGGCGAGGGCGTGGACTGGGCGAGCTTTTGCTTTCCGCGATGATCGAGCAGGCGTTGCGCATGAAGGCGACGATGGTCACGCTAGAAGTGCGCGGCAGCAACCGCGTGGCGCAGAATCTCTACCTCAAGTACGGCTTTGTCATCGTCGGCACCCGGCCACGCTATTACCGTGATAACGAAGAGGATGCTCACATCATGACGGTCGAGGCAGTCAATAGCGATGACTATCGCCGCAAGTTTACCGAGATGCAAACGGCGCTGTGGGCGCGGCTGCGCGCCGAGGCGATACCCCAGGCTGGACAAAAGATACCAGCCAGACTATAATCCTGCCCTGTCTCAAATTTAGGAGGAACGATGGCTCTGATTCAATTTACCAAGAATCACTCTGATCACAGCACGGATCGTGGATTCCAGTTCGAGTTCTTTTGCGACAAGTGCGGCAACGGTTACA
>CAYHAR010000502.1:0-2012 GCA_964354595.1 uncultured Anaerolineae bacterium | reverse complement strand
TGGCGAAAGAGCTAGCACCCTATGCCCACCGACGTGACCGCTCTATTCTCAAGCTTATTGATGAGTACAACTATGCAAGATATACAAAGAAATGGATATAGGAAATTGAAGGCGGCCTACCGATGAGTTGTAGTGTCAAGAGCTAGAACCTTAAAGTTTTCGACTCGCCCACTCATGTGGAACGTCCTGACCCTGAACTGAAAGACGAGCTCAAGTCACACACAGAGAGGTGCCCCGCTCTCGCCTTCCCTTTGGAGTCAAGGCCAGCAATCACACCTCCCCTCCGCCCCCCGGAAAACAGCCACGTCGCCAGCGTGCCCAGCCATTCAAACACCCGGCCCGCTCAACCGAAAGCCGCAATCAGAATCCCCAGCAGCGCCGGGCCGACCCACCCGATGGTCAGCGTTCCCTCGTTTATGATCGCGTCCAGGTTGCTCGCCCCGCTTCGCGTCGGCGGGGCCACGCTTCGCGGCGCGCGGCGTGGGGCGGGGCTTGGCCGAGACAGCGTTGATTTTGCGCCGCCAATCGGAAAAAACCAATTCTCGGTTGACAGTCTTGGCCGAGAGTGGCATACTTGTTCCAAGCGCGGCTTGACTTTAGGCGCGAGACCAGGTATGCTTGGCAGTATAATGGCGCAACGCATTCGAGGAGGTAATCGTGGCCGCAGAAGATAACCTGCCGTCTTGGCTCAGACAATTACGCGATCAACAAATGGGTGGAACCAGTGAGCAGCCCGCCGAGCCGGAGCCAGAGCCGGCCGAGCCGGTTGAGCCAGCGCCGCCGGCCGAGCCGGGCGCGCCAGAGGCGCAACAAAAGAGCGGCGATGACGTGTACGGCGATCTGCGCCAAAGGGCCAGCTTCGAGTCGCCGGTCGAGGAGCGTCGTCAAGTCAAGCTTCCCATCGTCAGCCAGCTCAAGCCGGTTCAACGATTCGTCCTGGCGTTGATGTTGTTTCTGAATGTGAGCGTGTTGGGCTGCCTGTTCTTGATGGTGGCGGGAAAAATCTCGTTCGTGCGTTGAACGCGCGGGGCAAAGTCGGGGCGACCGTCTAGTGACGGTCGCCCCGTTTTGGTTTTGAGTGGTCTGTTTACGGCGTCACTTTACGCACCGTAATCGCCCACTGCGACGCTCCGCACGGCTCGACGCTCAACACCTCGTCGCCTTGCAGCTTGACGCTGCGCGGCACGTTCTGGGTCGCCGGCTCGTAATCCACCAAGACGCGCAGCGCCTGGCCCGGCTGCATCTCTTCCAGCGCCAGTTTGGTTTTGACAAAGGTGTAGGGGCACACTTCGCCCCGGATGTCCAGCTCGCGGTCAAATTCTTTGGCCATGCTGCGATTATACCACGCGCGTTTCCTCACTCACCCGGATAGGCTATGATTTCGGATTGTGGATTGCGGCTCTCGGTTGGGCCGGGGTCAAGGCTCTAGTCCAGTTTTGACTGCCAGCCGTGACTGCCTAAAGGCTCGACTCGGGGGACTTGTCTAATACCGTTGCGGCGGAGCGGGCGGCATCCCGGCTGGCGGCTGCTGCCAGCGCCCGATCCAGGCCGAGGTGGCGCGTGTGTTCTCCTCGATGGCGATGAATAGGTAAATGACTTCACCCACGCCGTAGGCGAGCACAAAATAGAGCAGCGTGAGCAAAAAGCTGATAACGGCGGCCACCAGCCCGCCCAGCGCGCCGCTCATCAACCCGCCCAGTTGCGAGCCGCGACCCATGTACTGGCTCACACCCGCGCCGCCCAACAGCCCGGCCACAAAAATGCCGAGCGAGGCCAGCGTGCCGACGACGAGAATGATCCAGCCCAGGATCTTGTAGAGTGTGGCAACGATGCGCAAGACAGTAAAGCGTTTTTCAACCATGCTATCCTCCGGGTTTGTTAAAACCTGACAGGTTTTGGAAACCTGTCAGGTTTTCATTGCGCCACGACGAACGCAATCGCATACTCGCGGTCGTGGCTCAGGCTGATGGCCCACTCGGTCAGGCCGAGCTCTTGGGCGCGGGCAGCCGCTC
>CAYHAR010000501.1:0-2023 GCA_964354595.1 uncultured Anaerolineae bacterium | reverse complement strand
GCCAACAGATAGGCCAGCGGCACACCGGTGAGCAAGGCCAGCGCGGTGGCCCAGGCTGCCGCATAGAACGTGAGGCCCAACGCGGCCTGGACTTGTTCATCCATCACAGCTTGCAAGAGTGCGGCGGGGGATGTCCCCAACAGCGTGCTGAGCAGGGGCAGCAACACAAACAGCAACAGGAGGGTTCCCGCCGCTGCAAAGCCGGCCACAAAAAAAACGTCAGGCTTTCTTCGCCTGACGGGTCGAGTTCGCCGAGCGAGAGCTTGCCACATGCTTCCTTGCCTCCTTATCTCTGTTCATCACGGCAGGGGGATGCACAGCGATTTCAGCGCTGGGGGGAGAAGGTCGTGGTGATCTGCCTGAGGCGGAGTGATGAGTGGATGATGGTTAGCCTCCATCACGGCCCGACCTTGAGCGCCCAGCAAAAAGGCAATGAGGTCTTGCGCCTGCCTGGGATGCGGCGCGTTGCTGGGGATGGTCACGCCATAGCCGATGACCTCGCCGTTGAACTGGGGCTTGACGGACGCAAAGCGTTGAAAATCCAGCAGCACCTGCACCTTTCCATACCGGTCGGCATTTTGCTCCGAGCCGAGGTTCACCGCGTCCGGCAACTTGAGAAGCTCGAGCTGGTGCTGCCGGATGACGCTCTCGTACTCGAAAGCATAGTCCAGGTCGCCTGATTCCAAGAGCGCGATTAATTGGATGCTGGCTCCGCGAATCACGATGTTGGAATCCTGCTTGGTGTCCAAGATCTCGGGCACGTGGATGACGGCGCGCCCGTTTTCCTCTTGCATCGTGATGGGCGTCTTGAACTGGCCCATGATCACGTCTTCCAGAATCGTCGGCTTGCCGTAGGCGGCTTTTGCCAGTTGGAGCGCCATCAAGGCGCGGTAACCGGAAGCGTCAAAGCGCGGGTCGGCGATGCCCACCTTTACGCCGGGGCGCGTAATGACCTTGTACCAGTTGTCGGCGTTGATCTCGTCGGCGTACTTGCTCTTGGCGGAATAGGCCAGCCCCAGCTTGTTCGTGGCGAATTTGATGTACCAGTCCGCGTAGGGCTTGCCGGTCTCGGGAACGCGCGACCGGTACATCAGCATCGGGATGAGCGAGTGGTCGGCGGTAAAGACCAGGTCGGATAGCTCGTGGATTTCCGTGACGTGCCGGATGACCTGGATGCTGCCGTGCGCCTCTATTTCCAAGTCCACGTCGGCGTGTTCGGCCTCGTAGGCTTTTTCCAGCGCGTCAAAGGGGATCATCAGGCTGCCCGCGATGAGCGCGCGCAATTTCACTTTTTCTCGGGGCTGGGAAGCGCAGCCGAAGCACGAGACTAGCAAGGCAGCGACGAGGATGAGCCGAGGCCAGGCAATTCCAAGTTTCATAGCGGTTCAGATGCCGACCGCCGACCACAGACTGCTGTAATGGATCATCTATGGTCAGCAGTCCGCCGTCTGCGGTCTACTTTCGCTTGATCGTGATCTTGGCAATCTTGCCGACCAGCTCGTTCTTTTGCAAATCGTCGCTCACTAGCCGCAGCGGAAAGTATTTTTCGTCCAGCGGATTGCCGTTCACCAGGTAAGCGACGACAAATTTGTTGTTCCGCAGGATGCGGGCGCTCTCCAGCGTAACCGTGTACCCGTCGGCGGCGACGATCTCGACCGTGTAGCCTTGCTCGGCGAGTTTCTGGTTGAACGCATTGTCGCCATGCTTGGTCTCGTCGTCCACTCGCGCGGCCAGCATCCACAGCGGCACGCCCTTCCAGGTCTGCGCCTTGTCATCTTTCCATTCCGCGCCGTGACAGGCGGGCGCGGTGCAAGATTCGAATGTGCCCCGGTCCATCTCTTCCGTGATTGCGCCCACCAGGACGAGCTTCCATTCTTGGGCCAGCGACTTGAGGGCGATCTGGTTGACCCACTTGACCGACCAGTGCCCGTCTACGACCTGATTGTTCTTGACGCTGACAACCATCAATCGCAACGCGCCCTCGCTGTCTTCGGGCAGCGGTTTGCCTTCCTTCTCGTAGGCG
>CAYHAR010000500.1:0-2032 GCA_964354595.1 uncultured Anaerolineae bacterium | reverse complement strand
AGAATGCGACCGGCGTGCGCATCACGCACCTGCCGGCGCTGCCGGAAAAGGTGCTAGCCGGCCTCAAGGCGCAAGCGTAACCCGCGTAAAGCAAGAGTCCAAGTCAGGCCGGTGAACGGCGACCGTTGTCGTTCACCGGCCATCTTACAACGGACCTCATCTCCACGAGGTATGTGATGGGCGCTCTAGATGATCTGCTCGCTTCTGCTGTGGCGAACGCGCTGACCGCGCCGACCACCCCGGTGACAGATGTTGTGGTGGGCTTGTACTATACGGCGGTCCGCAGCCGTGAGGTGGGTCTGGCCGCCACGATGAACATGGCAGCGTGCTGCGAAGCGGAACGCCTCGATTGGATGGGCCATCTCCACGAGCGTTCCGCCGTCGAGATGCTGCCCTTTCTTCGCTCGGCGAATCCTTTGGAAGTGAGCATCGGCCTGGCCGCGCTCAATTCGCTGGTCCCTATCCGCCTTGACTGCGGCGCGGAGATGAACGCGCGCGACCTGATCCTTGAGCGCGGGCGAGGCAAAAACGTGGCAACCATCGGGCGCTTTCCCTTTACCGATGCGCTGAGACAGGTTGCGCGGCAAATGTGGGTCTTGGAACTAGAGCCGTCGCCCGGCGATCAACCTGCCGAGGCCGCGCCCGAGTTGCTCCCACAGGCCGACGTCATTGGCCTGACGGCTACGACGCTGCTGAATGACACGTTCGATAACCTGGCGCGATTGTTTCCGCCCCAGGCGCTCGTGGTCATGATCGGGCCAAGCACCCCGCTCAGCCCGGTGCTGTTTTATTACGGCGTGAGTGTTCTGGCCGGCTCGATTGTGACCGATCCCGTATCGCTGTTCCGCTGCGTCGGCCAGGGCGCAGCCCAACGCCAACTGGCAGGCCTGCGGCGGTTCACGATGACGTTTGCGATGACGAGAGATGATATGGGGAGATGACGTGTGATTGAACAGAGTGAGCTGCATCAACTCGAAGACAAGTGTATCCAGGAATACGCGCCCACGTGCGCAGCAGCCTGTCCCATTCACGTGGACGTGCGAGCCGTGATGGCCGAAGTCAGTCGAGGAGATTTCACTGCTGCGCTCAAAGTGTTGAAAAAGACATTGCCTTTTCCCGGCATCATTGGCAGAGTGTGCCCTCATCCATGCCAGGCCGTCTGCAAACGCATCGAAGCAGGCGAGGCGATCTCGATTGAGGCGCTTGAGCGAGCGTGCGCCGATTGGGGCGGCTCAATAGAGAAACCGCGCGTCTTGCCCAAGCGCGGAAAACGCGCGGCGATCGTCGGCGGTGGCTTGAGCGGGCTAACAGCAGCGTATGACCTGGCGCGCAAGGGCTACGGCGTGGTCATCTATGAAGCCGGTGATCATCTGGGCGGCAGTCTGTGGAGTTTTTCGGAAGAGGATTTGCCTCGACCTATCATCCACGGCGAACTCGCCATTGTCGAACAAGTCGGCGCGCAAGTCCGATTGAATATGCCTGTCCATGACGATGGGTTGGCCGGATTACGCGGCGAGTTCGATGGGGTCTATCTTGCTATCGGAGCAAGCGGTGAGACATTCGAATTTGCTTTGGATGGGCAAGGGCGAATCCAGGTTGATCCCGCGACCTTTGCCACCAGCCAGGACGGCGTTTTTGCCGGGGGCAGCATGTTGCAAAGCGCAGCGGAACGCTCGTCTATCCAGTCCATTTCGGACGGGCGGCGCGCGGCCATCTCGATTGACCGTTATTTTCAAAAGGTATCACTGACGGCCTCTCGCTTCAACGAAGGCGCCTACACCACGCGACTGTACACCGACACCCAGGGCATCGCCCCGCTGGCCGCCGTGCCCATGTCGAACCCGGTAGAAGGCTACACACGCGAAGAAGCGATTCAAGAAGCGCAGCGGTGTTTCCAATGCGAGTGTATGGAGTGTGTCAAGGTCTGCGAATACCTCAAGCATTATGGCCGCTACCCGCGCAAATACGTGCGCGAGATTTACAACAACCTCTCGATTGTCAAGGGCGAGCGCAAGTCCAACCAGTTCATCAA
>CAYHAR010000499.1:0-2036 GCA_964354595.1 uncultured Anaerolineae bacterium | reverse complement strand
CATCACGTTTTGTGTTCTATGGTAGAATTTGAGCGCCATGCTTATTCATCACCTCTCGCTGACCAATTTTCGCAACTATGCCCGGCTGGAGCTCGACCTGCCGGCCGGCCCCATTCTTTTACTCGGCGATAACGCGCAGGGCAAAACGAGTTTGCTCGAAGCGATCTATTACCTGGCCACCTCGCGCTCGCCGCACACCACCAGCCCGCGCCAGCTCATCAACTGGCTGGCCGGGCAAGAAAGCCTGACGCCCGCCGCGCGCATCATGGCGCACCTCACGCGCCAGCAGGCCGCCCACACGCTCGACGTGACGCTGATGTTGGAGCCGACGGCAGATGGCGAAGAACGCTTTCGCAAGCAGATCAAAATGGATGGCGTTCCGCATCGCGCGCACGAGCTGGTAGGCCAGGTGACGGTGGTCATGTTTTTGCCGCAGGACGTGGACCTGGTCGGCGGGTCGCCTTCGCTGCGGCGGCGTTACCTGGACGCGGCGCTCGGCCAGGTGGACGCCGAATATCACGGCGCGCTTTCGCAATACGAGGCGGTGCTTTCGCAGCGCAACGCGCTCCTCAAGCAGCTGGCCGAGCGAGGCGGCGACCCGGACGAGCTGGTTTATTGGGATGAGCAGCTGTCCACGACCGGCGCGCTCGTCACGCTGCGGAGACAGCAAGCGGTGGTCGAGTGGGGCGAGTGCGCCGACGCGATCCACCGCGACTTGACCGGCGGTCGTGAGCGGCTGCGGCTGCGCTACGAGCCGGGCTTTGACCTGGGCCGTCCGGCCTCGCCTGATTTTCAGATGCAGATCAAGCTCGACGTGCCCCTCCCTGCCACGTCCGAAATGGATAAAGCGGCTGCCTCTTTTCGCGCGCAACTGGCCGCGCGTCGCAATGAAGAGATGGCGCGCGGCGCGACGCTCGTCGGACCGCACCGCGACGAGTTGCGCTTTATCGCAGACGAAGTTGACCTGGGGGTGTATGGGTCGCGCGGGCAGCAGCGCACGGCGGTGCTGGCGCTCAAGCTGGCCGAGGTGGAATGGATGCGCGCCCAAACCGGCGAGTGGCCGGTGCTGTTGCTGGACGAGGTACTGGCCGAGCTGGACGCCCGGCGTCGCGCCTATTTGCTCGCGCGCATCAACGGCGCGAATCAATCGCTGATGACCGGCACCGGCCTGGAGCTGTTCGGCGAGGACCTGCCCCGGCGCGCGCACGTGCTGCGCGTTGTCGCCGGCCAAGTTAAAAGCGTCAAGCCTGAGGTTTGATCGGGTGCTTGGCGGGCATGCCCGGTCGGCGCGGGTGATTATCCGGCGTGGCGGCGACCTTGTCCACGATCACCAGGTAGCGCGTCTCGGCGATGCCGGTCAGCTCTACGGGGACGAGCCGGTTGAGCCGTCCGCCCAGGTGAACGATGGCCGTCTCGGCGGCGGCGACTTCGACCGGCGCGTCCTGGCCTTTTTGCGCCAGCGCCCTCCCGCCGATCCGCACGAACGGTAGCAGGTATTCGATGAGTGTCGGCATCTCGGCCACGGCGCGCGCCAAAGCCCAATCGTACTGCTCGCGGTGATCGGCCTCGCGCCCCACTTCTTCCGCGCGGCCTTTGACGATCGTCACTCCCCGCAAGTCCAGCAGCGCGACAATGTGCCGGAGAAACTCGGCCTTTTTGCCGGTGGCCTCGAGCAGCGTCAGCTTGAGGGTCGGGCAGATGATCTTGAGCGGCAAGCCGGGAAAGCCGGCGCCGCTTCCCACGTCAATCAGGCGGGTATCGGGCTTGAAGGCGCACACGCTCGGCGGGACCGGCGCGCTCGAACCGGACTTGGGCACGGTGGTGGCGATCAGGCACGAGAGCGAATCCAAAAAGTGCTTGGTCTGGATGCCCTCGTCGTCGGTGATGGCCGTGAGGTTGACGCGCGACCGCCAGGCGACGAGTTCGTCGCGATAACGCCGGAACATGGCGACCTGGTCGGGCGTCAGATTCAATCCCAGTTTGCGCGCGCCTTCGACAAGCTTTTGCATCGCCCCTATTATATCACGACCCGGGCA
>CAYHAR010000498.1:0-2039 GCA_964354595.1 uncultured Anaerolineae bacterium | reverse complement strand
GGTCACTTTTCCAAGCTCAACCTGATCCGGTCGTTGGTCCGCGAATCGGAGACAAGCTCACCGGCTGCGTGAGCCAATCTATTCCTTCCACAGGAGGTCAACATGGATCGCATCGTAACCATTGAGCGGCACATCATCGAGCAGGAGCGCGGACATCCCGGCGCGACCGGCGTATTTTCCGATTTGCTGTACGATGTGGCGCTGTCAGCCAAGATCATTGCCCGCGAGACGACGCGCGCCGGGCTGGCCCAAATTCTGGGCCTGGCCGGAGCGATCAACGTCCAGGGCGAGCAGCAGATGAAGCTGGACGTGTTTGCCCACGATACCATCGTGCGAATGAACAGCTTTACCGGGCGGCTGGCCGCGATGGCTTCGGAAGAATACGAAACCATCATCCCCATCCCGCCCGAGTATCCCACCGGCAAGTACGCCTTGATCTTTGACCCGCTCGACGGCTCGTCCAACATTGACGTGAACGTCAGCATCGGGACGATCTTTGGCATCTTTCTCCGCAAGTCATTCGGAGGCCCCGGCACGATGGAGGACTTGCTGCAACGAGGGCACAACCTGGTGGCGGCCGGCTATGTCATCTATGGCCCCAGCACGATGATGGTGTATTCGACCGGCGCGGGCGTGCATGGGTTCACACTCGACCCGGGCGTGGGCGAGTTTTTGCTGTCGCACCCCAACATCCGCATCCCTGAAAAACCCAAGTACTATAGCGCCAACCAGGGCAATGAAAAATATTGGACCGATGGGGTGCGGCGCTATACACAATGGCTGCAAGGCCGCGACCCGGAGCAGCCGTGCAAGGAACTCTCTAGCCGCTATATCGGAAGCCTGGTGGCCGATTTTCACCGCAATCTGTTGGATGGCGGCGTGTTTTATTACCCGGCCGACACCAAAGACCCCGGCAAGCCGCGCGGCAAGCTGCGGCTGATGTGCGAGGCGATCCCGCTTTCGTTCATCGCCGAGCAGGCCGGCGGCAAAGGCTCGGACGGCGCGCAAAACATCCTGGACATTGAGCCGAATGCGCTCCACCAGCGCACGCCGCTCTTTATCGGCCACCGCGAGCTAGTGGAAAAGGCCGAAGACTATATCCGCCGCTACGACACCCAATGACCCGTCTCGCCCGCCTGACCGAAAAACGAATCGTCGCCGCGCGCGTGGCGCGCTATCGCCGCCGCATGGACTTGCGCGTCACCACGCCGGAGCAAGCCGTCGAGTTTGTGAGTGACGTTGGCTTTTGCTTCCTCTTTCCCATCCAGGGTGTCGAGATGCCCAGCTTGTGGGACGCCATCGCCGGGCGCGTGGTCCGGGTCACCGGCTCACATTCCGGCTATGAGATTAATCGGACGTGGAGCTGGAAGGATAACAGCCTGGACAAAAAGCAGTGGTACTATGGCAAGCTCTTGCGGCGCAAGGCCACGCTCGTCTCGCTCGACACGCTGCCGAATTTTTACGCGCTCAGCGAAAACTATGGCGACCTGGCCCACGATTACCTGGAGGAATATCGCGCGGGCAAATTGACCGCCGAGGCCAAAGCGGTGTACGAGGCGCTGCTCAAGCACGGCGCGCTCGACGCGGTGCGCTTGCGCCGCGAATGCCACATGATTTCCGAAGAGAACAAGCCTCGCTTTGAAAAGGCGCTGACCGAGCTTCAGGCGGGGCTCAAGGTGCTGCCCGTCGGCATTGCCGAGGCGGGCGCGTGGCGGTATGCGTTCATCTACGAGCTGCTGCCGCGCTGGTTCCCCGATATTCCAGAGCGGGCGCGCGCCGTCACGCGCGCCCAGGCGCGGCAAACTCTCCTCGATCAATATCTGCGGAATGTGATTGCTTGCGCGCTGCCGCAAGCCGCGCGCGTGTTCGGCTGGCCGCTGGACGAGACGCGCAAGGCCGCCGACAAGCTAGCCCAGGCGGGCAAGCTGATGCTCGATAAAGTATCCGGCATCCGCGAGCCGCAGTTGGTCACAGCATCACTCTCCTAGCTTGAGCTAGAGTCAGCGGTCGCCCGCGCGGGCCTTGCGGGGTATCCTGGA
>CAYHAR010000497.1:0-2042 GCA_964354595.1 uncultured Anaerolineae bacterium | reverse complement strand
GAGATGTGCGGCAATGGCCTGCGCTGCCTGGCGCAGTTCGTCTGGGATGAACGGCTGATCCGCAAGACGGAAATGGCGGTCGAGACGCTCGCCGGCCTCAAGCATCCACGCCTGCGCGTGAATGGCGAGCGCGTCGTCGAAATCATCGTCGAGATGGGCCAGCCGCTGCTGCGAGCGTGCGATGTGCCCACAACGCTCGTTGCGCCGGAGGCCAAGGCGATTGATGCGCCGCTCGAGCTGGATGGCGTGACGTGGCAAGTGACTGTCCTCAACACGGGCGTTCCGCATTGCGTCATTTTTGTTTCAGATGCAGAAGCCGTGGACTGGCGCGCCCTCGGCCCGCGCATCGTAGATCACCCAGCGTTCCCGCACAAGACGAACGTGATGTTCACTCAAGTCGTGGCGCGCGATCACTTGCGCGTCCGCCCGTGGGAGCGCGGCGCCGGGGCTACGCTTGCCTGCGGCACCGGCGCGTGCGCAGCAGCGGTCGCGGCGGCGCTGACCGGACGCACAGAGCGCGACGTTCAAGTGACGCTGCCTGGCGGCATGCTGCGGATTCAGTGGGACGCGAACTGCGATGAAATAATGATAATCGGCCCGGCCGAGCGAGTGTTCGTGGGGCAATTGAGCGAGCGCCCGGCTTGACAGGCCATTAAGGGCAACTTATAATGGGCACAGATTCCAAAGCATGATGATGAAAGAGTAAACCGCAATGGCAAAAAGCGCGCGCAGCCAACGTAATCAACGCATCTTTTCTGTGGCGCTCAGCGTGATCGTCGTGCTGAGCATGGCCCTGAGCCTGATCGTGGCGCTCAATCCGTCTAGCCTCCAGCCCCCATCGCCGACGGCCTCGCCGTATTTCATTACTCCGCTGGCCCCGGAAAAAACGCCGACCGCAACACTAGCGGTCACACAGACGCCCACACCGGCTATCGCGCCAGCGCTTCCGCCGACGCCCAAGCCGTGAGGCCATCCGAAAGAATTTGCGCCCTGACACGAATCCATGCCAGGGCGCATTTTTTGTGATGCCGGGCCAGACTTGTAATTGCCCGGCGACAATTGCGCTCTTCCTTCGGTCGCCGCGAGACTGTTTACGCTTCGCGCACGGAATTTGGCGGACGCTTCGCGCACAGAAAGTGGACATCCGTGCGCGAAGCGTCCGTGTCCACAAGTTGGGTTGCGGCGCGGAGCTGCCGCGCTATGGACGGAGCGTGAACACCACAGCCATTCCCCCGATGGCGACTATTGCGAACTCGATGAGCACTTGGCGCGTGAGCCGGCCTTGCAAATGCTGGGTGGCGACGCCCGTCATCACGTAAAAGACCAGCAACAGCAACATTCCGCCCGACCAGGCGCTGATCTGCCAGTAATTCATCGCCCAGTCGCACTGGCCTAGGACCAGCCCAACCGCCGCGGCCAGCGCCGTCGTCCGCCCCGGCTCTGCCCCCGCACCCCACAACACATCGAGCGCCAGCGCAAATGAAAAGACCAGCGTCGTGGTGGCCGTGATGAGGCTGCGGCCGTGACTCTGGTACACGATGACGAACAACGCAAAAGCCAGCACGTACGCCAAAGTATTCAGCAGCAGCCGCGCCTGAGAATAAGAGGGCGCGAGCCGATCCACCGTGGTGTACTCGGCGATGAGCACGATCACAATGAGCACGCCGGTCGCCACCAGCCCGGCGGCCCAGATGGCGCGCGTCGGCGCTTGAGCCAGCAGCCGCGCCGCCACTAGGCCCACCAGCCCCGGCTGTACCCAGTAGACGAACGTGTGCCGCAAGCTGACTTCACGGGCGCGCGGGTGAGTGCGAACGATTGCATCGGTGCCGGTGCAAGCCAACCCGGCCAACAGCGCCGCCATCAGCCAATCGCTCGATAGCTCAAAGCCCAGCGGCGAACCAAGGACGGAAATTCCCACCGGGCGCGTGGGCAGCTCGATGAACTGCGTCAGCACGATGCTGAGCAGCACAATGCCGACGAGCACGCTCAGGTGTTGGCGGCCAGGGATTAGCGTGGGATGTCTATCAAACACGGGGGCGATT
>CAYHAR010000496.1:0-2048 GCA_964354595.1 uncultured Anaerolineae bacterium | reverse complement strand
GCGCGCTGTTGATCGAGCGGTTGGGGTTCGACGTGCTGCTGAACGTGATCCGTGACGACCGGTGCCCACAGTGCAGACGGCACGTGGCGGGCGTGTGGGGAGAGAGTTCTTAAAAGCGGTACGCGCAGGAGATGACACATCTATCTGGCCTGCGTAGCGCGCCTTTTGCGGGCGCGCTGTATCCGCCAAATCTGGTTGCGGCGTAGGGGCAACCCTCGTGGTTGCCCGTTCAGGGGCCGGCACAAGACCTGCCCCTACGCAGACGACCAACTGATTTTGGTCACACCCCGTAACGGCTCAGCCGCTCCGGCCGGACGCTTCGCGCAAATCCGGCAGTTCCGCGCGCAAAACCTGGCGGCTTGCTGCTTGTGGCCTGGATTTGCCAATCCAGGCTGAGCAGTTACCACACCCCAATGATCAGGCCGACGCGCCGGAATAGTTGCGAATGCCCACTCGCCAGAACCAGCGCGAGGCCGCCAGCAATGCCACTGCCAATGCCACCGCCTCCAGCAGCGTCGGCCAGGTCAAGCGGCCTGACAAGGCTTCGGCGGGCACCGTGGTAGCAAAGGCTACCGGCACGATGAAGGTTAACGCAAAGCGCAGCCAGCCGGGATAAAGGCTCACCGGCCAGCGTCCCGCCTCGTACATGCTCTGAAAGATCACCAGGATGTTTTCCACCCGCACGAACCAGAACGAGCACGTGGCGAGGATGAGCCAAAAGCTATAGACGATGGCCCCGCCGGCCAGCAGCGTCACGGCGAACGCGGCCGCCTGCCAGAAGCCAATGTGCTCTCCCAGTCGTGCGAGCGCCACGACCAGCACGCCGGTTCCCAGCGCCACGTCCACCAGCTTCCAGATTTGCACGGCTTGCACGCTCACCAAAAGCTGCGCGTCCTCCGGCTTGGTGAGCGTAAAATCGAGCGTCCCTTCGCGGACGGACTCGATGAGCCGCTCCATGCTCGGCTGGATCACCAGGTTGATCGCCCCGCCCACGAGCAAATAGACGCCCACCAATGCCAACAGCTCGTCGGGCTTCCAGCCGCCCAACGTGTCGGTGTGCGAGAAAACGACCGCCAAGCCCGCCAACGCCGTGCCCAGCCCCAGGAGCGACTGGAACAGTTGCACGATAAAGTTGACGCGGTAGGCCAGCTCGCCCAGGACGCCGATGCGAAAGAATACCCAGAGCAATCGGAGGTAGGTCATGCGCCCACCGCCGAGTAGACGCGCACGCCCGCGCGCCAGACGATCCTGAGCAGCACCAGGCTCAACGCCAGCCACACCGCTTGCGCCGCAAAGCCGGTCAACGCTTCGAGGGGCGTCAGTCGCCCGAGCAACAATTCCACCGGAAAGCCGATCGTCCAGCGGAACGGCAGAATGGCTGCCGCCGCCTGAATCGGAAAAGGAAAGAGCGAGAGCGGCGCGACCTGCCCGGAGAGGAACAGCGCCACGACAAAATACATCTGGTTGATGGCGCTCACCCGTGTCGTCCAAAAGGCCACCATCGCCAGCGTCCATTCCAGAAAAAAGCGCACGAGAAAGGCCAGCAGCAGCGCCGGCGCGAACGCCGCCACTGCCCATGGGCTGAGGTGCAGCGTGGCACGAAATACGATCGCCAGGCCAATGGCGATGGGGAGCATGAACACGAACGTGATCAGCTTGAACGAGACATTATCGGCGATATCGGCGTGGATGGGATGCACAGGTCGCAGGAGCGCAAACGAAAGCGTCCCGTGCCGGATGCGATAGTCGTACTCCCACATGAGCCAGCTGAACGTCGCATGGTTCACCAGCATCAAGACGACGAAATAAGCTGCAAACTCGCCTGTCGTGAATCCACCCACGCTGCCGCCACTCGAACGGGCCACCGTGCTCCACACGACGAGATAGATGAGCGGGTCCAGCACGTGGCCGAGCATCCAGATCACCAGCGCCGCGCGGTATTGAAGCTGCGAGGCGAGGGTCGTCTTGAATTGCTGGACGTATACATCCAACAGTGCTCTCACGCGGCCTCCTGCGCAAAGACCTGCTCGATCACCTCTTCAATCGGC
>CAYHAR010000495.1:0-2076 GCA_964354595.1 uncultured Anaerolineae bacterium | reverse complement strand
AGCCTTCGTTGACCATCGCGTGAGCCAGGACGGTGGCGGTGGTGGTGCCATCGCCCGCGATGTCGTTCGTCTTGGTGGCGGCTTCCTTCAAAAGCTGCGCGCCCATGTTCTCGTACGGGTCCTTGAGTTCGATTTCCTTCGCCACAGTCACGCCGTCGTGCGTGATGGTGGGCGCGCCGAATCTCTTGTCCAATGCCACGTTGCGGCCCTTGGGGCCAAGCGTTGTCGCGACGGCGGTCGCAAGTGTGTCAATGCCCTTTTTCAGGCCGCGGCGAGCTTCCTCGCCGAAAACAAGTTGTTTAGCCATTTTTATCTCTCCTTGATTAGTTCAGGTAGTCAAATAGCCCGGTAGTCAACGACTAGTAACCACGAGCTAGCTGACCAGACTATTTTTCTACGATTGCCAGAATATCGCTCTCTTTGAGGATGAGCACTTTTTTGTCTTCGAGCTTGACCTCGGTGCCGGCGTACTTGGCAAACAGCACAATGTCGCCTTTCTTGACATCCATCGGGATGAGCTTGCCGTCTTCGTCGCGGCGGCCCGGGCCGACAGCCAGAATCTCGCCTTCCTGCGGCTTTTCTTTGGCCGTCTCGGGCAAAATAATTCCGCTAGCGGTGCGTTCCTCTTTTTCGGAAGGCTCGACCACTACGCGGTCGCCCAATGGTTTGAGATTGAGCTTGAATTTACTAGCCATCTTTTCCTCCTATTTGTGAGTTCAGTTAGATTGGTTTCCAAACAAGAACCGGTTAGCACTCTCTATACTAGAGTGCTAACCGGCTCTAATATACCATACGCCGTGCGGCTTGTCAAGGTGCGAATTGACAGGGGGTGTCCGTCGAGGTTTTGCAGGTCCGGCGATTGAAACACCTGCACTTGCGCGCGTGCGGTGCAAGTGTCGCTGCAACAGCAGCGAAGCCTGCCCGCTTCGCGGCAGGCTGAAAAACCAGCCGACGAAGGTCGGCTTGGCTGTTCGCCGAAGGCGGGCGCGATTTCCAATCGCCAGCCGGTGCGCGCTGCAAGACTTTGACGCGCACCCATTGACAGGTGGCCGAACGATCCGGCTTGCATGTCGCAGATCAAGCCTCAAGGCGCACGCAGCATCTCACGCAGTACGCGTCACATTCGATTGATAGTCACTCCAACCACCGACATACTCTCTAATCTCGCCCTCATCCAATTCTACAATGCGCGTCACCACGCGATCGAGAAAGTAACGGTCGTGGCTCACCGCCAGCACCGTTCCCTCGAACTCGTCGAGTTGATCTTCCAGCACTTCGGCAGAGGCGATGTCCAGGTTGTTCGTCGGCTCGTCGAGCAAGAGCAAGTTGGCGCCGGAAAGCATCAGCAGCGCCAGTTGCATGCGGCTGCGCTCGCCGCCCGAAAGCGAGCTGATCTTGAGCGTGGTCTGCCGGTAGCCAAAGAGAAACTTTCCCAGGAACGCCACGGCGTTTTGCTCGGTCATCGGCGCGGCGCGGCGGATCGTGTCTATCAGCGTCCGCGAATAATCCAACGTCTCATGCTGTTGAGCGTAATAGCCCACGCGCACGCTTGGCCCGACGACAATCTCGCCCGCTGTGGGTTCATCTTGTCCCAGGATCATTCGCAGCAAGAGCGACTTGCCTGCGCCGTTCGGGCCGACGAGTCCCACGCGCTCGCCGTGGCGCGCGAGCAAATCCACGCCGCGCAGCACATGGCGGTCGTCGAACGATTTTTCCAGTCCAGTGATCTCTAGCACCTTGTTGCTGCCGCGCCAGCCGTTCAACTCTAGACCCATCGCGCGGCGCTCGATCACGGGCCGGGGGATGCGCTCGATTTTATCCAGCCGCGCCAGGATGGCTTTGCCACGCCGCACGAGCTTGGGATTGTCGTATTGCCGCCCCCACTGCAGCACGCGCTTGCCGGCCGTCTCGATCCGCTTGATCTCACGCTGTTGAATCGAATAGAGTTGTTGCCGCCGCATCAACGCCGTGCGCTTTTCGTAAGCGTGCTCGGAATAGTTGCCAATATAGACCTGAATCTTGCCGTCTTCCAGGTCGGCAATCTCTTCGGCCACCGCGTCGAGCAGGTAGCGGTCG
>CAYHAR010000494.1:0-2080 GCA_964354595.1 uncultured Anaerolineae bacterium | reverse complement strand
CTGGCGCTGCTTGGCATCCTTGCGCTGGCGGCCGGCTTGCGCTTTTTCCAGATTGACCGTCTTCCGCCGGGTCTTTCTTACGACGAGGCGTGGAACGACCGGCAGGCGCTGCGCGTCGTCCAAGGGCGCGGCTACCCATTGTATTTTGTGGACGAGCGGAGCGATGTGGAAGAGCCGCTGCACATCTATTTGATCGCGGGGCTATTTGCGCTGGTAGGACCACACGCCCTCGGCGGGCGATGGGTCTCGGCGCTCCTGGGCACGCTCACTGTTCCTTTGCTTTTCCTGGCTGCGCGAGAGATGTTGCGCGCGGCCTCTTCCCCCCGCTCTCTCTCCCTGCCAGGGAGAGGGGAAACGACTATTTCGCTGTTGGCCGCATTCATCTTGGCGACGCTTTACTGGCACGTCCACTATACGCGGCTGGGGATGGAGCCGCCGACCGTGCCGGCGATGGCGACGCTTGCGTTCTGGCTGTTGTGGCGAGCGTTCAACCGGGGCGGTGCGTTGGACTATACGCTGGCGGGTAGTGTGTTGGGTCTAAGCCTGTACACGCATCCTTCGGCGCGCTTTTTGCCCATCGTCGTCGTGTTGTTCACCGTTTGGCGATGGAGCACAGACCGGAGATTGATTCGCCGAGAGGTGTTGCGTTTGGGGGTACTGGTTGTTTGCGCACTGATCGTCTTTGCGCCGCTGGGCCTGTTCTTTCTGCAAAACCCCGATCTGTTCTTTTATCGCGCCGGGCAGGCGTCCGTGATAACGTTCAGTGGCGGAGTGCGGCCGATCTTGGACAACGCGATCCAAGTGATCGGGGGGCTGTTCTGGCGAGGCGATACCAACTTGCGACTAAACTTGCCGGGCCGTCCTGGGCTGGACGCGGTTCAGTCGCTCTTGTTCGTCATCGGCGCGATCTATGCTCTTGGCCGCGAGCGGCGGCGTGCGCTGGCCTTCCCGCTCATTTGGACGGGCGTCATGCTCCTGCCCAGCGTCTTTTCGGACTCGGCGCCGCACTTTGGGCGGATGCTCGGCGCGACGCCCGCGATTACGATCCTCATTGCGTTGGGATGCGCGCAGCTTTTGCAGACAGGCTCCGCAGTCCGCAATCCGCAATTCGCAATCCAGAGGGCGGCTCGACTCGGTCTAGCAGTGGCGATTGTAGCGCCAGTGTATTCGGCGGTGCGGATGGGGCGCGATTATTTTGTGACATGGGCGCGCGACCCGGGTCTTTACACGGCCTTTGACGTGGGGCTGCGCGAATCCGCCGAGTATCTCGCTTCACTGCCGCGCGACGAGCTGATCTCGCTTTCGCCTGTGGACCGCGACCTGCCGATCTTGCGCTTTACGTTCCGCGACGACGTTTCGCGCCTCAAGACGTTCAACGGTCGCCGCTGCGCAGTGTATCCGGCTCAGTCTGAACGCGATTGGACGCACGTTGCCATCGTCGCCCAAGAAACCAACTCGCTCAATGCGATTCAGCGCGCTTTTCCGTTTGGTCTGGCGGTCAAGAAATTCTTTGATGTCGGCGCGCCGTATGCTATCGCTTATCGCGTCCAGGCAGGCGCTCGCGCGCAAATTTCGCAAGAAGCACTCGCCCTCTTTGGCGAGCAAGTTGCGCTCGTCAACCTGCAAATCCCGAGCGATACCATCCGCGCCGGAGAGACGCTGCCTGTCACCATCGCGTGGCAGAGCCGCGCGGCGATCAATGCGGACTATACGATCTTTGTTCACCTCACGCATCTGCTCGATCGGCCACCCACAGCGCAAGAGGACGCGCAGCCATGCGACAATTCGTATCCTACCACGTGGTGGTCGCCCGGCGAAATTATCCAGGAGAATCACCGCATCGTCATTCCGGCCAATACGCCGCCGGGCCCTTATTTGCTGACAACGGGTATCTATGATGCGACGACCGGCAAACGGTTGCTGCTGCGCTCACCTCCCGCGCAACCGGGCGATCAATATGTCCTGGGGTGGGTGACGGTCACACCCTAGACCCGCAGGGTTTCCCAAACCCTTTGGGTCTACTTTAACTCGAACCCTTGCTGGCTCAACACCTGACGCAAAAAGGTGCGCGTGGGCTGCG
>CAYHAR010000493.1:0-2104 GCA_964354595.1 uncultured Anaerolineae bacterium | reverse complement strand
CGCAGCATGTTCATGAACGCGCTGTTGTAGACGCGGTGCATTCCGAGCGTGCGGACGAAATAGCCTTCCATCAGCCAAAACGCTTCGGCCAGCAGCAGCGTGTCGGGCGCTTCAAGGGCCACGCGATCCACCACCTCACGCCAGAACTCGGCGGGCATCGCGGCGTCGAACTGATCTTTGGTCAGGCCCAAGCCGGCGCGCGAAGGAATCGCCCCGCCCGCGCCAGGCTCGGGGAACCACAGGCGCTGATAGTGCTTCTTGGCGAGCGTCATGGCGGCGTCGAAACGAATCACCGGGAATTGATGCGCCACGCGCAGAATCGTCTGGATGACGGCCTCGCGCGCCTCGGGGTCGAGGTAATTCAACTGGGCGGTGTCGTTCCAGGGCATGCTGGTGCCGTCGTTGCCGTGATAAATGTATTTTTCGCTGCCCGTCCAGCGATCCACTCGCTTGAACACGACCGCCGCGTCGCTGCGAGTGTAATAGCGGTCTTCGACATGGATGCCCACGCGCTCGTCTTGTGAAAGGTCCGGCCCATTGAAGGTGTAGACCGGGAATGGGCTGTGATCGAGCGCGATGAACCAATCGGGATGCTCGACGACCCACTTGGAATCAATGCTCATGTGGTTGGGCACCATGTCGCTTGCCAGGCGAATGCCCCGTCGCCAGGCGCGGTCTTTTAGATTCTGGTAGGCCGCCTCGCCGCCCAAGTCGTCGGCGATCCGATAATCGAACAACGAATAGGCCGAAGCGACGGCCTCGGGATTGCCGCACAGTTGTTTGATCTTTTGCGAGGCGCGGCTGCGCTCCCACAGCCCGATCAGCCATAGGCCGGTAAAGCCGCGTCGAGCCAGCGTGTCCAACTCTTCGTCGGGAATCTGGTCGAGATGCGCGATGGTACGCTGGTACTTTTTGGAAAGCTGATCCAGCCAGACAAAAGTGTTTTTGGCAATGAGCACGAGCCGGGGCATCCAATCACGGTCGGGGCTAAAGCGTTCCGGCTCAAAGCCCAGAGCAGAAAAGTCATACACTCGCGCGGGGCCTGCCCCCAGAAAGGCCATCTTTTCTTCTTCTTTGAGAAGGTCCAGACTGCCAAGCAGGCGATACAAATATCTGCGCAGCAAAAGGCCCCAGCGTTCCCGGATATATTCCAGTTGCCCCGGCAGCGAGTGCGGCACGGCAATGGCCGGGCTGCGCAGCATGTCTACCAGGTTTTGATGATCGGGGCCAAAGGCGGGTTGAGTCTCTAAAAACTCGCGCAAGCCGGAAACGATCTGGAGGTAGGCTGTTCCCTTTTCCAGCGCCGCATCGTCAAACAGCTCTACGAACGGCGAGAAAGCCGGGTTGACGTTCGCCAGCCAGAGGAGCAGCATTTCCTCCAATATCACCTGGCGATGTGGAACGCCGGCGGTTTCGCCTTCCAGATAAGCCTCGAGCGTCAATTGCCCGCGATAGACAGCCACCGGGGGAAATTCGTCTGTGAATTGGCGCAGGGCCGCCTCCACCACTTGCCGGCCCAGTTTTTCGTGCAGCCAATCCATGGCCTGCTGCATCACCTGCGGGTTCTTTTGCTCACGGTACTGGCCGACGACCATGTGCAGGATTTCGTCAATCAACCCCATCGCGTTGATCTGGCCGGCCTTGATCGCCTGCTCGGGAAAGCTGACCAGGTCCCGCTTTTGATTGATTTTCTGCGCAAACAGGCGGGCGGCGTAAAAGTTGGACAAGATGACGTTGCCGTTCAAGGAGAACAGCGATTCGTCAAACTGGTAGCGGTCTCGCGCGTTGCGGGAGACGTGGAACTCGAGTCGGCTGTGCATTTTGCGGAACTCGTGCTGATCCAGTCCGTGATCCATTGGGCGACCTCGTAGGGCGCGGGCGTTCGTCTCTTGCATGGAATGGGGCGACCGCGACAATACTAACACAGCACCATTTAATAGTCAACGCCCGGCGGGGTCGGCGAATCAGCAGCGTTGCTCACGATAACGAAAACGCCCTCGGTGACGAGGGCGTTTGTCTGCGCGCAAGCTGGGGGACGAGGGTTCGAACCTCGGCACCGTGATCCAGAGTCACGTGTCCTACCACTAGACGATCCCCCACCGGC
>CAYHAR010000492.1:0-2122 GCA_964354595.1 uncultured Anaerolineae bacterium | reverse complement strand
CCGCCGTTATAGTTGCCGTTGAACTGCTGGCTGTTGATGAGATACCAGGTCAAGGGCCCCCGGTTGGGGCCAGCCTGCCAGGCGCCGGTGGCCGTCGTGCCATCAATCGTGCCGCTGACTGTTCCATTGATGTACGTGCCGGTAAAATCCTTGCCATCCTGAACGATCTGCATCGCTCCATCGCACCCGGCGCACACGGCCATCCAATTGCCGTCGAACGTGCCCACGCCGCACGGCGCAGGATCGGATTCGCCTGCGCGGTGGCCGCACCAGGAATAGATGCCGCCAAAGTTGCCGCGCCACTTGACGCCCGATCCGCCCTGCCACCAATCGAATTTGCCGCTGCTCCCGCTGCGGCTCCACTCTCCGGACAGGCGATTGCCGGAGACTGTTGCGTTGATGGTGCCGGGCGTGCTGGTGTCAATGGCGTAGCGGCCCGTCACGATATTGCCGGTCTGGACCAGGTCCATCGCGCCGCAATTCGAGCTGCCGCAATTCGTCTCCCAGTGGCCGTTCCACAGTCCGCTGGTGGCGGTAGAGGTGGGCGTGGGAGAAGGCGTAATCGGAGCAGAGGTCGCCGTCGGCGTGGGCGTAGAGGGCACGACAATCACAACGGTCAGCCCGCCAAAGATCGCGCCGTTGTTGGCTCGCAGCCGCCACTTGCCGGTGTGAGCGCCGGGCGTGGTCGGCGCGGTCAAGTTCACCGAAATATCCACCGTGCCACCGGCCGGTGTGCTGTTCACGTCCATCCCGGCCGGCCCGCCCATCTGATTGCCTTCGGCAAACACCAACTGATAACCGGTCTCCCAGTTGCACGCGCCATTGTTCTTGACTCGCCACGTTTTGACGAACGCCGCGCCCGGCGTCATCACCGTGTTGTCGGGGATCGTCACGTCGGCGAGGTATTGCGCGCTCAACAAACATCCACCCGGGCCAGAGCCGCTGGGCGGCGTCTCGGTCGGCGTTGGGGGCGATGGCGCTTGGGTTGGCGAAATCGGAACCAACGGCGTTACCGTCACCAGAGCGACTGGTCGCGTAGGCCCTGGCGCGGTCGGTTGAGTCGCAGACGACTGATTGCAAGCCAGGCTGGCCGCAACCAGAATCGCCATTGCGACGAATAATGCACGGTAACGCTGATCTCGAAATGGCATAATCTCCCTTCCTTTCCTTGATGGTCGAACGATTATGCGTCAGTTTGGATCAGTGTGCGACATCTCGAACTCTAACGCAGGTCCATCCAATGTGATGACAAAGTGATTGAGCGCATCGCGTCCGATGATGGCATCCGCGCATGGGAGCGCGATCACTTCCAGATCACTGATTGCGCCGTCAGGCAATTCCACATTCACCAGGTATGTAAGATAATCGGCTACAGTGCCATCGTAACCTTGGGCCTCGAGATGCCGATAAGGAACTAGGCCCAGGCGTTCCACAACTGCCTGCGGCACGACCGAGATGTCGGTTCCTGTGTCCAACAAACCGGAGGCTTGCGCAACAGCCTCTGAGGGCTGAAGGCGGCGAAACACGCATGAAACCATCGGAGCGGGTGGGGCAAATCGGTTATCGTACTTCATGCTTGTCGCACCATTCGAGGACTGGGCAAACGAACAACGCGCGGTTGTGGCAAAACCTGATCCATGTAGATGGGCCGATACCCGAAGCGTTCATACACCCGATGCGCCAAGGCGACCTTGTCGGCATCGGCGTCCACCACCTTTCCATCCAGCACGGCGACGAATTGATGGGCATGTGTCTTGAGCAAATCGGGGAGCATTCGTTGCAAGTCCGTGCGCCCTTGTTCGAAAGAGAGCATATCCGGCTTGGACGCAGCGGGCGAGGTGGCCGCGCGCAGAGCTTGCTCGACGGCGCGATACATCTCGATAGAGATGACCACCGCCACCGGTTTGCCATCGTGTTCCAGAATGATCGGCTCTCGATCCAGGTCTTGGTCTGCCAGCACTTGATAAGGTGCTGCCGACTCTTTCAGGACAATTGTGCGCGCCATGTTCCACTTTCTCCCCTCACCTGCGCCATGTATTCGCTCACATAGCAGGCGAACTCGTCACACGTCAGTGGCTGTAGCTTGCTAACATTATAACACCAGCGCGGCCCGTCAACCAAC
>CAYHAR010000491.1:0-2158 GCA_964354595.1 uncultured Anaerolineae bacterium | reverse complement strand
CCGGCCGCCGGCAATCGGCGCGCCGTGCACCATGACGCGACCTGCATCCGGCTTGAGCAATCCACACATCATGTTGATCGAGGTCGTCTTGCCCGCGCCGTTGGGGCCGAGGAAGCCGAACACCTCGCCTTCGTTGACTTGCAGGCTCAAGTCTTGCACGGCCACCAGCGAGCCATAGCGTTTGGTCAGGCCTTCCGTTTGCAGCACAATGTTGGGCACCTTGTCACCTCCCATCGGACTCTTGAACCTGCCGGAGGCGGCCCGGCAGTCAAGTCAGGGACTCGCGCCGCCGTCAATTATATCGCGATTTTCCGTTTGACCATTGTCCCGTTTGGTCATAAAATCATATCTGCAAGCGTGGTGTAAGTGGCCCACCACGCCATCGTTCGCCCCCCCCAGGGCACTCGTACCCCCCAGGCGCTCACGCGGCGGGAGGTTCAAGGATGAGAATAATGAGCGAAATCGTGGTCAGTGATTCTTCGACGGGATTCCGCGTTCGGGAAATCGCCACCGATGCTCTCAGCCCTGCCAGTCGGGCCGTCGTAGACAAGCTGTTGAACGGAACCAACCCTAAAGAAAGCGAGCACGCCATCGCCGAGCTGGGGAAACTGTCCGACAAAGAAAGGCAAATTATCGCGACCTTCCTGGTCATACGCCTGCCGAATGAAGACGACCAAAAGCGCACCTGGAGCCTCTCGGCCCTGGCGGCGATCAACGTGCCCGAAACCATCAACGCCATTGCCGCGCGTCTGGACCCGGCCAAAGAATCGCACGAGTGGGTGCGCTATTGGGCCGCCATCGCCTTGGCCAGGATGCAACCGCCTGACTTGAAGCAGCGCCTGGAAGCTGCGCGAGAGGATAAAAGCCCGCTAGTCAGAGCGATTGCGCTGCGCCTGTTGATCGAGAACGGGTCTGAGGAATACGTCGAGCACTGGCTCACAATGGCAAACGACGTGGACTGGATCAGCCGGATGGCCGCCGCCAAAGCGCTCCGGAGCAACGCGGGCCACAAGCCATTCAGCGAGGGAGCGGAAAGCAAATTCCTGCCGGTGTTGGTGGGGCGTTTGTACAACAGCTACGAGCTGGAAGATTGCCAGTACCAGGCTGCACGGGCTTTGGGAAACATGCAACACAAACGCCCAGAAGTGATCACCGCGCTGGGCGAGGCGCTCAATCAAGAGATGCCAGAACGAGTACGTCGAGCCTGCGTCGAGGAGCTGAGCGCGACAAACCGGCCGGAAGTCAAAGACGCCCTGTTGATTGCCCTGCAAGATCAGGACGCAGAGATTCGCGAGCGGGCGGCGGATGGGCTCAAACGCATATTGGACGCTCCCGGCGCTGTGAGTTTCATCATCAAGCATCTGTTAGAGCAAGATCAGCTGCCGCCACAGTATCTCGACGCACTGAGGCGGATTGATAGTGCGGCAGCGGCGCACGCTCTGTCGGAGCAGCTGTTGCATCCTGACCCCAATGTCGCCGCGCGCGCTTCGCATGCGCTCGCCCAACTGGGAGGCGAGGCGGCGATGCGCACACTTCAGGCGCAGCGCACCAAGGCGCTCGACACCTACACCAAGCTGCTGGGCGATGCCGACACGCAGATCATGGCCCAATTCAACGGCCTGATGGCAGAAGCCCGCGCCGGATTCAAGATGAGCATGTTCATGCACGGCATCATCTTTGGCATCGGCGTCGTCGTGCTCGGCGTCAGCCTGTACGTCGCGCTCTCGCAGGGATTCGCGACGTTTGAACGCTACGTCGGCATCGGCGCAGCCGCCGGCAGCCTCGGCACACTCTTGTTGTTGTTCTACAAAGACCCACTCAAAAACATCCGAGAGTCTGTGACGACCCTGGTCAAAGTCAACGTCATCTTTTTAGGTTACGTGCGCCAGATCAACCAAATAGATGCCACCTTCAAGCAACTCTTTCTCGCGTCAACAGGTTTCAGCACCGACCAGATGAACAAGACGGTCGAGCAGATCCAGGCTTCGGTCAAGCAGACCATGGACGAGGTCAAAGCCAACCTGAATATCTAGGTTCCGCAACGCTGTCCATCTGCCCGGCGCAACCCGTCGCCGCATCCGGCTGTTCAACATGATCGAGCCACAAAGCTAAATTGGCAACAGACATTCCACACATCAGAGGAGACAACCTATGGACT
>CAYHAR010000490.1:0-2162 GCA_964354595.1 uncultured Anaerolineae bacterium | reverse complement strand
ATCCGCCCGCCGTGCGCCTGGACGATCCACTGCACGATGGGTAGCCCCAAGCCCGTGCCGCCCGCGGCTCGACTGCGCGCCTTGTCCACACGATAGAATCGCTCAAAGATGTGCGGCAGGTCTTTTTCGGGAATGCCGACGCCGGTATCGGTCACCGAAAGCACGGCCCAGCCTTTTGCGCGACGCAAGCCCAATGTCACCTTGCCGCCTTTCGGCGTATATTTGATTGCATTATCTACCAGGTTGAGCAACAGTTGCTTGAGGCGGTCAGGGTCGCCCAGGATCGTCGCCTGGTCTTCTTCGCCGATGGCAAGCTCGACGCTCTCGGCCAGCGGATGGACCTGGCGAAAGACTTCTAGCATCACTGTATCCAACTCGACGCGCTCGCGGCGGATGGGCTGACCGGCGTCGGCCTGGGCCAGCAAGAGCAAGTCGCCGACCAATCGCGTCATCCGCTCCGATTCGGCCTGGATCGCGTCGAGCGAGGGTTCGTCCACACAGTTCATGCGCCGCAGCAAATCTACGTTGCCGCGAATCGTCGTCAGCGGCGAGCGCAATTCGTGGCTGATGTCGGCGATGAACCGCTGTTGCGCGCGGAACAGCTTTTCCAGCCGGTCAAGCATGAGGTTGAACGTCGCCGCTAATCGGCCTACTTCATCCTGCGGTCCCACTTGCGGAATGCGCTTGTCCAAATCGTCGGCGCGGCTGATTGCCAGCGCCGTCCGCGTGATGGTATCAATTGGGCGGAGCGCCTGGGCTGCCAGCCATCGCCCCACCACCGTCGAGGCCAGGATCGCGCCCGCTCCGCCGACGACGAGCACGGCGAGCAATTGACGCAGCGCGTCATCTACCGGGTCGCGCAGCGTGCCGACTTGCAAGTACCCGGCCGGCTGACCATTCACCAACAGCGGCGCGGTCAACACGCGCAGGTGCACATTGCCGATGCGCGCGTTACGGGTGACGGGCTGGTGTGTGTTGCCGGCCAGCTTGATGCCGACTTCGTCCAGGGAGCGAGCGAAACGCTCAAGATTCGCAGACTTGCGGGCGACCTGGCCGTTCAGGTCAATCGCTTCGAGGTAGATGTTGGATCCAAAAACGTCTAGCTCGGGGAGCGCAATCACCTGAATGTCGAAAAAAGGCTGCACGTAGGCCGCGCTGACCACTTGATTGGCCGCGTCGCGCAGAGTGCGGTCCAGTCCAGCGGTGAGGTTAAAGGCAAGCACTCCGTAGACAATGGCCCCCAGCCCGACGATCAAGATCGTCAGAACAGCCGTGTACCACAAGGTCAGCCGGGCGCGAATAGACATTTCGATTTCGGACACCTGCACTTGCGCTTGCCCCCAGGGGGCCTTCGGATCCGCGCAGCGCAGGTAAGTGTTTCGGATCTTGATAAGTTGTCAACGCCTTTTGCATTATCAGGTGAAAGGCTTAATGGAAGATGAGAACGTGGTGAGCAACTGGTGAGGGTAAACTGATAACTAATCACTGATCACGGATCACTACTCCTCACGCAACGCATAACCCACGCCGCGCATGGTCTGGATCAGGCGCGGCTCGCCAGCCGCTTCCAGCTTTTGGCGCAGATACCGCACGTAAACTTCGATAATGTTGCTTTCGCCGCCAAAGTCGTAATTCCAGATGCGGTCGAAAATCATGTCGCGCGTCAACACTTGGCGCGGATTCCGCACAAAGAGTTCCAGTAGGTCATATTCCTTGGCGGTCAACTCTAGCTTGCGGTCGCTGCGTCTCACTTCGCGCGTGCTGGTGTCCATTGTCAAATCGGCAAAACGAAGCACTTCGACGACGCGAGGCTGGTTGCGGCGGAGTTGCGCGCGGATGCGGGCCAGCAGCTCGTCAAATGCGAACGGCTTGACGACGTAATCGTCCGCGCCGGCGTTCAGCCCGGCCACGCGGTCGGGCACGGACTCTTTGGCGGTGAGCATGATGATGGGCACCGGTCCAGCGGCGCGCAGTCGCTTGCAGACTTCCAGCCCATCCAGGCCGGGCAGCATCCAGTCGAGGATCACCAGGTCGGGTGGGTCGTCGCGAGCCTTCGCCAGACCTGTGAGGCCATCGCCCGCCACGTTGACCCGAAAGCCCTCGTAGGTCAGCCCGCGCCGGAGCAGGTCTGCGATTCGTGTTTCGTCTTCGATAACGAGAAT
>CAYHAR010000489.1:0-2166 GCA_964354595.1 uncultured Anaerolineae bacterium | reverse complement strand
GGGCTTGCGCACATAGTCGTCGCAGCCTTGGGCCAGAACCAGTTCGCGTTCTTCTTCAAAGGCGCTGGCGGTCAAGGCGATGACGATAGTGGATCGGCCTTGCGGCGTGGCCTTGATGCGTCGGGTCGCTTCGTGGCCGTCCATGACGGGCATTCGCATATCCATCCAGATCAAATGCGGTTGCCATGCCTGCCAGATACGGATGGCTTCCAGCCCGTTGGCGGCGGCTCGCACGTCAAAGCCCCAACTGGTCAACAGCTTGACGAGCAACTGGCGGTTTTCCTTGCGGTCTTCGGCGACGAGCAAACGATAGACGGGTTGGCCGGGTTTCAACTCTATGGCCCTGGACCTGACAGGTCTCTCTAGACCGGTCAGGTTTGCTTCATCAGTCAAGCCAACCGGAATATCGAGCTTCAACAACGCGCCGAGGCCCGACTCGTCAGGGCGGGAGACGGTCAAATCGCCGCCCATCAGACGCGCGAATTGACGGCTGATGGATAGCCCCAGCCCGGTGCCCTCTATCGTCCTTCGCCCGCTGGCGGATTGCACAAACGGCTCGAACACGGCCTCCAGGTCCTCTAGGGTAATGCCGGGGCCGGTGTCTTGCACTTTAAAGACGAGATGAACGACGGACGGCGAAGGACGAGCCGCTTGATCCGTCTCTTGTCCGTCGTCTTTCGTCTTGACCCGAACCCGTAGACCGATGCCGCCCTCGTCGGTGAATTTGACCGCGTTGCCGAGCAGATTGATCAGGACCTGGCGCAGTTTGCCTTCGTCAGCGCGGATATGGCGCGGCACGTCGGGGGCGCGGTCCGCGATGAGGGTCAGGCCCTTGTCCGTAGCCCGCAGGCGGAACAGGTCAATCAGATCGTCGAGCAGACGATACAGATCAAAGGCTTGCTCCTGCAGTGTGATACGGCCCGACTCGATCTTGGCCATGTCGAGCACGTCGTTGATGAGGCTCAGCAAGTGCTCGCCGCTGCGATTGATGATGGCCAGGTTTTCTCGTTGCTCGGCGGAAAGCTGGGGAGCGCGCGACATCAAGTCGGAAAAGCCGAGGATGGCGCTGAGCGGTGTGCGCAGCTCGTGGCTCATGTTCGCCAGGAACACACTCTTGGCGCGGTTGGCGGCCTCGGCCCGCTCTTGGGCCGCTCGCGCCTCTTCAAACAGCCGCGCGTTCTCGATGGCGATGGCGGCCTGATCGGCAAACACCCGCAGCCGCTCGGCGTGATCCGGCGTAAAGAATTTCGGGGTGGCGCTATTGAGGCTGAGAAAGCCGATGACGCTGCCACGGACTTGCACCGGCGCGGCGAGATTAGCGCAGACCCAACGTGTTTCCGGCGTATCCACCCAGTCGGGAAAGGCCCAGACATCGTCTATGATGAATGGCTGCCGGGTTTCCATGATCCGGCGCAGGTTGGCCGCTTTTGCGACCGGGAGGCGCAGCGCCAGCACGGCGGCTTGCACGTCCGGGCCGATGCGGTCATAGCCTGTGCCGCGCACGATGCGGGCCGTGCCCTGCGTCGGGTCAATCAGCATGACGTCGGCGGCGTCGTGCGGCACGACGCGCCCGATGTTGGACAGGATGCGCCCCAACACCTCGTCCAGGTCGAGCGTGCTGTTGAGCGCGGCGGCGGTGTCGCGCAACGCTTCGGCCAACAGGCGCTGCTCACGCTCGGCCTGCCCCATCTGCTTGCGCTCGGTGACGTCTTCTGCGATCGCTGTGATGCGGACTAGTTGACCCGCCTCATCTCGAATCGGAAATGTGCGGCCCCATATCCAACGGACGCTGCCGTCCGGGCGGATAATTCGATACTCTTGGTTAAAGAATATGCCCTGATACTGCTTTTGGATAGCCTGCATCACCCGCTCCTTATCTTCGGGATGAACAGCATCCAGGAAAGAACGGGGATCTTGATAAAGGCTCTCGCAAGTTCGCCCCCACAATTCTTCATAGGCTGGATTGACGTAGAGCACTTCGAGCGTTCGGGTATCCCGTAACCAGATGGCCTCTCGCATGGACGAGGTCATCTGACGCAGCCTGGCCTCGCTCTCCCGCAGCGCTTCTTCTGCTGCCTTGCGCTCGGTGATGTCGAGCATGATGCCTTGCAGGTAGAGTTTTTGACCTGCGGCGTCTCTCACGATCACCGCCTCGTCGCGCACCCA
>CAYHAR010000488.1:0-2169 GCA_964354595.1 uncultured Anaerolineae bacterium | reverse complement strand
GGCGATTTTTCCCGCGTGCGTTCCGACGCGCTGGCGCAGATCGAAGCCGGCGCGCACGTGCTGGACGTGAACTCGGGCGTGCCCGGCGCAGACGAGCCGGCCATCATGCGCCAGGCGGTGCAGATGGTGATGGAGACGGTGGACGCGCCGCTGTGTTTCGATTCGCCCAATCCCGCTGCGCTGGAGGCGGCACTTGCCATCTATTCCGGCAAGGCGCTCATCAATTCGACGACGGGCGAAGATGCGGCGCTCGAGCGCGTGCTGCCGCTCGCCAAGAAATATGGCGCGGCGTTCATCGGCCTGTGCAACGACGATCACGGCATCTCCCAGGACCCGCTCGTGCGGCTGGAGGTGGCGCGCAAAATCATTAATCGCGCCGCCGATTACGGCATCCCCGCCGCCGACATTGTGATCGATCCGCTGGTGCTGACGGTCGGCGCGGACTCGAACGCGGGCAAGGTCACGCTGGAAACGATTCGCCTGATCCGCCAAGAGCTGGGCGTCAACATTTCGGCGGGCGCAAGCAACGTGTCGTTCGGCCTGCCGGATCGGCCCGCGCTCAACGCCGCGTTCATGGCGATGGCGATGGCGATGGGCATGGACGCCGCGATCACCAATCCGCTCGAGCCGGTCGTCCACACGGCCATCCTCGCCGCCGACCTGTTCCTGGGTCACGACGCTTACGGTGGGCGGTGGATCAAGGACTTTCGCAAGCGCGAGAAAGCCAAGACAGTAGGCAAGTAGACAAGGATGACCAACTACTTGTCTACTTTTCCCTGAAATGCCATGATAAGCCGTAACGACCTCCGCGATTACGGGCTGCTGACCCTCGGCGCTGTCGTTCAAGCCGCCTCGATGGACTTGTTCCTCGTCCCCGGCAAGGTCGCCTCCGGCGGAGTGAGTGGGCTGTCTATCGTGCTCAATCACTTGACCGGCCTGCCCATCGGGATGATGGTGCTGGCGATGAATATGCCGCTGTTTGTGTTCGGCTGGCGTCACCTGGGCGGGCGGCGCCTTTTCGTCCGCACGATCTTTACCGTGGCGCTCTATAGCGTGCTGATTGACCTGGGCCTGCTCGTCATACGCGGCGGGCCGACGTAGAACTCGATGCTCAACGCGCTCGCTGCGCGTGGCGGCGTGGTCGGCGGGATCGGGATGGGCCTCACGTTCCTGGGGCAAGGCACCGCCGGCGGCACGGACATCCTGGCGCGCGTGTTGGCGCGGATACGCGGCATTCCACTTTCGCAAAGTTACCTGTTCACCGACGCGCTGGTGATCCTGCTGGCAGGCGCGGTCTTTGGCTGGGAGCAGGCGCTGTATGCCATGATCGCGCTCTACGTCAGCGGCGTGGCGGCTGAGGTCATCACCGAAGGCGCCGGCATTGTCCGCACGGCGATCATTGTGAGCGGCAAGCCGCGCGAGGTGGCCGACGCGATCTTGCGCGAGATGGAGCGCGGCGCGACCGGGCTGCACGGCGAGGGTATGTACACGCATCAAGCGCGCACAGTGTTGTTCGTCGTCATCAGCCGCAGCAAAGTGGCGCGACTCGAGGCCATCATTCACGAGGTGGACCCGGAGGCGTTCGTGGTAATCGGCCAGGCCAACGAGGCGTTGGGCGAAGGGTTCAGGTCGCTGAAAGAGTAAACCTGCGCGCTTGGCGTCCTTTGCGTCTTGCGGTTAAAATTGGTTGCGGCGCGCGGCGAGGCGCACTATGGAAATCGAAGCGAAATTTGTTCTGCCTGACTTGGAAACCTGGCGGCGGCTACAGGCGGCGGATAGTCTGGCCGGTTTTGCCCTGTCGGCATCTCGCGTCAAGCGCGTGCGCGATACCTACCTGGATACCGCCGAGCGAAAAATCCTGGCCGCCGGCTACGCCTGCCGCAGGAGAGAGCAGAGTGACGGCATACTGATCACACTCAAGAGCTTGAACGACTCTCAGGGTACTATCCATCGGCGGGAAGAACTGGAGGTCATGCTGCCGTCTGAGCAGTCGCAGATTCCCGTCGGGGAATGGCCAGCCAGCCTGGCGCGCGAGCGGCTCACCCAGTGGATTGGCCAGTCGCCGCTGACGCCACTCTTTGAGCTGCTACAGACGCGAATCGTTTGCAACGTCACACAGGGCAAGCGGCTGGTGGCCGAGCTGAGCCTGGACGATGTGTGTCTGACAGT
>CAYHAR010000487.1:0-2179 GCA_964354595.1 uncultured Anaerolineae bacterium | reverse complement strand
TTGGGATGGGTCCGCAGCGCGCGACGATTCTCAAATACGGCATTGACGACATCCGGCACTTTTGGGCCAACGATTTGAGATTCCTGGAACAGTTCTGAGCCGGCAGCAAGAGGCAGGAGGCAAGATGCAAGATGCTTCGGTGGTGACGGCACAGCGGAAGAAAAGATGGCTGCTTGTGGTGTGGGCGGCATTGCCGATCCTCGCGTTTCTCGCGGTCGAGATACGGCGGATCGCGCTGCTCGTTACCGTGACGAACGTAGACTTTTTCGGGTTGGTCGAGCGCGCGCGAGTCGTCGGTTACCTGCCGCCCGCTGCTCTGGTGGATGGAGTCTATCCGGTTGGTTATTCCTTGCTGCTCAAAGCGGGGTTGGCGTTGGGGCTTGACGTGATCCGCGCCGGGCAGATTCTCTCCATCGCGGGCGGCGCGTTCGCCCTGATCGGGATGTACTTGCTGGCGTGGCAACTGACGCGCAGTCACGCCGTCGGCGGGCTGAGCGCCGTGACGCTCGTCACGACGAGTGTGTTCTTGTTCTATGGCAGCTACGAAGGCACGGACATGCTGGCCTCTGGCTTGCAGGTTCTTGCAGTTGGCGTGTTGATGATCGCCCCGGAGCGCCCCCGCGTGACGCTGGCCGCCGGGATGCTGGCCGGTCTATCGTATCTTATCCGATACACTGGCCTGGGGACGTTCGGGCTGTGCCTGGTTTACCTGCTGGTCATGGCGCTGGTGCACAGAGGCAAGTTCATTCCAAGCACCCTCCTGTTCGCGCTGGGATTTCTCGTGACGGCGGCTCCGCAATGGGTTCCCAGCCTGATGCAGACCGGGCAGCCGTTCTATAACGTTCAGGCCAGGCATGTCTGGTTCAAGCTGTTTGCCCAGGGCGACCTGGTGACCGAGTGGCGGAACGCGCCGGACGTTTCAATGACCCAGGTCTTTGGGATGGCCCCGCGCCGCTTTTTGGAAAACTGGCTAGACAATATGGCTTCGTTCTGGCTGCGATCGGATTTCCTGATGTTGAGCCAGCCGTTCAAGCTGCTGGGGCAAGCCGCACTCATCTTGATGGTGATCGGCGGGACGCAGATCGCGCGTGACCGGCGGGCGTTCCTGGGATGGTTCGTGTTGGGCACGGTGGCAGCGCCCGCACTGTACCGGCTCGACCGGCGCTTTCTGCTGAGTGTTATTCCCCTGCTTGTCTTTGGCGTCGTGTACTGGTTGTGGATGGTCATCCCGGCCTGGTGGACGTGGAAACGCATCAGGCTCCCCGTGAGAATCATCGTGTGGGTTCTGCTGTCGGCCATGATGCTAGACACGCCGCTGAGTTTTGCGATGGGCAGCCGCCCTGACGACGAAGTGTTGAGCGTCAGCGCCACGTTGCACGCTGCCGGGATGCACTCGGCGCGTCAAGTGCTCAGTACTCACGTGCTCTTCCACGATGTCGAGTCGCCCACGCGGGAGCGGTTTGTGCAGGCGTGGCCGGTTCATGGCAAGATGGATTCGTTCGATGCGCTGCGCCAGTTGACGCTGGCAAAGGGATACCGCTTTCTCGTGTTCGACCGAGAGACCGGCTCGCAGTTCTATCCTGCTCTTGACAGCTTGCTTACGCCAGAGAACCACCCAGCGTGGCTGACGCCCGTGATGCTGCATCCCAAGAACAAGTGGGCCGTGTACCGCGTCGAGCCGGACGCGCCCACGCCGCAGTCGCCGCTGGATGTGAAGCTAGCGGGCGGCATCACGCTGCGCGGCTATGACGTGGCGACCGGCCGTGACGCGCTGAGTGGCGAAGGCCACATCGGCGTGTATCTTTACTGGTCGGTGAGTCAACCCATTACACAGTCGCTCAAAGTCTTTGTCCACGTCTTGAATGAGGCGGGGCAACTGGTTGCGCAAGACGACAGCGTTCCCGCGCTGTGGACCTCGCCCACCGATGCCTGGCAGCCGGGGCAAACCATCATAGATTTCCACGCGATCCCGGTCAAGCCAGAGACATGCACGCTGGTCGCGGGCCTTTATGATCCGGATACCGGCGCGCGTGTCATGACCGGCGCAGATGACCGGGTGGTGTTGACAAAAATCGCAATCAATCGGCAAGGATTCGAGGTGATACGATGAGAGTCCCATTATCTTGGCTCAAGGAATACGTCAAAATCACGTTGCCCATCACAGAGCTGGCCGAGCGGC
>CAYHAR010000486.1:0-2189 GCA_964354595.1 uncultured Anaerolineae bacterium | reverse complement strand
GGCGCGATCATACGGGAGTAGATGGTTTTGATTACCTGGTGTGTGCGCAAGACGTGTTGTCGCAGATGAAGGAGAAACGACCATGAGCAACACACTTGCCGACCCCATCATATTCTCCACCGTGGTGCGGACGGCGTGTGAAAGATCGCGCGCCCGTCTTTTGATTGACAGCATCCGCTCATTCGGCGGAGCCTTGAGCCACTGCCCGATCTGGCTCTTTGAGGCTGACTCGCTCAAGACGCCTTGTGACAGTTTGGCGGGCCCGGGCATTCACATCCTCTCGTTGAGTGTGCCAGAGACGATCAAGCACTATATCTTTGCAGATAAGGTATACGCTTGCGCCCGGGCAGAAGAGTTGGCCGCAGGCAAGATTCAATCCCTGGTCTGGATTGACCCCGGATGCATGGTCGTCAACTCGCCCTTGTTGTTCGACCTCGGCCCGGCATTTGATGCGGCGGTGCGGCCTGTGCATATCAAGAATGTGGGGCTTGGCGCGACCGAGCCTCTGGACGTTTTCTGGAAGAAAATCTATGCGACGGTCGGCGTGCAAGATATTCAGGCCACCGTTCAATCTTTCGTTGACGGGCAGACTCTGCGCGCCTACTTCAACTCACACGCATTTGCCGTCAATCCATCGCTCGGGTTACTCTGCCGGTGGTTGGAATATTTCCAAGCTTGTGTCTGCGATCAAGAGTATCAACTGGCCGCCTGCCAGGATGAACGTCACCAGATATTTCTCTTCCAGGCGATTCTGAGCGCCCTGCTCGTCACCGCGCTCGATCCGCAGCGGATTCGCATTTTGCCGCACGTCTACAACTACCCTTACAACCTGCACCCGTCTGTGCCCATAGACCAGCGTGCGAGGGCGCTGAATGACCTGGTGAGTATTGCCTACGAGGAGCGCTCTTTGGATCCCAATGGGATGGATGACATTCAGGTTGACGAGCCTCTCAGGTCATGGCTATCTGCTCGTGTCAACCCGGCTCCAAAGGGGTGAGGTGACGTGTGCCCATACCCACGTTGACCACAGAGCGCCTCATTCTTCGCCCGTTCACAGAGCAGGATGCTGACGCTCTGCATCGCGTTCTCAGCGACCGTGAAGTGCATCGTTACTTTCCGCGCACCGATCCGCCTTCGCGCGAGCAGGTTGAAAAGATCATTGCGCGCCAGCTGGCCCATTGGGAAGAACACGGCTGTGGCTGGTGGGCAGTTTTGTGGCGCGAATCTCAAGAATTGATCGGATGGTGCGGGCTGCAATTCTTGCCCGAGTTTGGAGAAACCGAGGTCGCCTATCTCTTGAGCAGACCGTATTGGGGAAAAGGACTGGGCACTGAAGCGGCCTGGGTCGCCGCGCAGTTTGGCTTCCAGACACTTGGGGTGGAGCGCCTCGTCGCCATCGCGCACGTGGAAAATGCGGCTTCTCAACGAGTGATCGAAAAACTGGGCATGTCGTTTGTGGAACAGCTTTCTCTCTGGGGAATCGAGTGCTACCGGTATTCGCTGCCGCGCGCGGCTTGGCGACCAGCCTGACGATGACCAGGAGGCTCTAATGGCGTTCAACAAATCTTTGCAAGCACAAACGGAATCTAGCGTGTAAAGTCGCTTGGATGGAAAATCGCAGCAGGGTTCGTGATCGTCGCGCTGCTTCCGCCGGCGATCATGTTCATCGCCGCAGGTCGAACAGATTGGTGGGAAGCGTGGATCATGGTCGGCGTGCTGGCGCTCACCACGATTGTGAGCCGGGTGATCCTGATCATCAAACATCCTGATCTCGCCGTGGAGCGAGCCAGGTGGACTGGGAAGCAGGATTTCAAAAGCTGGGATCGCAAGCTGATGCCCGCCATCGCCATCTATGGCCCGATCTTGATGTGGCTGGTAGCCGGGCTGGACAAGCGGTTCAATGGGTCGCCGCCACTTGCGCTCGCGCTGGAACTGGCCGCGTTCGTCGTTGTAGTGTTGGGTTACCTGTTCAGCACGTGGGCCATGGTGGTCAACCGGTTCTTTTCGGCGGTCGTGCGCATCCAGACAGACCGGGGGCACACGGTCGTCACCACCGGGCCATATCGGTTCGTTCGTCATCCAGGCTATGCTGGCGGGGCTATCGGCTACCTGGTGACGCCGTTCGCGCTCGGCACGCTGTGGGTGTTCATTCCGGCCTTGTTGACTATCGTCGCATTGGTTGTTCGCAC
>CAYHAR010000485.1:0-2198 GCA_964354595.1 uncultured Anaerolineae bacterium | reverse complement strand
AATATCGAGCGGGCCTACCGCCGCGCCCGCCGGGGCAAGCGCGGCCGCGCGCCCGCCGCCGATTTCGAGCGCAAGCTGGAAGACAACCTGGTCGGGCTGCAAAACGACCTGGTTCAGCAGACCTACCAGCCCGGCCCTTACAACAGCTTTTACGTCCACGAGCCTAAACGCCGCCTCATCAGCGCCGCGCCGTTCCGCGACCGCGTCGTCCATCACGCGCTGTGCGCCGTCGTCGAGCCGCTCTTTGAGCGCCGGTTCATCTACGATTCGTACGCCAACCGAAAAGACAAGGGCACACACCGCGCGCTGGATCGCTGCCAAGAGTATTCTCGCCGCTATCCTTTTGCCTTGCAAATGGACGTGGTGCAATTCTTTCCATCCGTTGATCATGCGCTGATGCGCGCGGCGCTGGCCCGCGTCATCGCCGACGCGCGGACGCTGTGGCTGTGCGACGTGATCCTAAAAAGCGGCGTGGGCGTGCAGGTCGCAGAATACAACACGGTCTATTTTCCCGGCGATGACTTGTTCGCCATCAACCGCCCACGCGGGTTGCCTACACCTGCACTTGCGCTTGCGCGCAGCGCAGGTGCAAGTGTCGGCAACCTCACCTCCCAGTTTTGGGCCAACGTCTACCTAGACGCTTTCGATCAATTCGTCAAGCGCACCCTCAAGTGCCGCGCGTATCTGCGTTACGTGGACGATTTCATCCTGTTTGCCGATAACAAACGGACGCTCTGGGATTGGCGCGCGGCGGTATTGGAATTCCTGGCCGGGCTGCGGCTGACCATTCACGAGGAGCACGCGCAGCCGCGCCCGGTCGCCGAGGGGCTGCCCTTTTTGGGATTCACCGTGTTCCCCACGCACCGCCGCCTCAAGGCGCGCAAGGCCATCTCGTTCCGGCGCAAGTTCAAGCGGCAAGTGGCCGACGTGGCCGCCGGGCGCATCCCGCTCGACGCGCTGCACGCCTCGGTGCGCGGCTGGGTGAACCACGCCAGCCACGGCGATACCTGGGGCTTGCGCCGCGCCATCTTGAGTCACACGCTTCTCTCCCCCCTCTCCTGACGACGCCCGCGAAGCGTGTCACCGGAAGAGGCCGGAGCAGAGGCCCATAGTCAATCGCACACCGCTCCCCCTCTCCTGGCGACGCCCGCGAAGTGTGTCGCCAGGAGAGGGGGTTGGGGGGAGAGGTCCATGGAAGCCTCACCACTATTTGCCCGCACGTTCGACTTTCTCTCGTGGCTATTGCCGCGCACAGAGAGTTTCCCGCGTCCGCAGCGGTTCGTGGTGACGCAACGGCTGCAAACCGCCGCGCTGGATTTTCAGGAATTGATCGTGGACGCGGAAGCGGCGCGTGGAACTGCCCGGCGTGATTTGTTGCGGCAGGCTGATGCGGCGCTCGCCAAGGTCAGGCTCTATCTGCGGCTGTGCCGGGAATGGGAGTGGCTCACGCCCGGCCAATATCAGCACGCCGCCCAGATGGTGGCCGAGGTGGGCCGCTTGCTCGGCGGCTGGATCAAAGCCACTTGATTTGCGGCCGAGATTCCGCAACTACTCGGGCTGGAAAGATTCCAACAGGATCACAGGATGTGCAGGATGTGCAGGATGTTTCTGGCGCCTTTCGCCGAAGGCGTGTGAATCCTGTATATCCTGTTAAACCGGCTAAGCAGTTACGAGATTCCTCGGCCTTTTTTTGATGAGACTCAAAGAATTCTTTTTCCTTTGGTGCGGCCATGTCACCTACGCCAAAAGGTTGGTTTGGTCAGGTTGACCTGACTTGACTTTTTCTCAGGTCAAATCACTTTTGATCTGAAACTATTCTACTGCCACAGTATTACCCGTTTCAGTCACTAGCCCACTGCGCCCGGCCGTCGTCGGGCCGGCAGGGCGTTATAACCGTTATGGTCTCTGCCGCGCATGAGGATCGCTTGCCCTCGAAAGCTCACCGCGCGAAGCGGACGTCCCCGTCCGCCTGGCGCGGCCCGCACCCTCCGCTGCGCTACGGGTATCTACGACGAGGACGCGGGCCTGAGCACTTGTCAAGGTGCTTCCATTGACAAATTCGCCTGGGGGAATAGAATGGAATCGCTTGAAGGAGAATTGACCTTCCCGAAAGCTGATCCTTCGCTCCACTCGGGACGTGGCTTTCGGGAAGGTGGATTACGCGATCCGAAATGAGTTTCACTCAACCGCTCGCTCTC
>CAYHAR010000484.1:0-2201 GCA_964354595.1 uncultured Anaerolineae bacterium | reverse complement strand
AAGGAGCGGGCAGCCTGGCGAGCGCGTTGGGCGACTATGTGCAGGCCGCGTCACTGCTGGAAGAGGGCCTGGCCTTGTGTCGAGAGTTGGGCCAGCCGGGCAGAGCGATAACGGCCCGGATACTCAATACCCTGGGCACCGTGACGTTCAATCAAGCCAACTATCGGCGGGCGAGAACGCTGTATGAAGAGAGCCTGGCCCTCCAGCGCGAGCTGGGGGACGAGGTGGGCATTGCTCATGCGCTCAACAACCTGGGAACGGTCGTGAGCTATCAGGGTGATTACGAGCAGGCCGAGACTTTTGCAAGAGAGCCTGGCCCGGTTCCGGGCGCAGGGCATAAGTGGGGCATTGCGTATGCACTGGGCAACTTGACGCACGGCGCTTTGCCGGGGAGACTGCGCGCGGGCCAATGCGCTGATCGAGGCAAGTCTGGCGCTGTGCGGGGAGCTGGGCGACCGGGATGGGATCGCCGAGTGCAAAGCGCGGTTGGGGGGCGTGGCCGCGGCGCAGGGAAAGCTGGAGCGCGCCGAGACGCTTTACCAGGAGGGCCTGTCTCTTTATCAAAAAGTGGGCGATAGGCCCGGCATCGCCGAATGCCTGAGAGGATTGGCGAGTGTGGCCGCCGCCCAGGCGGACGCTGCCAAAGCGGCTCGCTTGTTCGGCGCGGCCGAGGGCCTGCGGGAGGCGATTGGCGCTTCGCTTTTGCCGGACGAGCGCGCAGGCTATGACGGCATGGTCGCCGCTGCGCGTGCTCGCCTGGGCGACAAAGCCTTTGCCGCCGCGTGGGCCAGCGGGCGCACGATGATGTTGGAGCAGGCTGTGGCTTGCGCTTTGGGCAAGACAGACGCATAGGTGACGTTGATGAATGCCGATCCAGATTTCAGGCGCTGTGGCGAATCTCTGAGCGTGTCTGAAAAAGTGGCGGCGATTGTAGTGGCGGCTTTAGCCGCTTGCAGACGGCTAAAGCCGTCACGACCAGCCTTGGCCGCCGAGTCGCGGACTCGGTGGGTACGACTGAATAGTTACGCATAAGTTGTTTCTTTACAGCGGAGCGGAGGTGGGCATGTCCGACCTGTCGTCAACAGATTGCTTTATCTGCCGCAAGCATCGAGGAGACATCTCAACCCCCGGCGGGGCGATCTATAAAGACCATCTGATTTACGCCGGGCACGCTCAGATTCCCGAAGGGCACACGGCGGCTTATCTGGGTCTCTTGCTGGTCGAACCCAAGCGCCACGCTCCGGGCCTGGCCGACCTGACGGACGCCGAGGCGCAAGCATTGGGACTGGTGGTCACTCGTCTCAGCCGCGCGCTCAAAGCAAGCGAAGGAGCGGAGCACATCTACTCGTTCGTGCTGGGTCATCACGTGCCGCATCTGCACATCCACGTCGCGCCGCGCTACCCTGGCGCTCCGCGCGAATATTGGGGCGTGCGTGTGGACGAGTGGCCCGCTGCGCCGCGCGGGGGGCCGCAAGAAATCGCCGCGCTGTGCGCGCGGCTCCGCGCCTATCTGGAAAATGAAGGACGCTCCAACCCATGACGGACGATTTGTCTGCAACGCACGCCGCCACCGTTTACCTGATCCGTCACGCAGAGCCGGCCGCTTGGGGCGATGAGAGCGTGCGTTACGACGCGCCACCCGGCCCGCCGCTTTCAACCGAAGGACGCGCGCAGGCAGCGATGGCCGCGGATTTCTTGGTGGGCAGCCCGCCGACGGTCGTCTACACTTCGCCGCTCGACCGGGCGCTGCAAACGACGCAGATCATCACGGCGCGGCTCGGCGCGCCGATGGCAATTGACGAGCGACTGGCCGAGCACCGCCGCGACGAGACGAGTGAACAGGTGGCCGATCGCCTGGCGGCCTTTTGGCGCGAGCGCGTCACAACCGCGACCGGCTCGCTGTGCGTCGCGTTGGTCAGTCACGGCTCGCCGATTCGCGCCATACTGGCCTTGTTGGGCGACGTGTGGACAGCCGACCCGGAGCGGTATCGCTTTGATCACGGCAACATTGCGCCGCCTGCGGGCATCTGGCGCGCGCGTTGCGCGGCGACCGATAGCCGCCCGGTCCGTTGGGAGCTGGCGCTCATCTTTCGCACCTTTGTCGCCGACCCTGCGCCGGCCAAGACGGGCCGCTGAATTCCCTCTTGGAGAGTAGACTTGTCTGAAATCAGGTTTCTCTCGCCAAGAACTAGGCTTTTTCC
>CAYHAR010000483.1:0-2220 GCA_964354595.1 uncultured Anaerolineae bacterium | reverse complement strand
AGCGCGGCACGCTTTACCTGCACGCCGACTGGCACGCCAGTCACTATCTTCGGCTGCTGCTGGATGAACTCTTTGGCTCGGAGCGTTTGTTGAACGAGATTGCCTGGGTGTATCACGGTCCATCGCCCGTGCGCCGCGCGTTCAACCGCAAGCACGATACGATCCTCGTCTATGCCAAATCGGCCGAGTACGCCTTCAACGCCGATGCGGTGCGCGTGCCTTACGATGCTTCCACCGTGCAGACGTTTGCCAGCAGCCGCAAGGCCGGCTTTGGCAAAACGCCGGACCTGGCGCGCGGCCAAGTGCCGGAGGACTGGTGGTATTTTCCGGTCGTGGCGCGGCTGCACGGCGAGCGCACTGGCTATCCGACGCAAAAGCCCGAGGCGCTCGTCGAACGAGTCGTCAAAGCGTCTTCAAACGAAGGAGATGTGGTTGCAGATTTCTTTTGTGGTTCGGGGACGCTGCCTGTCGTGGCAGAAAGATTGAGGCGACGTTGGCTGGCTTGCGATGCCAGCTCGCGTGCGATTCACACGACGACCAAGCGATTGCTCGATACGCCGGGCTGCGCGCCGTTCGAGGTATGGAGCGCCGCTGCTCATCAACAGCATGACGCGCAAGCGGAAATTGATTTTCAACTCCGAGGGGGCGCGCTGCAAGTGGAACTGTGCGACTATCAAGCCGACGTGCCCGACGACCTGCGCCCGCGCGTTCACAGCTTTGCAGACTTGTGGACTATTGGGAGATTGGCTTGGGCGATTGCAGCGGCGCGCTTTGCAGCCGGTGGCAATCATTCCGCAGCAAAGCGCGCGAGCTCGTCACGCGCGCCGAGATTCCGGTGGATGGCGATTTGCCAGAGAGGGTTGCCGTTCGGGTCGTGGATGTGCTGGGGCATGTGACGACTTGGGTAGGCCGCTAGGTTGTCACTCGAACCGACATCTGATCCAGCAGCCCTTGTGCAAATTGCAGGAAATGGTACACATCCGCAAAATTGGTCACCATCCCCACCGAGACACGGACTGCGCCTGAGCTTTTGCCGTCAATGCACAGGCGCAAGTCATCCAGCGTCAACCGGTCAGCAGGTTGGCTAAAGCAGGCGACCAGTTCCGGCTTGGATAACCCCAAAGCGATTTCGCCCGCGCCGGGGTTGCAAAAGCAGCCGGTGCGCAGCGAGATGTTGGCCTGATTGGCCCGCTGCTCGATCAAGCGGTGATCTATCGCCTGGCCGGTGACATCGTAAAAATTCGCCGTCACCGCGCCGCCGCGCTGCTCCGAGGTCGGCGGGCCGTAAAGCCGCGCGAGCGGCTTGCCGTTGCTGTGTTTCAACGCGACCAAGTTTTCCAAGAGCCAGCCGCCCAGGCAACGCACCCGCTCGTGAATCGTATCTATCCCAATCGCCTCAATGTGCTTTAGACCGATCTCGATCGCGGGCAGGTTGAGGTAATTCAGCGTGCCATCCTCAAAGGCAGCCTCGTTTGCGGCCAGGTAATACTTGTCGCCCTGCACCGAGGCCACCGTGATCGTCCCGCCCGCGAACCACGGCCGGCGCAGCGTCGCCAACGCCGACTTGCGCGCCAGCAGACATCCCACGCCGGTGGGATACCCGAACATTTTGTAGAACGAAAGCGGCACAAAGTCGGGCTGCCAGCGCGCAAGGTCGAGACGATTGGTCGGGGCAAAAGCGGCGGCGTCCAGCACCACCGTCCAGCCTTTGGCGTGCGCCCAGCCGATCCAGTCGAGCGGATGTTGCACACCCGAAAAGTTGGACTGCGCCGGGTAAGCGAACAGGTTGTGCCCGCCGGGCCGCGCCAGGTCGAGGTACCCGGCCAACCGCGCCGCATCCACGCGCATGTCGGGCAGCGTGACGGGCACGTAGGTAATCTCGGCCCCGCGCGCGCGGGCATACTCGCGGATGCCGTTCACCGAGTTGTGATTGTCGAACGTGAGCAAATAGTGGTCGCCCGGCTCGAACGGAAACGACTCGCCCACCAGCTTGAGCGCGCCGCTGGCGTTGGATGTAAAGATTGCCACGTACTCGTCCGGCGAGGCGTTGAAATATTTGAGGATGTAACGCCGGGCGCGCTCCACCAGCTCGGTCATCGCCAGCGAGGTCGGATTGGTCGAGTGTGGGTTGCCCAGGACGCAATCCGCCAGCAAGGCATGATGCTTTTGCAATTGCGAGATGGCATACAGCCCGCCGCCCGTGTAATCGAGATAGATGTG
>CAYHAR010000482.1:0-2225 GCA_964354595.1 uncultured Anaerolineae bacterium | reverse complement strand
GTTCTCGCGTTCCTTTTGGATTTCGGCGGCGCTGTTGAGCGTGGTCGGGCTGGCCTTTGTCACTCAAAACGCCACCTGCAATACGCTCATCCAGTCCATCGTTCCGGATTCGCTGCGCGGGCGGGTGATGGCCGTGTATATGCTCATGTTCTTTGGCACGGCTCCCTTTGGGGCGTTGCAGGCCGGGGCGGTGGCGCAGGCGCTCGGCCCGGCGGCGGGAGTGGCTGTTGGAGCGGGAATCACCCTGACCTTTGCACTCGTCATTCTTTTTGCCGCGCCTTTTTTGCGGCGGGTGGAAGCCTAAACTAAAAGTGAGGTGGATATGACAGAAACCATCGAACGTTCGCACGTCTTTACGCTGGATCCCACGCGCCAGTATCCCAGATTGGCACGCGGCGAGGGAGTTTACGTCTATGACGACGAGGGCAAGCAGTACCTGGATGCGGCTGCGGGCATTGGCGTGGTCTGCATCGGCTATGGACGCGAGCGAGTGGCCGATGCGATTGCCGAGCAGGCGCTCAAGCTGCCCTATGTGGCGCCGAATATTTTCGCAAACGAGCCGGCTGAGAGATTGGCCGCTCAAATCGCTCGCTTGACGCCGGGCGATTTGAAATTCATCCACTTTGTCTCGGGCGGCTCGGAAGCGGTCGAGGTCGCCATCAAGCTCAGCCGCCAATACCACTATGAGCGCGGGCGCGAAAGCAAGCACCTCGTCGTGGCCCGTTGGACGAGCTATCACGGGGCGACGCTAGGTGCTCTTTCCGCCACCGGGCACGTGGGCCGCCGCAAGAAATTTGCTCCACTGTTGTTGGATTGGCCGCACATCCTGCCGGTCTATTGCTATCGCTGCCCATTCGACAAGAGCTATCCGGGCTGCGGCCTGCCCTGCGCGCACGCGCTCGAGCAAACTCTGGTCGAGGTCGGGCCGGATAACGTGATGGCATTCATCGCCGAGCCGGTGGTCGGCGCGGCGGGCGGTGCCATTGTGCCGCCGCCCGAGTATTTCCCCATCGTGCGCGAGATTTGCAGCCGGTACGACGTGCTGTTCATCGCAGACGAAATATTGACGGGGTTCGGTCGCACAGGCCGGCATTTTGCGGTGAATCATTGGAACGTCGTGCCGGACGTGATCACCATGGGCAAGGGCATCAGCGGCGGATACGCGCCGTTGGGCGCGGTGGCGGTGAGTCAAAAGATCAGAGCCGTGTTTGAAGAGAAACGAGTGCCGTTCGACAACGTCTTTACCCACGTGGCCAATCCTATCTCCACGACGGCTGCCTCTGAGGTGCTCAAGATCTGGGAAGAAGAAAACTTGACTGACCGCGCGGCGCAGGTCGGAGAGTACTTTATGCGCCAGCTTGCCGGCTTGAAGGAACATGCCATCGTGGGCGACGTGCGGGGCTTGGGCCTGATGGTCGCCATAGAATTTGTCCGTGACCGCGTCACCAAGGAGCCGTTCCCGGTCGAAAAGCAGGTCGCCAAGCTGGTGGGCAAGTTTGCCTTGCAGAATGGATTGGTGACTTATCCTGGGACCGGCATGGTGGATGGTCAGCGGGGCGACGTCATTTCTCTGTTCCCGCCGCTGATTTTCACTCCCCAGCACGTGGACGAGCTGGTGGCCAAGCTTGACGCTACGTTGACCCAGGTGGAGCAGGTTATATAGACCGCTGATTCATCTGCGGTCAAAAGGAGTGCCGATGGCCACAATGACGACGCTCGAAGTCACAGGCTATGGCGACCAGCCGGTGCCGAATCGCTTTCATCGCCAAGACCGGGCGGCCACAAAACTGGGGATCATCTTGCCGGGCCTGGGATACAACTGTGACATGCCGCTGCTGTATTATCCGACCAAGCTGCTGCTGGCGCGCGGCGCGGACGTCTTGCAGCTTCGCCCCGATTACAACACGCTCGAGTTCCAGTCATTGCCCGGCGAGGAGCGCGCGCGCCGGGCCGGCGCGGATGCCAAAGCGGCATTGCGGGCGGGGTTGGCTCAGCGCGACTATTCGCAGGTCGTCCTCGTCGGCAAATCCATCGGGACGATGGCGCTGGCGCATCTGGTCAGCACGGAGGCGAGGCTGGCAAACGCGGTGACGGTCTGGCTCACGCCCGTGTTCCGGGGGCGGCGGGTGGTGGAAGCGGCGATGCAGTTCAAGGGGCCGATGCTTTTCGTCGCGGGGACGGCGGACAACATCTTTGACGCGGAAGCGATGTCAAAGGTGAGAGAG
>CAYHAR010000481.1:0-2232 GCA_964354595.1 uncultured Anaerolineae bacterium | reverse complement strand
GCCAACAGCTTTTGCAGGTTCGGTACCTGAATCACACCATAGCCGCCGAACGTCTTGAGCGGGTCGTTGGTCAATTGGCCTTCGCCCAGGTAAGCCAGAATCTTGCCATTCAGGTCATCCGTCGAGACGCGGCAGTAGGTGAACGGCGACGCCTTGACGCGGCCCACGACGGTACCAAAAGTGTTTTCCTTGCCCACCGTCCCGGCAATGATGGCCTGGTAATCCATGTGTGGCACGTCTTCGACAGTGATACTTTCTTCCACAAAAATGTCCTTGGGCAGGTTTGAGCAGTGGAAGACAACACCCTTATCCGGGTCATCGCCATAGTTGTTGTTCCAGTCCACAATCGCGCTCGGCTTGCCGGAAGCCAGCACCATCGCGTACATGCCAATCAAGCCCGCGATGTCCGTCTCGCACGCAGAGGGCATCAAGCTGTTGCTCATCATACTCATCAGCGTGCAGGGCACAACGCCGTAAAACTCTTGCATCGAAGTCCAGCACTGCAACGCGCTGGCCTGAAGATTGTTCGTCTTCATCCAGTCTTGAATCACCACGGCGAGCTTGGCCATGCGTGTTAGCGACTCGTTCGGCACGCCGCCGGCGGGAACGTACGCCATCATCTCGTCCAACTTGGCCTTGAGCTTGGCGTCTTCCGGCTTGAGGCGCGCCGCGCGGCCAAACACTTCGGAAAGGTCAAGCGTCTCGACGGTGATGCCCGTACGCTCGAGCAATTTCTCGCTAAAGCGCACCGTGTTAAAGGCCGCCGGTCGCGCGCCGATCGCGCCGACGCGCGCGGAGCGCAACCCTTTCACGACACGACAGGTGCCGACAAAGCGGCGCAGGTCGGTGCGAAAACTGGCGCTTTCCGGGTCAACCGTGTGCAAGGTCGTCAGCGTGAACTTGAAGCCGTACTGCTTCAGGTTGTTGCACACCGACATCTTGCCACAAAACGAGTCGCGGCGGTCCGCGACCGTCATCAGCGACGCGTCGTCAGGAAAAGCGTGCACCAGCACGGGCACGTCCAGCCCCGACCAGCGCAATGTGTTGGCGACGGCGCGCTCGTCGCCAAAGTTGGGGAGTGTGACGAGCACGCCGTCAATCTCGTCACGATGCTGCTTGAACAAGTCGGCGCATTTCTGCGCGTCGCCCAAAGTCTCGACGCTGCCGAACTTGGTCGCCTCGACCGGCACAATGACGGCGTTGATGCCCTCCTCGGCCAAGACCTTGAGGATGGTCTTGCGGCCCGAGTCGCACAAATGATCCGGGAAAAAGCCCCGGTTTCCGACGATGACACCCAAGGTAGGTTTGTTCATTTTTTATCGCTCCTTTCAATTTTCGTGTTCACAAATGCTGTGAATATGATGAATGTTGTGCAGCACATAAAGTCAACTGACGTGACAGGCTACTGGCTCGGTAACAAGGCCAGCATTCTGCCAAGGGCCGTTTCTGCGCCAGACTCAAAAGCAAGTCTCACTTTTTGCGTTGCGCCTCGCTGCTCCAGCGCCAGGCGCAGCCATATACATGCCGATTCCTGCTCCATCTTCGCATGCTGGATATGGCAGCGTGGAAAGAATCGAGTGATCAGTCCCCAATGATCAGTTCGCCCCGTCAACTCTTCTTCGGCAACTAGAATGTGAGAATCCGTCAGGACCAATGCCATGGCAGCGGTTTGTTGGCGGCGAAACAGGCGAAACCGAGTCGTCCAGATGGCCGGTTGGTAGACGACAGCCTGAACCTGCTCACTGGGTAGCAGCAAGTTGTGCATGATGATGTTCATGAACTTGAACGGCAGGCCGTACAGATATTCCAGGTGACGATCGCCCCGGGCTGCTTGGGGCGCACTCGGACCATGCCGCATATAGTCCAAAGCTTCCCGGAACAACCGCTGGCAGACGGCATTATAGTGAATTCGTGCGTGGTCGGTGCTGCCCTGGGAGGAAAAAGTCCACTCGAGCCGCGCATGGAGCAAGATGGCGCCCATCTCGAACGACAGGATGTCCGTGATGCGCGTTGATATGACAACTGGCATTGCCCCCGGCTGATCAACAGCAGCCACCAGCACGCGTTCCTCCATCAACACCAACACCCAATCCGGGGTCAGTTCCCACGGGAGCAGCATTCTGAGCCAGTCCCTCTCTTTGTGACGCGATCGAAGCACTGCCTGCCTGGGAGCAGCAATGATCTGGCGGATGGATTCGCCCGGTTCGATGTGTTCAGCCAGAACCGCTCCGA
>CAYHAR010000480.1:0-2246 GCA_964354595.1 uncultured Anaerolineae bacterium | reverse complement strand
TTGTCTTCATCGCCTGCAAAGACGGGTGGAGAAAGATATGCTTTCATCCGGTTCCACATGACGCCACCTCCTCTGGCTCACGCTTGCCCTGCATCTTTACACGCCATGATTATAGCACCGCTTGCGCCGATGCTCCAACATTCAAAATGTGATGCGGTCTCCTCTATTCATCAAAAAAAATCAGCGGACGAGCCATCGCTCTGTCCGCTGGTTGCACTCTGCTATACCCAACGCGTTTTGAATGTATGATTTTGCCGGGCTACCCAGTCTCTGGACCCACAAACTGTCTCTCGTATAGCTCGCGATAGATCCCGCCTTGCGCCAACAACTCTTGGTGACGTCCCTGTTCCACGATGCGACCCGCATGAATTACGCAGATCAGGTCGGCGTTGCGGATGGTGCTGAGCCGGTGGGCGATGACAAGGGTCGTGCGTCTTTTTAAAAGCTGCTCCAAAGCTTTCTGGATCAACAGCTCGGTTACGGTGTCCACGCTGGCGGTGGCCTCGTCCAAGATTAGGATGCGCGGATCAGCCAATACCGCGCGGGCGATGCAGACGAGCTGCCGCTGCCCGACCGAGAGGTTGACGCCTCCTTCCAGAATTTCGGTGGCGTAGCCATCCGGCAATGCCGAGATGAATTCATGCGCGTTGGCCAGGCGAGCAGCCTCCTCGATGGCGCGATCGGGCGCTTGCGGGCGGCCAAAGCGGATATTATCGGCAATCGTGCCGGAAAAGAGAAACGGTTCCTGCGGCACCAATCCCATCTGCCGCCGGAGCGAAAGTAGAGTGACCTGGCGCACGTCAATGCCATCCATCAACACAGCGCCCTCTGTCACCTCGTACAAGCGAGCCACCAGGTTGGCGAGGGACGTTTTGCCGGCGCCGGTCGGCCCCACCAACGCCACCGTCTGCCCCGGCTCGATGACCAGGCTCACGTCGTGGAGCACTCGCGTATCGCCCCGATACGAGAATGAGACGTGGCGCAGCTCGACCCGCCCGGCAATGTCCGGCATCTCGATAGCATCGGGCCGATCTGTGATTTCCGGCCGAGTGTCGAGCAAGTCCAACACGCGCTCGCCTCCCGCCATGGCAGCTTGCATCGTGGTGTAGAGCTGGCTCAATTCCTGAATCGGCTGAAAGAAGCGAGCCACGTAAGCCAGAAAGGCCACCACCACGCCTAGCGTCAGCTCGCCGCGAGCGGCGGCCAGGCCGCCGAACCACAAGACAATGCCGGTCGCCATCATGCCCAGGAACTCGACCGAGGGCAAAAAGATGAAAGAGAGCGACATGGCGGCAATGTTGGCATCGCGATTGGCGCGGTTCACTTCGTCAAAACGGTCTTGCGATGCGTCTTCTTGTGCAAAAGCCTGGATCACGCGCATCCCCGATATATCTTCGGCCAGGTCGCCCACGACGGCGGCGATCCTGGCGCGGGTGTGGCGGAAAGCGACCTGAGCCTGGCGGGCAAAGAGCCAGGTCGCCAGCAGCATCAACGGCAGCACGCTAAAGGTCAGCAGAGCCAGCCGCAAATTCATTGAGAGCATCACGGTGATAATGCCCGCCAACACCAACATGTCGCCGACCAGCGTGATCAAGCCTTGCGAAAGCAGCTCGTTGATCACCGCCACGTCGTTGATGACGCGCGAGATGGTCACGCCGACGATGTGAGTATCGTGATAGCCCAGCGGAAGCGCCTGCAAATGCCGAAAGAGCTGCGCGCGCAACGTCGTCAGTACCTGCTGCCCTACCCAAGAAAGCAAATACTGCTGCGCGGAGGAGGTGAGGTAAATGCCGACAAACACGCCGGCCAGGAGCAAGACGATACGAGCCAGGCCGGTGACGTCACCGGAAGCAATGTTCTGGTCAATCGCCAGCTTGATGAGAAAAGGCGCGGCCAGCGTCAGCGCCGACGCGACCAGCATCACGGCAAAGGCGGCGGCCATGCGCCGCCAGTGCGGGCGCAGATAAGCCAGCAGCCGAAAGACCACGCGCCGGTCAAAGGCTCGTCCCGCGGCCTCTTCGCCAAAGCTTTGTATCGCTCCGCGCGGACCCAAGCCGGAACCTGTGGCGCCAATCGAAATGCTCATAGCGGCTAGACCTGACAAGTTTCGCGCAAGCGCCTGTCAGGTCTGTCCCTCCTGCGGTCGCAATTGGTGATGATAGATTTCCGCGTACAGGCCGGACGTGCGCAAGAGCTGCTCGTGCGAGCCCGACGCGGCAATGCGTCCCTTGTCCAACACCAGGATG
>CAYHAR010000479.1:0-2253 GCA_964354595.1 uncultured Anaerolineae bacterium | reverse complement strand
GTCCGTCCCCCGCCGCCGGCCGGGATGCCCGCCGTGAGCGCCACGCGGTCGCCCGGCTTGACCAGGCCCGCTTTGCACGCAGCGCGCGTGGTATGCGCAATCATTTCGTCGGTGGAGGTGTACTCGGAAACCAGCAGCGGCGTGACGCCCCACACCAACGCCATCTGGCGGCACACCGCCGGGTCCGGCGTGGCGGCCAGCACTGGCACACAGGGCCGGTATCGCGCGACCATCCGCGCGGTGTGGCCGGAGACGGTAGAGGTGATGATGGCCGACACCTTTAGCTCCATGGCGATTTCCACCGTGGCCCGCGCGATGGCTTCGGAAGGCGATGTGCCGGGGCCTACGCGGCGCAACCATTCCTCGCAATCCATGTTTTGTTCCGCAATCGTCGCCACGCTTTCCATCGTCTTGACCGCCTCGACCGGGTAATGCCCGGTGGCCGTCTCGCCGGAAAGCATCACCGCGTCGGTGCCATCCAGGACGGCGTTGGCGACGTCGCTGGCTTCGGCGCGCGTGGGACGCGGGCTATCTGTCATGGATTGAAGCATCTGCGTGGCTGTGATGGCGGGTTTGCCGGCCCGGTTGCACGCGCGCAGGATGCGCTTTTGTTGGATGGGCACTCGCTCGGCAGGCGTCTCGACGCCCAAATCGCCGCGCGCCACCATCACCGCGTCGGTGGTCGCCAGGATGTCGTCGAACACAGCCAATGCTTCGGCCTTTTCGATCTTGGCGACGATGGGGATGCGCGCGCCGCGTGAAGCGAGCAACACGCGCAACTCGTCCACGTCAGCGGCGCGGCGCACAAAGGACAACGCCAAGTAGTCCGCCTGTTGGTCTAGGGCAAACATTGCGTCGGCGCGATCCTTTTCGGTGAGCGACGAAAGCGAAAGCGCAGCGCCTGGCGCGCTGACGCCCTTGTGCGAGCCTAGCCTTCCGCCCACGATCACCCGGCAGACCAAGTCCGTATCTGTCTTGGATTCCACGCACAGCTCGAGCGCGCCGTCGTCGAGGAGCAAACGCTGGCCGGGCTGCACATCCGTGACGAGGTCAGGCTGCGGCAGATGCACCTCACGCGGATCGCCGGGCGCGGCGCGTGTGGTCAACGTCACTGTGCTGTCTGGCGGCAGCTCGACTGCGCCACCGGCAATCTCTCCTACGCGCAGCTTGGGGCCTTGCAAGTCGCACAGAATGGCGACTGTGCGCTCTTCCTCCTGCGCGATGCGGCGCGCGTCGGCGATGCGGCGCGCGTGAGAAGCGTGATCGCCGTGGGAAAAGTTGATGCGCGCCACATCCATCCCGGCGCGCACCATGTCACGCAAAACGCCCGGCGCATCGCACGCCGGGCCGAGTGTGCAGACGATTTTGGTGCGAGGCATGTTTGAACCTCAGTGATCAGTCAACGTAGATTGACCGCTGTCCACTCGATTATTCCGCATAAAAGGCAACGCCAACCATGCCAGGCCCAGTGTGAGTGGCGATCACCGGGCCGATTTCGGCTATCATCGTTTCGGCCGGCTTGAACTGGGGAATCAGGTCGGCCTCAAGCTGGCGAGCCTCTTCGGGCGCGGCGGCGTGCAAGATCCCCAGGTGACGGCAGGATTTGCCGGCCGTTTCCTGCGCTACCAGTTCCTGGAGTCGCGCCACGGCTTTGCTCTTGGTGCGGATGCGCTCTTTGGCTTCGACGACGCCGTCTTTGAGCATCAGGATGGGCTTCATCTGCAGCGCGGTGCCCAGCAGCGCCGCTGCCTTGCCGATGCGCCCGCCCTTTTGAAGATATTCGAGTGTGTCCACGACAAAGTAAAGGCGGGACCCGGCGATGAACTGGTTCAGACGAGCCAGGATGGCTTCCGCGCTCTTGCCGGCGGCAGCCATCCGCGCCGCTTCGAGGGCCATCATGGCTTCCGTCGCTGAGATGAACAGCGAATCCACCACGTGGATGCGAGCGCCGGGCAGCATCTCCCGTGCCGCGTGGGCCGAGGCCACTGTGCCGCTCAACTTGGACGACAGGTGAATCGAGATCACCTCGCTTCCGTCGGCGACCAGCGGCTGGTAGATTTGCATGAAATCGCCCGCCGAGGGCTGCGACGTGGTTGGCAATTGGGGCGCCGACTTGAGACGAGAGAAAAACTCGGGGAGTTGAATGTCAATCCCCTCGCGGAACATCTCGGTCCCAAAGTGGACGTACATCGGAATGACGGTGATGCCATACTGCTGCGCGACCTCGGGCGTGATGCCACTGGTGGTATCGGT
>CAYHAR010000478.1:0-2266 GCA_964354595.1 uncultured Anaerolineae bacterium | reverse complement strand
AGCGGGCGTCGGCGCAAGCTGCGTGAGCCAATCCGGGACCTCAGCCTCAGCCGGTGGAGGCGCAGCCGACGCGGTCGTCGGCTCGGCGGCCCCACGCAACCGGGCAGCCAGGTCAAATTCTGGCTCGACTGCTGGCGCGGCCATCGCGCCGCGCAGCCAATCTGGCGCGTCTTGCTCAGCCACAGATCGTTCAGGCAGCGCGCCACGCAAGCGACTCAGCCAATCGTCAGACTCGCCAGCCGCCGCGGGTGGAGGCGGCGCGGGCTTGGTGGGTTCTTGATGTGGTTGGGCAGGCGGCGTCTCTGGGGCGGGCGAAGCGGCCTTGGGCGTCAATCGCGCGCCGCATGTCGCGCAGGTGGCCTTGCCCGGCGGGTTGAACGTCCCGCACATGGGGCAACGTTGCGCCGACGGCGCAGAAAGCGTCTTGCCGCATTTGCTGCAAGTCTGGCTTCCGTCTCGATTGGCTGCGCCACAATTTTGACAGGTGATCATCAGTCACTCGATGGGCGGTCCGCCCCGATGAGCACGCGCAGCGCGGTGGCCGTGATGCCCAGCGCCACGCCCAACAGAACACCTCTCATGCCCGCCATCGCCCACACCTGGACGATCCAGTCGCGCAAGTTTTTCAGAATGCCCAGGTTGAACAAGGGCACCTGACCCAACAGCACCAAGATGGCCGAGAGCAAAAACACTGCCGCGCCGAACGTTCGGCGCATCCGCAGTGTGCGATAAGCGGCAAAGGCCAGCAAGAACGGCAAGAGCGCGGCCAGCGAGGACTGGATCGGGATCAGGACATACTTGTACAGATTGATCATCCAGGTTCCCGAGATGCTCTGTTGGGCAAGGTTTTGGCCATTCGCCGCCGCGCTCATCAAATCCAGGCCGTGCACCAGCGGCACCATCACAATCATGCTGGCAATCAACACAAAGCTGTAGAACCAATTGGGGTGCTGGCGGACGATGTGCATCGCGTGGACCGAGAGCAGATTGAAAAAGCCCAAGATCAAGGCGAACGCGGCGACAATGATCGCCAGCTCGGCCAGCACGTAGCGCACGGCAATAATGCCGGGAAAGACGCCAGATAAAAAGTATGTCAGCAGCGTGATCCAGCCGACAACCATGGTGATGAAAAGAGGAACGCGGGTCTTCATGGAGCTCCGCCTCCCGCGAGGGCGCTGAACAACGCGCCGAGCGAGACCGCGAAAATGACGACGACCAAAATCCAGCGAATGAGGTCTTGCGCTTGGAGGCTGCCCACGTGCGCTGGTTGATCGGTGGTGTAGCCGCCGGCCGCAAACATTTCTTCGCCGACTAGCAGATGATTGACAGTGGGATATAACACGGCCAGCGGCGCAATGTCCGCCGCTCCGGCGATTTGCGCCAGTCCTTGCCGGGAGCCTTCTTCGGCAATCAGGGCGGCCTCTGGCCCAAACACGCCGACCATCACGTTCACCAAAGTCTCTTCGTTGGACAAAACGTCCATCGTCCCGGCGGCGTAGGGCAGAGGCGAAGCGGCGACGTAACGCACGGAGCGAGGATCGTAAGCGGTCGGGTTGCCCTGGCGGATGTACGCGCGGCGGAGAACATCTTGCGCCATCACCATCGCGGTGGGATCGGCCACAGTCACGGTGGGCAGGGTTTCTGTGGCGGCAGCTTCTTCGGCCAGGAATGCCAGGGTGGAAAGCCCGGCCAGCGTGGTCGCAGTGTCGCTGCCGCCTACGCCGCCTGTGCCAAGCGAGAGATGCAGGCTTTGCCCGGCTTCAATCGCGCGGCTCAATTGTCCGGGCAACATTTGGTAGCCGGGAAGCCGGCGCAGCGTGGGGCGGCGGCCGGCCAACGCGCCGCCAGCGAACACGGCAATAAAGACGGCAAACACCGCGATCAGGACCAGTCCGGCGATCTGCGCGGCATCAATCGGCATCGGGAACGTCTCCTATGGAGAGTGGCTGCCTGCGTCGGTTAAGCGGCGCTCGATCTGGTCGAGCGCGTCTGGGTCGTCCAGCAACGACGACAATTCTTCCAGCGACGATGCGTCGGCGAACAAGGTGAGCAAGGGCTGCCCGAACAGAATCGTCTGGCTGCCGACGAATCCTAATGGCTGGAGCGTCTGCAAGAGAAAAGGGGCGATGGGAGTCAGCCCCCAACGCTCCAACCGCGCAGCCCATTCACCGATCAACTGCTCGCGCCGATAATGATCCACAGCAAGTATATTTTAACTCGTTCGCTCACATTGTCAAAACTGGATAATAACGCACCGATTGACGTA
>CAYHAR010000477.1:0-2266 GCA_964354595.1 uncultured Anaerolineae bacterium | reverse complement strand
TCGGCAATCAGCAGCGCCAGGAGCACCGAAAGCAATCCGCCGATGCAGCCCGAAAGCGCCAGTTGCCTGAGCATCTGCGCGTAAATTGGCGAGCGGAGGCTGATCCCTTGCGGTGCTTGTGCCACGAGGATGCCAACATTGCGTGGCCCGCTGGCTGCCGGTCGAGCGACGTATATCCAGGGCTGCGTATCGCCCACGTTGATATTGCCGGTGATCGTCCCATCTGGTAAGCGCACAGGCAGGCCCGATGCGAACTCGCCTAGATCGCGGCCTCCCAACGTGTCGTCGCTGTCGGCGATGATGCGCCGGTTGGGGCCGGTAAAGAACAACACACGCGTCTGCTGCGTGTCAAAGCGCGCGCGCAGGTCGGCCATCACCTGTTCCGGCGCTGTCCCGTCTTTCAGGTCTTTTTGAATCAATCGCGTGACGTTGCTCAACGTGAGGGTTAATCGTTCCTGAGTGAGCTCGCGACTGAGCGGGTTGCTGCGCACGAGCAGCGCCAGCGCCACGGCGATAATCGCCAGGCACACGGCGATGATGACGGTATAAGAAACAATCAGGCGAAAGCGCAGACTGTTAAACATCCAGAGTATTATACCCCATCTCGTCGGAAAGCCTGGAACGAATGCGACGTAGGGGCGCCCTCCGGGGCGCGACGCGCGGCGGTGAGCACCGCAAGTGTTGATGGGATGCCCTTACGCCCCTTTGAGAAAACAGAATCGGGGTGGGTATAATCCCCAAGCGTGAGGTGCAAGGCGCGCTAGGTCTTGTACGTGTGATGCAAGCCTTGATCTTTGCTGGCCTGTATCGCGTCGGCCATCTCGGGAATCGCCGCGACGCCGTGCCGGTACTGGAAAGGCCACATGCTCTGGAGATGGAAAAAAGCCACGCGGTCACCGTTGCACAGGACGTGACCCAAATCTGGTTGGAGGCCTGGCATGGCGCTCAAGTCTCCATTGATGAACGTGATCCCGCGCGCCACAGTCGGCATGTTCAGGTGAGACAATAAATCGTTTACTGTGCTTCCTTCGGGCAGGCGCACCGGCAAGTTGGCGTAACTGCCCTTATCTGCCTGGCCTCCGTAACGCGCCAGCTCGCCATACAGCCACGTATCCACAACAATATCCGACACTTTCATCCTCCTCCAACCGGTGGAAAAATGCCTACCTCGTCGTCAGGTTCCAGCCGCCAATCCTCAGGCCGGGCGCGCGCATTGACAAAGGCCACCTTTACTTCTTCTGCCGGCAGATTGAGCTGCCGGATCAGGTCTGCGATGGTAGCGCCCTCGGGCAAGTCAACCTCGAAAGGTACTCCATACGCTGCGCCGTCAACGTAGCGGCGCAAGGTGGCAAAGAGTTTCACGCGGACACGCATGGTCGCCTCATGGACATCTGACAATGTCCTGCGCCCACAGACAATCGGCGCAAGAGGGATTCCAGCCCCAGCACCCTTCGTTTCGCTCGCGCAGGTCGCAGCTTTCACGCAGGTCGCAGTTGGGGCAAGACGGAAAATGGAACCCGCGCACCTCGCCGCGAAAACGCACGTACTCTTCGGACATCCAGATTTCCGCCAGAGCTTGTTCGTTCGCGTTGCCCAAGAGGTAACGGCTCACCTGCTTTTTCCGGCCATCTATGGCAAAGTAGCTATAGTTGTGCGACAGGGCATAGCAGGGCGCAACGCCGCCATCCCAGCCCACCACGATGGACCTATCTTGCACGAACCGGCAGCGCCGCTCCGCGCCCCAGTGCATGCGCGGCAACTCTAACGTGCCCCACATCACCCAGGCGTCGGCCTTGACCGGCCAGCCGCCGGATTGAAAGGGCGGGCGCGGCTCGTAACCGTAAAGGATTTCGTCGCGCATCTCTTCCGTGTAAGGCAGCACGTTGCTGACGAGGACGCGGGACGCATTCAACCTTGAAGCCAGCCCGGTCAGCTCGGCCAATTCGGCCAGGTTGCTTTTCAAGACGACGAACTCGATCCCCAGGGCGGGGAACAGCGAGCCGAGCTCGCGCTTGGCTTCGTTCAGGCCGCGAATGTTGCTCAGGACCTGCGCCAGCATCGCGCCGCGGATCTCGGCGTAGGTCTCGGGCTTGACTCCGTCAACAGACACCACCAGGCGATCCACGCCCAGCCGGACCATCTCGCGGGCCATGTCCGGCTTTAGCAGCAAACCGTTAGAGCCGACGGTGACGGCCAGGTCGCGCTTGCGCACGGCCTCGATCATTTCCAGAATGTTGGGATGAGTCAGCGGCTCGCCAAAGCCGGT
>CAYHAR010000476.1:0-2270 GCA_964354595.1 uncultured Anaerolineae bacterium | reverse complement strand
CCAAACCGCCCGGTCTTTTTCTCCGCGCGATGCGAGAACCACTCGTCCGTGTGACAGGCGGTGCAGAGGCCGCTGTCTTTTATCTCGCCCACGCCCGCCGTCTCTAGTTGCGATTGGACGGCGGCGATCAGGTCAAGGTGAATCTTGCCATCCGGCTGCGGAATGATGATCGGAGCGCCTGGCGGGCACGCGGCGACGACGCGCTGCGCCAGGTCGCGCCCGAACTCGTAGCACTCGACGCGAATCGCCGGGCCGATGCCGGCCCACACGTCGCGCGGGCGGCAGCCGAACGCATCTCGCATCGCGCGCACGGTGACGCCGACGATATTCGCCGCCACGCCCGGCCAGCCTGCGTGCGCGATTCCGACCACGCCGCGCGTCGCGTCGTGGAAAAGCACCGGGACGCAATCGGCAAAGCGCATCGAAAGCGCCAGGCCCGGCGTGGCCGAGAGCATGGCGTCCGTCTCGCGCAACGCCGCACCCAGGTGCTGCGGGCCGACGATGGCGACTCGACTGCCGTGATTCAGCCACGCGCTCACCGTCTGGCCGGGCACGAGTCCCAACGCCGTCAGCATCCGCCGGTTATTTTCCGCCACTGCCTCGGGGTTATCGCCGCCCGAGCGGCTGAGGTTGAGCGAGGCCCACGGCGGCGCGCTCACGCCGCCCAGGCGCGTAAAAATGCCGTGCGCCACATCGGCCCGCGAGGCCAGATGCTCGAATTGGTAAAACATCAAACCGTCAACACTGACTCGCCGCAAATTCCCCTCGTTTGGCGAGCGGCATGGCGCGAAGCGGGCCGCCCACCAGTTGCATCTACTCGCCCAGATTCATGTTCCCCAACAAACCACGCGCCAACGCCTCTTCGAATGTGAGGGTCTGGACAGAATTGGCCAGGTCCGCGCCCGCCGAGACCGTCTGCTCGCTGAACAAGTTGTCGAGCTGCTGCGTTGCCATCTCGGCGCGGAGGGCCGTCGAATCAAGCGGCGGCTTGCCAGCAGCGGCAGGCGCAGCCGCGGCGGCTTGGGCCGCTGCGCCGGCAGCCATCTTTTCGATTTCCAACGTGGCCTTTTTGGTATAGACCCACACTGCGCCTTGCCTGACCGTCCGTGGCACGACGACGACGAGGAACAATCCACTGCCCACGCTGGCCGTGTAAACGGCCACGCGCTGACCCTCCAGGTAATGCAGCGCGAACGATCCGCTCTCGCCCAGCAAAGAAGCAAGCTGCAAAGTCGTGGCGCGGCTCGCCACCACCAGCGCCGCCAGCGACGGCAAATCAGATTCGCTCAACATCCCTTTGGCCGAAATCACGTAACCGGCTTGTTCGATCAGCAAGACCGATTCGGCCGTCGTCTGCGCGCGCAGCTCGGAAAGCGCGCCGTCTATGCGCTCCACGTCTCGCGTCGAAAAGATGTATACGTGCGGGGGCTTGTCCATCGAGGTCGGCACGGCGGTGGCCGCCGTCGTCGCCGCCATCACTGCGGCGGCCTGCACCTGTTTGGATCTCTTGAGCTCGCGCGCCGTGACCTCTATCACCTCGTTGACGGAGAACGGTTTCTTGAGGTAATCGGCCACGCCGTTGTGCATGGCTTCGATGACGCTGTCCATGTCGCCAAAGCCGGAGAGAATGATGAACGGCAACGAGGGAGTTTTCTCTTTGACCTTTTTGAGCAGTTGGATGCCGCTCATGCCGCTCATCTTCAAGTCCGAGATGATCAGGTCCATCTGAGCGGTTTCCAGAATCTGCAGCGCGCGCTCGCCGCTCGGCGCGGTGCGGACGGCATAACCGGACATGGTCAGCACGTCGCGCAGCGCCTTGCAGATCGCTTCCGAATCGTCCACCACCAGGATATTGGCCAAAGGCTCGTCCGGCATAGCTGCCTCCTCTTTCGGTGATTCGTGGTCAGTCAATCAGTTAACCAAATAACTGACGATTGAGTAACTGATTGACCAGACCGCTACTCGCTTTCAGTTCCCAGACGGCAAATCGCGCACGGGCATATCCGGCGGAGCAAATCCCAGGGATAGATGCCAAAGCTGTGCCCGTCGCCCCACACAAACTGGACGGCATAATTGCCGACGTATTGCATGTCCTTCACCGCGCTGCTCGCCGCTGGCGCAACCTGACCCGAGTTCCTGCGGCGCGAGTCACACTCGGCGCAGGGGCAAGCGGCGCGCACGTCAGTCAGCGCGTACTCGCTGTGATGACCGTCGGGCCAGTCAATCACGAGTTGCTCTTTCTCGTGCGCAAGCTGGACAGCCGGGTAACG
>CAYHAR010000475.1:0-2280 GCA_964354595.1 uncultured Anaerolineae bacterium | reverse complement strand
TCGCCCATGATGATCACGCCGACGTGATCGCGCTCCAGGCTGAACGCAATGCCAAGCGTGCCATTTTCAAACTGTACCATCTCGCTGGCGCGGACGCTGGCCAGGCCCGTGACGCGGGCGATGCCATCGCCGACCTCGATGACCGTGCCAACGTCCACTGCTTCGACCGTGGGCGCAAACGCCTCAATCTGCCTCTGCAAGGCCGCCGCAATGTCTTGAATCATTTCCGGTGCTTGTGATGCCATCAGCCCTCCTGCGATTGCGGACACCTGCGCTTGCGCCGGAGCGCCGCGCAGGTGCAAGTGTTTCGGATTGCGGATTGCGGTTCCAGTGCGTTGTCGTAATCGTCGCCATGAATGATAGACGGACGGTGGATGTGGCGCGCCAACGCGCTGCGCGCGTTGCTCAACGCTTGGAGCAGTTGTTCGGTTCGATCCACGAGTGGTTCCTTTTGTGAGGAGCTCTTGAGGTGCAGGCAAGAATGATACACGATGTCACTGTTTTTGTCCAGCGAAATTCCCAAAACGCCGGAATGTGTTAGAATATCATGCCGTGAGCAAAAATTATCCCAGCACGCATGGAGCTGCAAACATGACCCCGACCGATTCTGCCACCGCCTCCAACTTTATCCGCGACGCCATCATCGAGGACATCAAAACAGGCCGCTTTGGCGGGCGAGTTCACACCCGCTGGCCGCCGGAGCCGAATGGCTATTTGCACGTCGGCCACGCCAAAGCCATGTGCATTGACTTTGGCATGGCGCTCGAGTTTGGCGGCAAGTGCAACCTGCGCTATGACGACACCAACCCCGTCAAAGAGGACGTGGAATACGTCGAGTCCATCAAAGAGGACATTCACTGGCTCGGCTTTGACTGGGAAGATCGAGAGTTTTACGCTTCCGATTATTTCGAGCAGTTGTACGAATTCGCGGCAAAGCTCATCAAAAAGAGCAAGGCTTATGTGGACGACCTGAGCGCGGATGAAATCCGCGAACGTCGCGGCACGCTGACCGCGCCCGGCAAGGAAAGCCCGTACCGCAATCGCTCGGTCGAGGAGAATCTTGACCTGTTCGAGCGCATGAGGAAAGGCGAATTCCCAGATGGCGCGCGCGTCCTGCGGGCCAAGATTGATATGGCATCCCCCAACATGAACATGCGCGATCCGGTGATGTACCGCATCCTGCATGCAGAACATCACCGGACGGGCGACCAGTGGTGCATCTATCCGATGTACGACTTTGCCCACGGCCAGTGCGATTCGATTGAGGGCATCACGCACTCGCTGTGCTCGCTCGAATACGAAGATCACCGCCCGCTGTACGATTGGTTTCTCGACAAACTGGAAATCTATCACCCGCGCCAGATCGAATTTGCGCGGCTCAACCTCACCTACACGGTGATGAGCAAGCGCAAGCTGTTGCGGCTGGTGAATGACAAATTTATTCGAGGCTGGGACGACCCGCGTATGCCCACGCTGGCCGGGCTGCGGCGGCGCGGCTATACGCCCGAGTCCATCCGCGCGTTTGCCGAGCGTATCGGCGTGGCCAAGGCCGACAGCATCGTGGACATTCAACTGCTCGAGCACTGCCTGCGGGAGGATTTGAACAAGCGCGCGCCGCGCGTGATGGCCATCCTGCGACCGCTTCGCGTGGTGATTGACAATTACCCCGAAGGCCAGGTCGAAGAGATGGACGCGGTCAACAATCCCGAAGACCTGAATGCAGGCACGCGCAAGGTTCCCTTTTCGCGCGTGCTGTACATCGAGCAAGAAGATTTCCGCGAGGACCCACCCAAGCAGTTCTATCGCCTGGCGCCCGGCCGCGAAGTGAGATTGCGCTATGCGTATTTCATCAAATGCGTGAAGGTGGTCAAGGATACACAAGGCCAGATCGTCGAGTTGCACTGCACGTACGACCCGGCCACGCGCGGCGGCGACGCGCCGGATGGGCGCAAGGTCAAGTCCACGATCCACTGGGTCTCGGCGGCGCACGCGCTGGAGGCCGAAGCGCGGCTGTACGACTATCTCTTTACCAAACCGAATCCCGACGATGTGGAAGAAGGCCAAGATTTCCTGGACACTGTCAGCCCCAACTCGCTAGAGGTGCTCACCGGCTGCAAGCTTGAGCCGAGTCTGGCGGATGCCAAGCCTGGGGCCAAGTTCCAGTTCGAGCGGCAAGGCTATTTCTGCGTTGACCCCGATTCGACCGAGGGCAAGCTCGTGTTCAATCGGACGGTCAGCCTGAAGGATACGTGGGCCAAGATCGAGAAAAAGAGTTGAGGC
>CAYHAR010000474.1:0-2281 GCA_964354595.1 uncultured Anaerolineae bacterium | reverse complement strand
ATCGCCGCCAGCGCGGGCGTGGCGCACTGCGACGCGACCAGCCCAGAGACCAGCCGCTCTCCCAAACCTGTGCAAATCTAGCAGGTCTGGGTCGGAAGCTCTTACCTGAAGATGGTGCAAAAGACATCTTCAGATGGCCGGTTTCCCGGTCATGCCTCCGGTTTAATTTCCTGGCGGTGTTCGGAGTCTGTTGTGTCCAACGCCGAACCGTCGCGCCCCCGCAGAGTGGCAACCACCCCACTAGGCGTAACCCTCCAGGCCCACCGCGCCAGCACTTTCACCTCTGGCGTATGGCCTGAGCGTGGCAAATGATTCTGTTTCAAGACGCGAGGTAGACCGTTTTGCGCGGCGTTCTCGTCTCGAATGTGGAACGCTCCGCACTCTACGCAAGTCCACTCTCGGATATCGAGAGCAATACCGCCCTCGACCTTGCACCCGCAATCGCAGCAAGTCCGCGTTGTTTTGGCCTCATCGTACTCGCTGTATCGCTTGCCTGATTTGGCCGCTGTCCAGTCCAGCGTTGTCTTCAAGCGGCCTATGAGCGACGAATTATTCATGGCGCGTCTCATGCCGCGAGTGATCCCGCCGCCGTGTGGCGTATAGTTGCCCACGCCAATCACATCGTAATCGCGGCACAGCCGGTGGCACACCGTATTTAGAAACGTCTTGGTCTGTTCTCGACGCTTCCGGTAGGCGTCCTGCAACCGGTTATTGAAAAACGTCCATCGGCGCGACGGGCGATAGAAGACCGAGCCATCGGGCCGCACGACCTTGACCGAATTGCGCTTGCACTGGTCGCGCCGCGACTTGAGCAAGTCAATCCGCGCATCCAACGCCTTCAGGCCGGGCATATTCTCGATCTCGATAGCCCGTCCGTCTGTCCCCACCCCATAGGCCAGGTTTTTGTGGTTCGGGTCCAACGCGATCACGCGCGGATGCTTGACTGTCCTGGGCTGGCGCGCGTCCATGTCCACGGTGAACACGGCATAGAACCGTCCCGCTTCCTTCACAATGCGCAGAGTCTTGACGTTCTCGGCATACCGAGTCGGAAGCGGCTCGGCCAAACGCCCCGATGTGGAAACCCGCTGGCCGTCCGCATCCACACCCAGCTTCAATTGCAGGGTTTGACCGTCCAGGGTGTAGCCCTTCCACGGCTCGTCATATTCTAGCGAGAACCAGCGCGTCTTCCACGAGCGAAACTTGGGCCACTTGACTTTCGGGCCGGGGCGCTTTCCATGCTGGCTGGCCTGATAGTCTCGAATCGCTTTGGACAGGCGCAGGCCCGCGTTCTTGAGCGGGCTGGAGTACACCGACTTGAGAAACGTGTGGTCAGCCTTGAGGTCCGGCACAAGATCGCGGAGACCGCGCTTGGAGTAGAGCGTCAGCGCCGTTGCGCTATCGCGCGTCTCGCGGTACTGAGCGCGCAAGCCGTTGGCGCGTTCGAGCAGATGATTGTAAAGCCAGTTGCATATCTTGGACTGGCCGTCCAACGCCCGTCCCGTCGCCTCGTCTACCTCAAGCCGGATTCTTCGCGCTGACTTCATCGGCGGCCTCCTTCAGAGTCTTGAGCAGGGTCTTGTTCTTGTGGCTGCGGCTGCCGTATAACCGAGCGGAAAAGACGGTGATGATCTCCAACACGTCGCGCGTCAAGTCTTCCTCATAAGAAGAATCCTCACTCCGGTTGATGATGACCACCTCGGCGCCGAAATGTTCGCACAGCGCAAAGATCAACTCTGATCCAAAACGCAAGAGGCGATCTTTGTGCGTCACGACCAGCCGCCCCACCTCGCCATTGCAAATGCGCTGGATGAGCGAACGCAATCCCTTTTTGTTGTAGTTCAGGCCGCTCCCCAAGTCCTCGATGATCTCGTGCTTCCAACCCTGCTGGGTGCAGAACTCGGACAGCAAGACAGCCTGGCGCTTGAGGTCATCCTTTTGATCATGCGAAGACACACGAGCATAGCCAATCGTGATGCGCTGGGATGGGTCGGTCGGGCGATTCGTGGCGACCGCGCGCAACTTGTCGAGATCGTAGCGGCGATGTCCGCCCGGCGTGCGTTCGGAGGTGAACTTGCCTGCCGCTTCCCACCGGCGCAGCGTGTGCGGTGAGACCCCTAACATACGAGCTGCTTCACGGATGCTTACTTTCATTGCGTTCATACAACAATTATATCCAAAACGCTAGAAATGTCAAGGTATGTATAACTACTTTCGATCAGTTACTACCCCCTGCCTGCACCCAAGATTATATCATCGTTCGTGGCAGCGGATCCATCGGCAA
>CAYHAR010000473.1:0-2298 GCA_964354595.1 uncultured Anaerolineae bacterium | reverse complement strand
CAGGTCATACCTGGCGCGTTGTTTGTCGCCTATCGCGGCGTCAGTGTGGACGGCCACCGCTTTATTGACGACGCGGCGCGGCGTGGCGCGGCAGCGGTTGTAGGTCAAATTCCTGTAGGGCAAGTTGCCACCTTGCCCTACGTCCAAGTCCCTGACACGCGCGAGGCGCTGGCGCACTTGTGCGCGCGCTGGCACGATTTTCCCGCTCGCAAGCTGGTAATGGTCGGCGTCACCGGCACGGACGGCAAGACGACGACGTGCAATCTCATTCACGGCCTCCTTGCGGCGGCGGGCATCAACGCGGGCATGATCAGCACGGTCAACGCTTTCATTGGCGGCAAGGTTTACGACACGGGCTTGCACACCACCACGCCCGATGCGCCGGACGTGCAACAGTATCTCGCTCAGATGGTAAAAGCAGGGCAGACACATTGTGTGTTGGAAACGACTTCGCACGGGTTGGCACAGCATCGCGTGGACGCTTGCGAGTTTGATATTGGCGTGGTCACCAACATCACGCACGAGCACCTGGACATTCATGGCTCGTTCGAAGCTTATCGCGCCGCCAAAGCGCGATTGTTTGAAATGCTGGCCGCTTCAGCGCGCAAAGGCATTCCCAAGACGGCTGTGCTTAATGCCGATGATCCTTCCTATGATTTCTTGCGCCAGATCAGGGCGGACGTGGAATTGAGTTATGGCGTGGCGACGTGCGCGCTGGTGAGCACGCGCGACGTGGTGTACAAGCCAGAGGCCACGCGCTTTGTCGCTGTCACGCCGGCCGGACGCATCTCGCTAAAAACGCCGCTGGTCGGTGAGCACAACGTGCTTAACGTGCTGGCCGCGGTCAGTGTGGGCCTGGCTTTGAGTCTGCCAGTCGAGGCGATTCAGCGCGGCGTGACGTCAATGCTGCCCGTGCCGGGTCGCTGGGAGCGAATTGACGCAGGCCAGGATTTTTTGGCGATTGTAGATTTTGCTCATACCCCCAATGCGCTTGAAAAGGCGCTGCGGGCGGCGCGGCGGATGACGAAAGGGCAGGTGATTGTTGCCTTTGGCTCAGCCGGGCTGCGTGACGTAGAAAAGCGCGCACTGATGGGACACGTCGCGGGCCGATTGGCCGACAGAATCGTCATCACCGCCGAAGACCCGCGGACTGAATCGCTGGATGACATCATGGCGTCGATGGCTAAAGCAGTTGCCGCAGAGGGAAAACGTGAAGGCCAAGACTATTGGCGCATTGGCGACCGGGCCGAGGCAATTTGTTTTGCCGTCAAACTGGCGCGACCGGGCGATGTGGTGATGTCGTGCGGCAAAGGTCACGAGCAGTCCATGTGCTTTGGCGTGACCGAGTATCCCTGGGATGATCGTCAAGCGATGCGGGAGGCTTTGCGAAGGGTAAAAGATTAGGGTAGAATGTGCCCGCCATGAAGATTCTTGATCTTGCCATTGTCGTCGTCAATTGGAACACGCGCGACCTGCTACACGATTGCTTGACCAGCGTCTATGCCAACCGGGGCTTGGAGTCAAAAGTTTGTGTGGTGGACAATGCCTCTTCCGACGGCAGCTCGGAGATGGTGGAGCGCGAGTTTCCGCAAACACACCTGATTCGCAATCTCCACAACACTGGCTTTGCCCACGCAAATAATCTGGGACTGCGGTCCTTGGGCTTGGGAGAAAGCGCCGGCGAGGACTTGCGCTACGCGTTGCTTCTCAACTCGGATACCGTCGTGCCGCCGGAGGGCTTGGCGACGATGGTGGCATTTATGGAGGCTCATCCAGAAGCCGGCGCGGTCGGCCCCAAACTCGTCCGGCTCGATGGAAGCATAGACCTGGCTTGTCGCCGCAGTTTTCCTACACCGGCGGTATCGTTTTACCGCTTGCTAGGGTTGAGCAAGTTGTTTCCCCGCAGTCCGCGCTTTGGCCGTTATAATCTCACTCATCTCGATCCTGACCAATTGACCGAGGTGGATAGCGTCAACGGTGCGTTCATGATGATTCGCGCGCAGACCATCGAGCAAGTGGGGCTGCTAGACGAATCCTTTTTCTTTGGCGGCGAAGATTTGGATTGGGCGTATCGCATCAAGGCGGCGGGCTGGAAGGTTTACTACAATCCGGCGGTCGTCGTCCAGCATGTCAAGCGTGCGTCGTATCGCCATAACCCACAAGCCGCGTACGAGTTCGAGCGCGCGATGTGGCTGTTCTATCGCAAGCATTACCAGGCGACCACGCCACGCTGGCTGGACGCATTGATCTGCCTGGGATTGGCGCTGCGCGGGGGAATGCCCCTGGCGCGTGAAATGT
>CAYHAR010000472.1:0-2322 GCA_964354595.1 uncultured Anaerolineae bacterium | reverse complement strand
AGCGTTCGGCATCAGCCTGAGCCGCCCGGAGCACGCGCCGCCTCGAGTCGGCATGTGGCGTACGCTGGCGCTCATCGGTTTGTGTTTGGGTGGCATCGTCGCACTGCGTTTCTGGCTCAAGCCGGCGGAATGGATCATCGCCGCCGACGTGTGGGCGCGCTACAGTCTGGGCGTCGTCGGCGCCGTCATCACGAGCTGGGCGCTTGTTTCACAAGGGAGAGCTTTTGCTAGGCTGGGCATGGCGCGTTTTGGCCGGGACCTGATGTGGGCCGCTGTCGCGTTTACGCTGTATGGGGTCGTCGGTCAGGTGTTTGTGTCCAAGAGCGCGCTGCCGCCTTCGAACCTTGTCAATTCGAGCTTGTTCTTGACGCTGTTTGGCATACCGGTCCAGCTCTTTCGCGCCATCATGGCGACGGTGGTCGCCATCGCCATCATCCGCGCTTTGCGTGTGTTTGAAAGCGAAAGCAACGAGCGCCTGCGCGGCGCGCAAGCCGCCGCGTTGGAGGCCGAGCGACGCGTCCAACACGAGACAGCCCAACTGAACCAGCAGTTGCAAGATGCCGTCAACGAAATTTCGGTCTTGTACGAAATGTCGCGCGTCCTGGCGGCCACACTGGATTGGCAAGCCTTGCTCCAGCAAGCGGCGGCCAAAGTCGTTGACCTGCTGCCCGCTCGCGCGGCGATGATTCTGCTGGAGGGCGCTCCACCGGCTCACAGCATCACCTGCGCGGGCTTTGAGAGCGCGGCCCTGGCAGAAAAAGCGCAAGCCATCGGGCAGGCTCTCATCGCCGCCAAGGCCGACCCGCCGCAAGTGCGCGTACAAGATCCGATGATTGCCGTGCCCTTGCACCCTTTGGGCAAGCGCGACCTCATCGGCAGCCTGGTGATCTGCGTGAACGACGTTCACGCTTTCGAGTCCAAGCAGTCGCTACTGCTCACACTGGGCCGCGAGCTGGCTGTGGCTTTGGAAAATGCCCGGCTCTACCAGCAGGTGCAGGAACGCGAAGTGCTGCGGGGCGACCTGCTGCGGCGCTCGGTAGAAGCTCAAGAAGAGGAACGCAAGCGGATTGCGCGCGAGCTGCACGACGGCATCGGGCAAACCTTTACCGCGTTGGCGCTTGGCCTGGCGGGCGTGGAAGAAATGATGCCGCGCGATCCGGCGACGGCGCGCGCTCAGATTGCCAACCTCAAGGAAATGTCCACGCGCGCCATCGCCGAGATGCGGCAAATGGTGGCCGACCTGCGGCCACCTCAATTGGACGACCTGGGGCTGGTGCCGGCGCTGCATTGGCTGGCCGACGAATGGCGGGATCGCTTGCATCTCGACGTGCGCGTTCAGGTGGCCGGGCAGCGCCGCCGGCTGGCGCCCGAAATGGAAACCGTGTTGTTTCGCATCGCGCAAGAAGCCTTGACGAACGTCGCCAAGCACGCTCGCGCCCAGCGGACCGTCGTCAGCTTAAACTTTGCCGATCCCATCGAATTGCGCATCGAGGACAATGGCGCCGGCATGACACCCGAACAGATCAATCGCCGGCGCACCCGCTATCAAGGCTGGGGACTGTCCGGTATCCAGGAGCGCGCCGCTCTGGCGGGCGGCACTTTTAACATTGACTCGGCGCCCGGGGGCGGTACCCGGTTGACCATCCGCATTCCATGTCGCACCGAGGAGGTTGCTGCATGAGTATCAAGATTGCATTGGTGGACGATCACGAGATCGTGCGAGCCGGACTGCGCCTGTTGATCCAGGCGCAAGAGGATATGCAAATCGTGGGCGAGGCCGAAAACGGCTCGCAGGCCATCGAGCTTTGCCGCAAAGCATCGCCGGATGTGGTCATCATGGATATTACGATGCCTGGTCCCAGTGGCCTTGAAGTGACCCGGCAGATCAAACAGCAGCACCCGAACATCCATGTCCTGGCGCTGACGATACACGAAGGCGAGCAATATTTTTTCGAGATGCTCAACGCGGGCGCCTCCGGTTACGTTCCCAAGCGCGCCGCGCCCACCGATCTCGTCGCGGCGATCCGCGCGGTCTATTCAGGCGAAGTGTACCTGCATCCGTCCGTCGCCAAGGCATTGGTGAACGACTATTTGCAGCGCGTGCAGATGGGATGGGAGCGCGCCAGCTATGATGGCCTCACCGAGCGCGAACAAGAAGTGCTCAAGATGATCGCCGAAGGATTGATGAACAAAGAGATCGCCGAAAAACTCTCGATCAGCGTGCGGACGGTCGAGCGTCACCGCGAGAACATTATGAGCAAGCTCAACCTGCACACTCGCGCCGAGCTGGTGCGCTACGCCGTAGACAAAGGCCTGATTGAC
>CAYHAR010000471.1:0-2327 GCA_964354595.1 uncultured Anaerolineae bacterium | reverse complement strand
TGTCCTCTTGCTCATCGCGTTCCTCACCTTCTGGGCCGTGTTCGGCTTTGAGCTGCGCTCTTTGACCTTTGACATTTGGAAATCTCTCTCTTTAGGGGGTTTGAAATTTGAATTGCCCGTGCCCGCCGCCAGTTACCTCATCCCGTTCAACACTGTGCGCTCGCACCTCGACGCCGGGCGCCCCACGTTTTTGCTCGGCATGAACTCGGAGCAGGGCTGGTGGTACTACTTTCCGGTCGCGCTTGCGCTCAAGACGCCGCTGCCCACGCTCATCCTACTCGTCGCCGCGCTGATCTATGTCGGAGCGCGAGCCTATCGCCTTTGGCGACAAGGAGAACGAGCACAGCTTGCGCAAATGACATGGCGTCTAACCGCATTGCTCTCATTCCCGCTTATCTATTTTGCCGTCGCCCTGGTCCAACCGTTCAACATCGGCTACCGCCACCTGCTGCCGATTCTGCCATTCGCATTTGTCTTTATTTCTCAGACGTCAAACGTCAAACGTCAAATGTCAAACGTCAATGGTCGCCTTGTCACCTTGCCCGCTGGCGCGGGTCTCCTTGTCTCCGCGCTTTTCATCTGGTACGTGATTAGCACGATACGCATCTTTCCCCACTACCTTGCTTACTTTAACGAACTGGCAGGCGGCCCGGCCAATGGCTACAGGTCGCTCGTGGATTCCAACCTGGACTGGGGCCAGACGTGGAAAGAGCTAAAAGCGTACCAGGATGCGCGCGGCATCGTTCAAGTCAAATTGAGCGTGGGCGGCTCGAACGACCCTGCGATATATGACATCGCCTACGAGCCAATCACGCCGATGAAGGGCGCGCCGCCTGTGTTGCCGTCGCGCTTCAATCCAGTGCCGGGCGTGTACGTGTTGAGCGCGAACTCGTACCAGGGTGCAGGGCTGGCCGATGTGAACAGCTTTGATTGGTTCCGGCATCGCCGGCCCGACGCGCAAATCGGTTACGCCACATTCGTCTACACGGTCCGCCCGACGGAGCCAACGCCGACGTGGGTGGCGCAGTGCGCCGCGCCTGCTGCGCTGCTGGACGAGGCCGCGCTGACGGAAGGCTTGGGTCGCGCTGATTTGCGCATAGTTTATTTTGATTGTTCCAATAGCTGGATATTTCCTCAGGGGGCGGGCTGGTACATTCTGCCGTATGCGGCGGCGCACGATCCGGCGGGATTTGCTGGAAAGCAACTGGCTGGCGCGACGCTCGTCTTTGACCAGCGACAGACATTCGACTATCCGCCTTTCTCGGTCTTGTTGCGTCAATCGCCGTCTGATCTCACGCATCTGACGGCGAGCGGGCGCGCCGCGCCAAGCGACTGGCTGCCGGCGCTGGCAGAATCACGGGGCGCGCCGACAAGTGTTTCAATGACATTATCTGGCGCGTTGAACTTTGTGGGATACACACTCGACCGAGAGTCTCTGGCGCCGGGTGATACTCTGACGCTGGCGACGTATTGGCGCGTCGTCGCGCCGCCTGCGCAGCCGCTCTCGATTCTGGCGCATTTGCTCAACGACGCTGGTCAAGCCATCGCCACAGGCGACGGACTGGGCTCGCCGAGGGAGCAGTGGCACGCGGGCGACGTTATCGTTCAGCGCCACAAGCTGGCGATTCCAAAGGACGCGCCCGCCGGACCGTATTGGGCGCAAACCGGCGTCTACTCGCTGGCCGATGGCGCGCGATGGGCAATCGTGGATCAGGGTATTGTCGTAGGCGACCGGGTGTTGCTGGCCTCTATCCGCGTGGGCCGATAGCAGTTGTCAATCGTCTTTCATCGTGGTATAGTGCAACCCCGACTTTTCCTCATGTGTTCCTCACCGTGCGCGCTGATGATGAACAAAGAGTTGAGAGGACAAAGGACTGGAATGACCATTGCGCCGCGGGCGCCCCAATCCTTGTGGGCCAGCCCGGCCCGCGCAGCATTGGCGCTTGTGTTGTTGTGGCTGGCTTTCACGCTCGCTATCCTCGGCGCGGCACGCACTTCGATCACGATAGACGAAGGCGGACACATTGTCTTTGGTTATTCGGTGCTCCAGACAGGCGACTGGCGCATGCTGGAGCAGCATCCGCCGCTCATCCGCGAGCTATCGGCCTGGCCCCTGCTGCTGATCCCCGACCTGCCTCCTGCGCGTGATATGCCGGGATGGGCTGAGTCCGACCGGCTGCGAATGGTGCGATCCCTCTCGCGCTATCGCCCGATCGATCGCGTCGTGTTTCCGGTGCGTGTGCCGGTGGCGCTCCTTTCGGCGCTGTTGGGCGCGTTCGTGTATCGGTGGGCGGCGGACTGGCGGGGACGAGGCGCGGGGCTGCTCG
>CAYHAR010000470.1:0-2327 GCA_964354595.1 uncultured Anaerolineae bacterium | reverse complement strand
GTCAGCACCGGCTCGTCGCGCACGTAACGCTCCAGCACGCCGGGAAACTCGCCATAGCTGCAAGGAGAATAAGGGGGCGGGTCGTTCAAAAAGCCATACGGCGCCAAGACCTGACCATCCGAGCAGATCATCACCGCCGGGTGGCGCAGCAAGATGCGGATGTTGGCCTCGTCAATGTAATCAAAGATAGCCTCGGCCTCGGGGCCGTTGGAGACGATCAGATCAAAATACACGTCGAACGGGTCGCAGCCTCGCTCGCGGGCCAGCGCCTCGATCGTTTTGCCGATGGCGTCTGGCGTCTGGGGGGCGTGCAGCATGGTAATGCGATGCCATTGTCCGTGCCTCAACAGCCCGGCCGGTCCAAAGGCAGGCCGTTTGTCAGACACAATCTCGCCTCGAATCTGGCGGCGCGTGTCGGGATTCTGCAACAGAGCCGCGATTTCGGCGACGGGCCGGTCCTGGATGTGCTGAGGCAACCCGCCGGATAGCGCCGGGGCGAGGTCGGTGTGCACGTCGTTATCCACCGTCACGTCCTGGCCGCGCGCTCGCGCTTCTTCCACCAATCGCAGGTTGGCGTTAGCATCGTATGGCGCGCCGAACTTGGGCGCGTTGTGCGAGATTTGCACAGGCACACCTGCCTCTCGTCCAATACGGATAGCCTCCGCGACCGCGTCCAAGATCGTCTCCCGCTCCCCCCGAATGTGCGAAGTGTACAGCCCATGATAACGTGCGACGACCTTGCACAAGTCAATGATTTCCTCCGTGCCGGCAAAGCAGCCCGGCGGATAGACCAGCCCGGTCGAAAGCCCGTACGCCCCGGATTCCATCGCCTCGGCGAGCAATGCCCTCATCTGATCAAATTCAGATGGCGTGGGCGCGCGATCCTGCAAGCCCATGACGGCGATGCGCAGCGCCGCGTGCCCGGCCAGCGCAGCGATGTTGATGCCCAGCCCGCCGCCTTGCAGAGCTTGCAGATACTCGCCAAACGTCCGCCACTTCCACGTGACCTCAGGCTGATCCGAGATGCGTTCCCAGTATTGGCGCATGTCGGCCAGGTGCGCCTCGCTCACCGGGGCCGGGGCCATGCCGCAATTGCCGATCACGTGAGTCGTGACGCCCTGGCGGACGGCGCTCTCGGCGCGGCGATTGACGAGGATGGATAGGTCGGAGTGAGTGTGAATGTCAATAAAGCCCGGCGCGACGTAGCGACCGCCCACATCAATGACTCTGCGTCCATGCAGCGTGCCGGGCGGAGCCGCCTCGACGATCCGGCCTTGCGTGATAGCAAGATCGCCCCAGAACCAGGGGTTGCCGCAGCCGTCCAAGATTTTGCCATTGGTGATCACAATTTCCAGGTCTCGCATGGTATATCCTTTCGTAACCGTTCAGCCTGTCATTCTGAGCGAAGCGAAGAATCTCTTTCACGCGGGGCAGAGACCCTTCGCTGCGCTCAGGGTGACAAACGGGACTGAACGCTTACATCCTTTCGTTGCGCTCTACACGGCGCTCAAAATCCATAACGCGACCATGCCGACCGCGATGCTCAAGAATACATTCCTGGTGCGCCAGGCAACCACGGCGGCCAAGACTCCGGCGATCAGCCGATCGTTCCCGAACGATATATCGAGCGCGCCGCCGGGGCTCAACACCTCGGGCAAGATGATGGCCGAAAGCACGGCGGGTGGAACAAAGCGCAACGCCCGCTGCACGAGCGGCGGCACATCTAGTCGTCCCAACAGGACGATCAACGAGAGACGTATGGCATAGGTGACGATACCCATGCCGACGATGATCAACCACGCCGTCATGGCGTTTCCCGGCGACGTCGAGTCGGCGACCGCCACGCTTCGACCAACAGTCCGGCGGCGATGCCGCTCGCGGCGGCGGCCATCAGCCCCAGCTTGTAAGGCCAGCCGACGGTCAACATGGCCGCCAGGCCTGCCACGAGCGCGGCGGCTGCGCTGGGCTTGTCGTTGAGCATGGGCGCGACCAGCGCGATGAACGTCAGCGCCAGGGTAAAGTCGAGCGCCCAACTGGACGGGATTTGCGCCCCGAGCAAGATGCCGATCGCCGTGCTGACTTGCCAGGTGCTCCACAGCGCCAGCCCGGCCCCCAGAAAATACCAGTGCCGATGGGGCGCGCCCTCATCGGAGGTCCGGTCATAGTGCGTGATAGCGACGGCGTATGCTTCGTCGGTGAGCAAATAAGCCAGGATCAGTTTCCATCTCCAATGCAGGCGCTTGAGGTATGGGGCGATAGAAGCACTGTACAGGATGTGTCGCAGATTGACGACGAACGTGGTGAGAACGACGATGACGCCCGGCGTG
>CAYHAR010000469.1:0-2331 GCA_964354595.1 uncultured Anaerolineae bacterium | reverse complement strand
CGACGAAGGCATCACCAGCGAGATTGACGAGGGCCGCCGCGTCAGCTCGTATTTCATCCCCATCCCACGCGCCAGAAAAAAGAATCCCAAGCAGATGGCCTTTGAGACCGAATGGACGCAAGACCGGATCAAGGAAAACGATTTTATCAACAAGGTACGCGGGCGTGTGGCGCTCTGGCGCAGAGGCGGCTATCAGGGTATCACCAGCACGACGCGACGCTTGCTGGACTATTGGCAGCGGCCCGACCGCGACCGGCGGCTGTTCTTTTGCCAGATCGAGGCGCTGGAAACGGCCATCTATGTCACCGAGGTGGCGCGCAAGTTTGGCGATGCCTGGATTGACAATGACCTGCGCGCGCAAAACGCCGGTTCCAATCCGCTGTTGTTTCGCATCGCCTTCAAGATGGCGACTGGCAGCGGCAAGACCGTCGTCATGGCGATGCTCATCGCCTGGCACACGCTCAACAAGCTGGCCGATCCACACGCTTCGGGCGCGCTTTTCAGCGACGCTTTTTTGATCGTCACGCCGGGCATCACTATCCGTGACCGGCTGCGCGTGCTGCTGCCCAACGACCCGAACAACTATTACCGCGTGATGGACATTGTGCCGCCCGATCTGCGCGACGAGTTGGGCAAGGCCAAGCTCATCATCACCAACTTTCACACCCTGGGATTGCGCGAGCGCATCGCCGCAGGCAAGCTGACCAAGAGCCTGCTGACCAAAGGCGAGACCAGTCCGTTTCTGGAAACGCCCGACCAGATGGTGCGCCGTGTGTGCCGCGAGCTGGGCAACAAGAAGAACATTATCGTCATCAACGACGAGGCGCATCACTGTTACCGCCGCAAGCCCGAAGAGGATGTAGGGGCGATTCGTGAATCGCCCCTGACAGGCGACGAGCGCAAAGAAGCGGAAAAGCGCGAAGAAGAAGCGCGCGTGTGGATTACGGGCCTGGAAGCGGTCAAGGCCAAGCTCGGCCTCAAGGTGGTGTATGACCTTTCGGCCACGCCGTTCTTTTTGCGCGGCTCGGGCTATGAGGAGGGCACACTCTTTCCGTGGGTGGTCTCGGACTTTGCCTTGATTGATGCCATCGAGTGCGGCATTGTCAAAGTGCCGCGCGTGCCGGTGGCCGATGACTGGATGAAGGGTGAACTGCCCGCCTACCGTGACATCTGGCCCCTCATCCGCGAGCACCTGCCCAAAAAGGGACGGCGAACGGAAGCCGTGACCGGTGAGCCCAATCTGCCCACCGAGTTGGAAGGCGCACTGCAAAGCCTGTATAGCAACTATGAAAAGTATTACCGTCTTTGGGAAGCCAACTCTGAAGCGCAAAGCAAAGGGCTGACCCCGCCCGTCTTTATTGTGGTGTGCAACAACACCAACGTCTCCAAGCTGGTGTTTGATTACATCGCCGGGTGGGAAAAGACGCTGCCCACCGGCGACACGGTGATCGTGCCAGGCAAGCTGCCGCTCTTTAGCAACGTCGCGGAAGCGGGGGAGCAATGGACGCCGCGCCCCAACACGATCCTGGTGGACAGCCAGCAATTGGAATCCGGCGAAGCGATGAGCGACGATTTTAAAAAGATCGCCGCCCGCGAGATTAAAGAATTCAAAGCCGAGTATCGCCTCCGCTTTCCGGGCCGCGATGCCGACGCGCTGGAAGACCAAGACCTGCTGCGCGAGGTGATGAACACCGTCGGCAAGACAGGCAAGCTGGGCGAGCAAATCAAGTGCGTCGTGTCGGTCTTGATGCTGACCGAGGGCTGGGACGCCAATAGCGTGACGCACATCCTGGGCGTGCGCGCGTTCGGCACGCAACTGTTGTGCGAGCAGGTGGTGGGACGCGGCTTGCGGCGAATGAGCTATGCCACCAACGCGCAAGGGCTGTTCGAGCCGGAATATGCCGAAGTCTATGGCGTGCCGTTCTCGTTCATCCCGTGTTCCGGCTCCAACCCCAACCCCAAGCCAGGGCCGACGCCCACGCGCGTGCGGGCATTGGAAGACCGCCTCGCGTGCGAGATCACCTTCCCGCGCGTGACGGGCTATCGCTACGATTTGCCCGCCGAGCGGTTGACTGTGAACTTCTCCGCCGACTCGCGCATGGCGATCTCAACCGCCGACCTGCCCACGCGCACCGAGATGGCGTCTATCCTGGGCGAGAGCAAGTTCCACGACCTGTACGGTTTGCGCGACCGCCGCGAGCAAGAGGTGGTCTTTCGACTCGCCAGCCACACGCTGGAAAAGTATTTCCGCGACGACGAGGGCAACACCAAGGCGTGGTTCTTTCCACAATTGATCGGCATCACGCGCCGCTGGCTGGCCGAGTGCGTCAC
>CAYHAR010000468.1:0-2345 GCA_964354595.1 uncultured Anaerolineae bacterium | reverse complement strand
CGTTCGTCCTCAAGGAATGGGTGCACGATTCGGTCCTCACACTCGTCAAGAATCCCTTCTGGCCCGGCACCGATACGGTCCCGGTCGCCAAGCTTGACGAGATCCAGCGGCGTGTCCTGGACGGCGGCCCGACCTTTGCCGAATTCGAAGCCGGCAACATGGACGTGTCAAGTGTGCCTTCGGCCGATGCGGACCGCGTCATGGCCGACGCCAAGTACAAGGCCATGCTCTCGTACGTCTACAATATCGGCACCGAGTTCTATTCCTTCCAGACCAAGCTGCCGCCGACCGACGACGTGCGCGTGCGCCAGGCGCTCTCGCTGGCGATTGACCGCGAGAGCCTGGTCAAGAATGTCAACAAAGGCGACGGCGACGTGGCGCCGTGGTATTGCAACCCCGGCGCGACCGGCTGCCCCTCCCCAGAAAAGTATCCGGACCTGGGCGTCAAGTACAACCCGGCCAAGGCCAAAGAGCTGATGGACGCTTATCTCAAGGAAAAGGGCACCACCGCCGACAAGCTCGAGATCGTGCTCATGTTCAACACGTCCGAGGCGCACCAAAAGCGCGCCGAGGCGGTCCAGCAGATGTGGAAGACCACGCTGGGCGTCGCCGTCAAGCTGACCAACCAGGAGCGCAAGGTGTTCCTCAAGCAGCGCGACGAGGGCCTGCAGAACATTTACCGCAGCTCCTGGGTCCAGGATTACCCGGACGCCAACAACTTTATGAAAGACGTCTTTGGGGATCCCAAAGCCTCTTACGCCGCCGTGGTCAAGTGGCAGAACGAAAAGTTCCAGAAGCTGATCACGGATGCCGCCAGAGAGACTGACCCGGTCAAGCGCATGGCAATGTACGCCGAAGCCGAAAAGATCCTGGTAGTGGACGATGCCGTCCTCACTCCGCTGTACTGGTATCGCTCGGCGCAGCTCGTTCAGCCATACGTCAAGCACCCCAAGTCCATTACGGGCTATGAGCAGTACGAAAAGTGGGATATCGTCAAGTAGTGCGGTCTCCCAGCGTTTCTGAGACTCGGAGACTGGCGTAATCTCGAAGCAGCATATACGCCCCTCCTCTGGCAACAGGGGAGGGGCGCGTTGCTGCGCAGTACCGGTGGGGTTGTCGGCGCGGCTCAGGGCTTGAATTTGACGGCAGGAGCCGTCGTCGCATCCAAGAGCTTGCAGTCGGCGCGAAGGCCGTTCTCGCGGAGCAGAAACGCGATCATAGCCCAGCGTTGTTCCTCGGAGAGAAGGGTCGGGTCTTGAGATATGGCATCTTTTCTTTGAAATCATAAAGGCTTGGAGCTCGCAATGACAAGAGTCATCTCAAATTCGCCCCCAAACTGAAATACACACTCCGGCAAGCGTTGGTTGACAACATTTCCCCGCGCGGGTATAATCCTCTCAACGACGACGACAGAGACGAGTAAGCGTGTATGGGCGTTCAGCAAGTCGCCGGGTGATGCGAGGCGACCGTCCACCTGCCGAAATCCACTCTCGAGTGGATGGCGAATCTCCCTCTTTAGGGGGCGAGCCATCCGGTTGCTCCCGTTATCGAGCGCAATGAGGTCAAAGTAGGGCGGCGCGCTGCGCGCAATGCCGCCAGACGATGACGAATCCAGGTGGCACCACGAGCGCCCCTCGTCCTGGCAAAAAGGCGGGGGCGTTTTTGATTTCGGAAAGGAAGGTTGATATGCTCGATCTAGCCATGATTCGTGAGCATCCCGACGACGCGCGCCGGGCGATGGCGCTGCGCCACGTGGATGCGCCGATTGACGACATCCTGGCGCTCGACACCCGGCGTCGCGCTCTGCTTTCGGAAGTCGAAAAATTAAAGGCCCAACGCAACGCCGTCTCCAAAGAGATCGGCAAGACACTTGCACCGTCCCCAAAGGGGACAAGTGCAGGTGTGAACGCTGCGCGTGCTGCCGGGCGCGAGGCCAAGATACTCGAGATGCGCGCCGTGGGCGACCAGATTGACGCGCTCGACGCGCAGGTGAGCGAGGTGGAAGCCAGGCTGCACGAAGCGGTGCTAACGCTGCCCAATCTCCCCGATCCGCGCGTGCCGGAAGGCGCCGACGACAGCGAGAACGTCGAGGTCAAGCGCGTGGGCGAGCCGAAAACCGCCGGGCAGTTTGGTTTCGAGCCGCTGGCGCACTGGGACCTCGGGCCGATGCTGGGTATTTTGGATTTTGAGCGCGGCGTCAAGCTGAGCGGCAGCCGCTTTTACGTGCTGAATGGCCTGGGCGCTCGGTTGCAGCGCGCGCTCATCGCGTGGATGCTCGACCTGCACCGCGAGCAGGGCTACGAGGAGCGCTATACGCCGTTCGTCGTCAAGCGCGAGTGCATGGT
>CAYHAR010000467.1:0-2346 GCA_964354595.1 uncultured Anaerolineae bacterium | reverse complement strand
CAGCGCACTGCTTTGGGCCTGGAAGAAATCTCGGAAGATACGCTCAAGGCGCTGTATCACCTTTCGCGCGAAAAGCCGGTCGTGCGCGGAAGCGACTTGATCCGCGCCGCCGATTTGCAGCCTGGACGCTTTCCCCTGATCGTCAAGGAATTGACGCGGCGCGGTTGGGCGCAAGCCGACAAGGAAACGATCCGCATCTTGCCTTCGGGTGAAAAGCGCGCCATCGAGCTGATCCGCGCGCACCGGTTGTGGGAACGGTATCTGGCGGAAAAGGAAGGGTTGGCGCTGGACGCGCTGCACGACGAGGCGATGCGCCGCGAGCACCTGACCACACCGGAAGAAGCCGACCGGCTCGACGCGCAGCTTGGATACCCAAAGTTCGACCCGCACGGCGACCCGATTCCTCCGCGCGGCGGCGAGCTGCTCCATCACGCAGAAGGGATGCCGCTTTCGCGCTGGCCGGAGCGCCGCATTGGGCGCGTCGTCCACGTCGAAGACGAGCCTCCCGCGCTGCTCACTCAACTGGCGCTCATGGGCTTGACGCCCGGCGCGCAAGTCGAGGTGGACGAGCGGACGCCGGGCCGTGTGCTGGTCTGGAGCGGACGCCAACGGTGGGCGTTGGCCCCGGCCGCCGCCGAGCGAGTGTTTGTTGCCGAGGCGCTGCCGGAGCGCGTGCCGCTGTCTGAAGTCGAAGTTGGACAGGCCGCGCGCGTGGCGGCGCTGGGCGAAGCAAGCGTACAACGCGCGCAGTGGCAGGCGTTGGGGCTGATGCCCGGCATCGAAATCGCCGCCGTGCGCATTGACCCGTTGGGCGACCCGGTGACGTATCGCATTGACGGAACCGAGATCGCGCTGCCGCGCATCCAGGCCAACCAGATTTTGGTGGATGCGTTGAGCGTCCGCGAGATCGCGTTGCCGCGCCGCCCGTGGGTCGTCGAGGAAATTGAGCGCGCGAAAGAGCTGTTTGCCCGTTACGGCAGTCTGGCCGTCCTCAAACGCGGGCTGGTGTTCTTTGGCCCGGCCTTCGTCATCAGCGTGGGCTATATGGATCCCGGCAACTGGGGCACCGACATCGAAGGCGGCGCGCGGTTCGGCTACCGGTTGCTGTGGGTGATCTTGATGGCAAACTTGATGGCGATCTTGATGCAGATTCTTTCCGCCAAGCTCGGCATTGCCACCGGCCAATCGCTGCCCGAGGTCTGCCGCGACCGGTACCCACGTTGGGCAAGCGTGGCCTTGTGGGCGACGGCAGAATTCGCGGCGATGGCGACTGATCTGGCCGAGTTCCTCGGCGGCGCAGTCGGCTTTAACTTACTCTTTGGCATCCCGCTCTTTCCGGCGGCGCTGCTCACCGGCATCGTGATCTCGCTCATCCTGCTGCTCGAACGCTATGGTTTCCGCAAAGTCGAAATGGTCATCATTGGAATGATTGCCATCATCGGCTTGGTGTACATGACCGAAATCTGGTTGTCCAAGCCGGCCTGGGGCGAGATCGGGCGCGGGTTGCTGATCCCTTCGATCCCCATTGGCGCGACGCTGGTGGCCGTGGGCATCATCGGCGCGACGGTGATGCCGCACAACCTTTATCTGCATAGCGCGCTCATCCAGACGCGCGTCCGCCCCAGCGATTCGCTGCAGCGCAAGCACTCGGTCTACCGGCTGGCGATCATGGATTCTGTCGTCGCGCTCAACGGGGCGTTCTTTGTCAACGCGGCCATCCTGGCCATGGCGGCGGCGGTGTTTGGCGGTGGGCGACTGCACGAATACTCGCTCGAATCAGCGCATCAGACGCTCACGCCACTCTTGGGACCTTTGGCGGGAGTGGCATTTGCGATTGCGTTGCTGGCTTCGGGCCTGGCGTCATCCACCACGGCGACGATGGCCGGACAGGTCATCATGCAAGGCTTTATCCATCACAAGATGAACGTCTGGCTGCGCCGCGCGGTGACGATGGTCCCCTCGCTCATCGTCATCGGCCTGGGGATTGACCCGCTGCAAATCCTGGTGCTTTCGCAAGTAAGCCTGTCGTTCCAGTTGCCGTTTGCGATGGTGCCGCTGGTGCTGTTCACCAGCAGTCGCAAGATCATGGGCGAGTTCACCAACAATCGCGTGACCAAGATTCTAGCCTGGGCGACGACGGCGGTGATCTTGGGCTTGAACGGCGTGCTGTTAGTTCAGACACTGTAGGATAAGGAGACGTGAGATGCCGAAACACTCGATCCAACTATGCGCTATAATCGTCGTGGCGTTGTTGAGCGGATGCGATCTGTTTCCCGGCGGCCCGACGCCCGAGCCGCCCGCCGCGGCAATGCTGCCCAATCTGCCCGGCTACGCCACCGTCGAAGG
>CAYHAR010000466.1:0-2351 GCA_964354595.1 uncultured Anaerolineae bacterium | reverse complement strand
TGGAGGCTGGCCTGGATGGAGGCCAGGTCGGGAAGCTCCAGGCAAAAGATGGGCGGGCGAGGCAACGCCCGCAGCTCGTCTAGCAGCGTGGGCATGTCTAACACGCCGTCGTTAAAGGCAAGGTGAACGTCCACCAGGCTATCGGTGTTGTGCAGGTGCGCCAGGACGAGGAACGGGCTGAGCGATTCGATCCACGTTTCCAGGGGCAATTTGGAGTAGAGACGCGCGTGGGCCACGTCCAGGCACGAGCGCAGGTGAGGTGAGTTGACCGCCTTCAGCACGCGACACAGGATGGACGGCTCTGGCTCCCACATGTTTTCCAGCGCCAACGTCACGCCCAACGCGCCGGCCTCTTGGGCCAGCGGTCGCCAGAACGCGATTTGCCGCTCGATCCAGGTGGGCAGATAGTGCGGCTCGTCAATCAGCGGGAGATAGTTGGCGTGAAAGTTGATCAGGTGCGCGCCCAGCTCGGCGGCGATCGCGAGGTTCTGGCGGTAGCGTTCACGGGCGATGCCGGACACCCGGCGGTCCGGGCTGCCGCTAATCAGATCGAAGAATGCCCCGTGCAGCGTGAGCTCGCCCGCAAAATCTGAGAGGACTGCGCGATAGCGAGCGACCTGTCCCCGCCAATCGCCGTCCAAGAGAACGGGATCGGCGAACTCTTGCAATTCCAAGCCTATGCCATACGATTCGGCGACGGCCTTGAACGCCGGCAGATCACTCAACGAGTAACACGAGATCAGGGCACGGTCCATGCTGCAGCTCCTCGCTCCCAGTTCCAGTTGGTCTATGATTCTACACCCATTAGCGTCAAATTCCAAACTGCGCCCACGGTCTTGCGCCGAGCGGCACGATTCTCGCCCGCGCTATCCCCGCCTCGATGCGGAGCACGCCGACGGTTGGCCCGGCGGCGATATAATAATCTGGCGCCACTGAGCCGGGATTGAGCAACAGCACGCCCTCTAAATAGGTCAAGTGTGGACGGTGTGTGTGGCCGGTGACGATCACGTTCGCGTCACGAAACGCTTCGCGGGCGTAGCGCAGATACCGCACGGGGTCATAACCCCCCAAGCGCACGCGGAACTTGTCTTTCAGGTAGCGCCGCCAGCCGCCGTACCCGTGCGTCAAGCCGATGCGGCAGCCCTCCACCTCCACGATGCGGCTGCGCGGCAAGTCCCACCACGGTGGATCGGCGTTGCCGATCACGGCCAGCACGGGCGCGATGCGGCCCAGTTCTTCCAGGACGCACGCGCTGTTAATGTCCCCGGCGTGCAAGATGAGCTGCGCGCCGTCGAATGCTTGAGCGATTCCAGGGGGCAGGCGTTTGAGGCGTTGGGGCACGTGTGTGTCAGCAATGACGCCGACCAGGGTTGTCACGATTCATCTCAAGTGAGCAGAGCGAACATGGGTCAAGGGGGTGATTGAATCATACCACGAAGTAAACTGTAGTCAAATAGTCGAGTGGTCGGACTAGTGGACTGGTTTGTCTACCCGGCTATCCGATCTATTCGCTCCCAGCCATCTTGCCACGAAGCACGGTCGTCATAGAGCACACCGCATAGAATCTCGTTGAGCGGGACGTGCCGCGCCAGCAGCATCATCCGCTGACGCAAAGTCGCGTTGACCGGGACTCGATAGTTGGCGAACAATCGCTCAATTGTATCGTCGCCGTGATCGAGCCAGAGCGCCGCCCAATCGCGGGCCGGGTCGCCGATGCTGGCGCTCTCCCAGTCAATCACGCCGGTCAGCGTCTCACGGGCCGGATCGAACAAGATATGCTCGGCCCACAGGTCACCGTGGCAGAGCGTCGGCGTGTAGTCGAACAGGGCGTTGTCATTCAGCAGATCAGATAGAACGCACGAGGCCCAGGCGTGCTGTCGCTCGTCGAGCAATGGAAAGACATGCTGATGGATTTGATCGCGCCAGCGCAGCCATTCTGCGCGACGCTCGTCCAATGTGGGCAAGGTCAAGCCGGCGGCCTGCGCTCGCTCGATGGGAAAACAGTGCAGCTCAGCGAGAAACTGGGCCAATTGCCGCAGTGGCTGGTCAGAGCGGCACGCCGCCAGTCGCTTGGAGTCGAACGCCACGCCGTGTATCTTGCGATAGCCGACGAACCGCGGCGAGATGGCGCGATTCGAGATGTATTCGTAGCGCGGAATCGGGAGCGACACAGCGTCCGCCAATTCAGGCAGCAGCCGGATTTCCAGGTCGAGGCATTCAGCAGAATCGGGTCGCTTGAGAAAGCGCCACACTAGCTTGCAGTCTGTCTCCAAAACCCAAAACACGCCGCCTTCGCCCAACAGCCGAAAGCCGGATAGATCGAGTTGCGGAAACTGCTCTGCCACCGCGCG
>CAYHAR010000465.1:0-2381 GCA_964354595.1 uncultured Anaerolineae bacterium | reverse complement strand
CCTGCCGCTCATCAGCCGGGGACGTGTCGTCGGTGCAGCCACTATCCAGTCCGATGAGCCCGCCGCCTTTACTCGGGAAGACGTCACCGTTCTCCAGACGATGGCCGACCAGGTGGCCAACGCGATTGAGAACGCTCGCCTGTTCGACGAGACACAGCAACGCAATGTTGAATTGACCACGCTGAATGAGATTATTGGCGCGGCCAGCCAAACCCTCGAATTAAAAGCCATTCTGGATGCCGTTCTCAAACAGACGATGCAAGTCGTTGGCTTTGACGGGGGTCTCATTACCATGTACAACGAGACTCGCGACAAGCTCGAACGAATTGTCCGCATCGGTCTGCCCGGAAGAATCCCCGACGACCCCGCCGAAGGCCTGGAGGACTCGCTTTGTGCAGTAATTTTCAAAACAAAACAAGCACTGGTCATCGAGGATTTCCGCCAGGGAGCGCCGGTTGACGTCAGCGGCGAGATCGAAGCTGGCTTTTATTCCTATATCGGCGTCCCGCTCGAGTCGAGAGGCCAAACATTGGGCACCTTGTGTGGATTCCGAAAGAGGGTGGGGCCGTTTGGCGAAGGCGCGACAGCCTTGTTGCGAACGGTCGGCCGTCAGATCGGGTTCGCGATTGAAAATGCTCGCTTGTTCGAGCAGGCTCGCTCTCGCGCCGAGGAAATGGTCGCGCTGAACGATTTCAGCCGGGCGCTGGCCACGCGCCTCAGCGTGGACCAGGTGTTGGAAGAGGTCTACCGGGGCGTCTCGCGTCTGCTGGATGTCACTAACTTTTACATCAGCTTGTACCATCCGGAAAAGGACGAGGTGTCGTTCCCGATCAACGTGTCCGAGTCCGTGGTGGATAGACGGATCACGGTCTTGCCCGCCGACCAGGGCATTACGGGTTACATTATCCGCACGCACGAGAGCGTGCTCATCAAATCGGATGTGAACGGGTGGCTTGCAGAGCGGGGCATGCCGCACGTGGGCGAGCCGGCCCAATCCTGGCTGGGTGTGCCGCTGATGCTGGGCGATCAGGTGCTGGGCGTGATGGCCGTCCAGGACTACAAGACTCCCAACGTCTACGACGAAAGTGATCGGAACCTGCTGACGGCCATTGCCAGCCAGGCGGCGATCACTTTGCAGAACGCCCGCTCATTTGAGCAAGCACAGGCCCGCGCTCGCCGCGAGCAAACGCTGCGCGAGGTAACGGCCCGCCTGCGCGGCTCAACCGATCCAGATACCGTGATGCGGACACTAGCCCGCGAGCTGGGCACTGTCCTGGGCCGGCCCACGTTTGTCCGCCTGGTGACCCCCGAAGGGGGAAAAGCAGAGGAACTGACACAAGCGCCAGTAACGCAAATGACCGATGGCGATGGACAAGTTGCCGCGTCGTGAGGAGGTAGGTGACATGTACAAACTTGGAACCGTGATTCGAGACCGACTCGAGACCCTGGCCGCCGAATACGAGCGGTGGTTGCGGGAAAATGAGGATTATGCCCGGATGCCGGCCGAGACCCGGCGGGACGCCGCCCGGTTGATGTTGAGCCTGGTGGCGAGCTGGCTGGATGCTGGCGACGGCGACAGCTTTGTCCAGTTCATCCATACCCGGGCGCAAGAGCGAGCAGAGCAGGGCTTTGAAATGGATGCCTTGCTGCACGCGCTGAACGGTCTTGAGGAAACCCTATTGCCGTTGGTTGACGACGTCGAAACGGCCAAGTTTCTCTGGCATAGCACGGCCCAGGCCCGCGTCGTCATCTCAAACATTGTAACCGAGAGAGCGCGCGCCTCGGAGCGCAGGTCGCGCCAGTTGATCGAGCGGGTGTCGTTGGGTATCTTTCGCACGACGCCCGAGGGGCGCGTTGCTGAAGCCAACCCGGCCTTTTTCGAGATTGTCGGCTATGATTCGATTGAGGCCGTCAACCGCGTCGGAGTGCCGGCTCTGTACGAAGATCCCGCCGACCGTGAGCGCCTGATGGCTTTGCTCAAGCAAGGCCCTGTCTCTAACTATGACACCCGCTTCCGGCGTGGCGATGGTCGGGTGATCTCTGTTTCCATCAACGTTCGGTCTGTCGAAGCCGAAGGTGTCCGAGTCTTGGAAGGGATTCTCGAAGACATTACCGAGCGCAAGCTGGCCGAAGAGGCATTGCTTGCCAGCGAGGAACGTTTCCGAGCACTCGTCACCAATCTCGGCGAAGGCGTGGCCTCGGTTGATGTGAATGAACTGTTCACCTTTGCCAACCCGGCCGCCGAAAATATTTTTGGCGTGCCGGCCGGGGGGCTCGTCGGACGGAACTTGAAGGAATTTACCACGCCCGAGCAGTTTGCAGCAACCCGCCGACAAACCGAACGACGGCAGGGCGGGACGACGAGCACCTACGAGCTCGAG
>CAYHAR010000464.1:0-2395 GCA_964354595.1 uncultured Anaerolineae bacterium | reverse complement strand
CCTTTCGCAACCTCTGGGTCCGCAAATCCCGCACCTTGTTCACCCTGTCCGGCGTAGCGCTGGGCGTGGCGCTCGTGCTGGCCGTCAGCATCACGAATTCGAGCGCCAAGCAGTCCTTCGAGAGCTTTTTCGCGCAAGCATCCGGCAAAGCCGACCTCACCCTCGCTGACGCGGCCAGCATGAGCGTGCAAAAAGGCTTTCGCGCCAGCCTCTTGCGCGAGGTCAAGACCTTTCCCGGCGTCGTCACCGCCGTCGGGATCACGTCCGACTCGGCGCTCCTGACGGGCAAGGACAATGAGATCACCAATCTGACTGTCACTGGCATTGATCCCGCTGACGATGTGCAAGTCCGCGCCTATGAGTTGGCGGAGGGCCGATTCCTGAGAGAGCAAGATCGCTCCTACGACATCGTGTTGCCCAAGCCGCTCGCCGACAAGCGGGGGATCGCCCTGGGCGACAAGATTGATCTGACCATTGGCCCCGAGATCAGAACCTTTACCGTCGTCGGGCTGCTGGCCGACAAGGGCGCCGCTCACATCTATAATGGCACAGTCGGTTTTGTCACGCTAGAAGTTTCAAGAGAAGTGTTCGAGCGTGGAACAAAGTTTGACCAGATTGACCTGGTGGCCGATGTGTCTATCGCCAACAAATCCGACCTGCTCGCGCAGCTCAAGACTGATCTGCAAAACAAGCTGGGCGACAATTACATCGTGGACTATCCTTCCGCTACCGGCAAGTCCATCTCCGACGCGATCAGCGGCCTGACCACGGCGCTCAGCATGTTTACCGTCATCGCGTTGATCGTGAGCGCGTTGCTGACGTACAACACCTTCTCCATGATCGCCCTCGAACGGTCGCGCGAATGGGGCTTGCTTCGCTCGCTGGGCACAGGCCGCAGCCAACTGTTGCGGCTGGTGCTGGTCGAGGCTGTGTTCATGGCCTTGTTTGGCACAGGATTGGGGCTGGTGGGCGGTGTGCTGTTGGCGATCCCTCTCATCCGCATGATGGCGGCCATGTTCGGCGGCCTGCCGATTGACCAAATGATTGTGCCTCCGGCCGGCGTTGTCAGCGCCGCCGTGTCAGGCGTGTTGGTCACCCTGTTTGCGTCGTTCGTGCCCGCCTGGGGCGTCACGCGCATCACGCCGATGGAGGCGCTGCGCGTGCGCGGCGCGAAACGCGAAGGCTTTCTGATCCGCCACGGGTGGAAACTCGGGCTGGTTTTGCTCGCCGTGTTCATCGCCAACGAAGCACTGCACTTTTTGCCCGGATCCGGGGAATTCTCGCTCGTCCTCGCTTTTTCTAGCGTGACGCTGCTCGTGCCGATCACCATCAGCTTGCTGGAACACATCATCCGGTACGGCATGTCGGCCTTGTACGGGATGCCGGGGCGGCTGGGCAGCTTGAATATCCAGCGCAACAAGAGCCGCGCGACGCTCACCGTCAGCGTGATCGTCGTGGGTGCAGCGATGACCATTGGCATGGGCGGGATGCAAGTCAGCTTCAAGGCCGAACTGGAGCGCTGGATTGACTCGGCAGTGGGCGGCGATTTCTGGATCAGCGGAGTGTCGGCCATGCGGCCCGAAGTGGGCCAGCGCATCGCTGCCACCGAGGGCATCGGCGCGATCACGCCGGAGCGATGGATGTATGTCAACGTCACCGGCGTGACGACCTTCCCGGCATCCAAAGGCCCATCCCAGGCGACTGGCGCCGTTGCAGCTAGCGCGGCGGACGGAAACGGGTTCAAAGAGAAACGTGAGCTGATCCTGTTTCGCGTGATTGATCCGGCCACCCGTGGCGACGTGAGTTCGGTGCGCTTTAGCGAAGACGAGGACAAGGCCGAGGAACTGTGGAGCGATTTTGCCGCAGGCGATGCCGTACTTGTCGCCGGTTATGTGCAACAGGCCTTTGGCCTCAAACGCGGCGACCTGCTCCGCATCCGCACGGCGCGCGGCGAGCACGATTTCCGTGTGGCCGGCATCGTCACCGACATTATGCAGGGCGGTCGCTCGATCATGGGTTCGTGGAGCGACATGCGCAAGTATTTCGGGCAAGACAATGCCAGCTTTTACATCGCCCGCCTTGCGCCTGGCGCAGACGCCAAGACCGTCGAGCAGAGACTCAAGGACGAAATAGCCAAGAGCCGCCACCTGACCATCCAATCCGGCGACGCATGGCGTGCAGAGATGCGTAAAATGTCGTTACAGTTCTTTGCGATGTTCGACGCTATCGTGTATGTGGCTATCGTCGTCGGCGCGCTGGGTGTGGTCAACACGATGACGATGAGCGTCCTGGAGCGCACCCACGAGATCGGGATGCTGCGCGGCGTGGGCATGACGCGGACGCAGGTGACGTGGATGATATTAGCTGAGGCAGCCGCAATGGGGGTCATCGCGGC
>CAYHAR010000463.1:0-2401 GCA_964354595.1 uncultured Anaerolineae bacterium | reverse complement strand
GCGGTGACCAGGCCGATCTTGGGCAGTGTGTCCAGTTCGGCCAGCGTGGCTGTGTTGATGTTGACGCGCTTCGCCACAGGCGAGCCCTGTGTGGCGGCTGCGCTACCTGACACGGGAGGCCCGGGTTGAGCCGATTCGCCTTTGCGCGGCACGTGAATCTGCTGCTGGTCGCGCACTTCAAGCGCCAGGTTAATGCGGTCGAGATCGGCCTCGGCTGTCGCGCCACCAGCCGCCTTCAATGCGTCGTCCACCAGGCTGCGCGGTGGGAGCGTATATACGCCCGGCGTAGCGACCGCGCCGCTGACATACACCCGAACCGGCGCTGCCGTGGGTGGCAGAGTCGGCGCGAGGGTGGGCGGCGGCACCACGACGATGGGCGCAATCTGCTGGCACGCTGCCAGCGCCAAGCCTAGTACAAGGAGCAAGTTTCGCCAGTTCCACATCATGTTGACTCCTGCTCCCATACGATTTCGGATTGCGGTACAAGCCTCGTTTTCATTTCACGCGCCGAAATCCGAAATCAAACATCCGGAACACTTACCTGCGCTGGAGCCGAAGGCCCCCTGTGGGCAAGTGCAGGTGTCTACAACGGAATGTTTCCGTGTTTCTTGGGCGGATTCGTATCCCGCTTGTTCTGCAGCATTTCCAATGCGTTGATGAGGCGCGGGCGCGTTTCGCGCGGCTCGATCACGTCGTCCAAATAGCCGCGCGAGGCGGCGATGTACGGATTGGCAAACTGCTCGCGGTACATCTGGATCAGCTCGGCGCGTTTGGCTTCGGGGTCGGCGGCCTCGGCGATCTCTTTGCGAAAGATAATATTGACCGCGCCCTCCGGCCCCATCACGGCGATTTCCGCCGAGGGCCAGGCCAGGTTCACGTCGCCGCGAATGTGCTTGCTGCTCATCACGCAGTACGCGCCGCCGTAGGCCTTGCGCGTGATGACGGTGAGCTTGGGCACGGTCGCCTCGCAGTAGGCATACACCAGCTTGGCGCCGTGGCGGATGATGCCGCCGTGCTCTTGTCCCATGCCCGGCATAAAGCCTGGCACGTCCTCGAACGTGACGAGCGGGATGTTGAAGCAATCGCAAAAGCGGACAAAGCGCGCGCCCTTGTCCGACGCGTTGATATCCAGCACGCCGGCCAGCACGGCGGGCTGATTCGCCACGAGGCCCACGCTGCGCCCGCCCAGCCGCGCAAAGCCGACGACAAGGTTCGGCGCAAAGTGCTCTTGAATCTCGAACAGGTCGCCGTTGTCCACCACCATCCGAATCACGTCTTTGATGTCGTAAGGCTTGTTGGCGTTATCCGGCACGATCTTGTCCAACCGCTCGTCCATCCGCAGCGGATCGTCGCCGCCCTTGATGCGCGGCGGATCGTCGAGGTTGTTTTGCGGCAAAAAGCTCAACAGGCGGCGAATCAGGTAGAGACAATCAGCCTCGGATTCGGCGGCCACGTGGCTGACGCCGCTCGTGGCGTTGTGCGCCATCGCGCCGCCGAGCGTCTCGGCATTGATTTCTTCGTGCGTCACGGACTTGACCACGTCCGGCCCGGTGACAAACATGTAGGCCGAGTTCTTGACCATAAAGATGAAATCGGTCAACGCGGGCGAATAGACCGCGCCGCCCGCGCAAGGCCCCATGATGGCCGAGATTTGCGGGATGACGCCCGAGGCGAGCGTGTTGCGCAGGAAAATGTCGGCATACCCGCCCAGACTGACGACGCCTTCTTGAATGCGCGCGCCGCCTGAATCATTCAGGCCGATCATCGGCGCGCCATTTTTCATCGCCATGTCCAGCACTTTGCAAATCTTGGCCGCGTGGACTTCGCCCAGGCTGCCGCCAAACACGGTGAAATCCTGCGAATAGACGTACACCAGTCGCCCGTCAATTGTGCCCCAGCCGGTCACGACGCTATCGGCCAGGTATTTCTTGTTTTCCATGCCCAGGCCGACCGTGCGATGCTCGACGAACTGGTCTATCTCGTGCAAGCTGCCCTTGTCCAGCAAAAGGTCGAGCCGCTCGCGCGCCGTCATCCTGCGCTTGGCGTGTTGAGCCTCGATGCGCTCTGGCCCGCCGCCGAGCCTGGCCTGCTCTCGCATCTCGCGCAGTTTTTGAATGGGAGAGGTGACGCTCATGTTTTTCCTTTAGGCTTTTCCAGAAAAATAGTGATCCCACGCTGCTCCCGCCGGATCGCCAGATCCGGCGATGACGACCTGGATTTGGCACGCTGCGCGCAGGCCGAGCAAGCGGATATGGGATTACGACGTTTCACCAGCGAATCTCAGCCGGTCGCTCGTCTTCAAGGGATCGCCGCCAAAGTACGGATTCGTCCAGCTATCGTCCGGGGTGAGGGCGAGCGGCTTTGTTTTTGCTGTCTTGTCCTCTTTAGCAGCGCGAAAGCG
>CAYHAR010000462.1:0-2402 GCA_964354595.1 uncultured Anaerolineae bacterium | reverse complement strand
CATCACTTCGTAGATGGCAGCCTGCCGGTCGTAAAAGTCGCGGCTGGTCAGAATCGGCGCGGTCGTCATGCGGCGTGTCCCTCTGACGCAAAGACGATCTGGTAGGGTAGGGCGATGGCGCCCACGGGGCAGATGTCTTTGCACGTGGCGCAATACGAGCACAAGTCGGGCCGGGCGAGGATGGCGAGCGCGCCGGTCGGGCGGCGCGGCGCGCACAGCCCGCCTTCCAGAAAAATGATCTCGTCCGGCGCATAGGCGCGCCGCATGGCGGTCGCGGCGATGGACGCGAGCGTGTCCTCGTCGAGCGAGGCAAAGTATGGGATCGAGGAAAGCAGTTCAGCCTTCACGTCTCAGGTCACGCGCGAGCGGCTCGCCCAAATTCCTCGATGGCCTGATCCGAGAGCGGATGGTTGCCCATCTCCAGAATGAGCGGCAGCGGGATGGTGACGTGGTGCGCGCCGGCGATGATGGACTCGACGACCTCCGTCGGCGTCTTTAAACTTGCGACGAGAATCTCGGCGGCTGAATCGCACGCCTCGATCACGTCGCGCATGTCTTCCACCAGCGCCAGCCCGTCGCCTTGCAGCCGCGTGCTGCGGTTGACGTAGGGGATGGCATAGGTCGCGCCGGCCTGGCACGCCAGGTAGCACTGCGCCGCGCTATAGACCGCGGTCATGGCGACGGTAAAGCCTTCGTCCGCAAATCGGACTGCCAACGCCAGGTTTTCCGTCGTGCACGGGATCTTGAGGCCGACGTTTTTCCGCAGCGCGAGGAATCGCCGCGCTTCGGCTTCGCGCTCGGCCACGGTCGGCGCGGTGAGTTGATAAAAGACTGTGCCGGGGCAAATCTCGGATAGCTCTGCGATCACGTCCTCCGGCTTGCGGGCGACCTTGGCCATGATCGTCGGGTTGGTGGTGATGCCGGTGACCAGTCCGAGCGCCGTGGCTTGCCGCGCGTCTTGGGCGGATGCGGAATCGAGAAAGAGTGACATGCTAGCCTCCTGCGGTTCTGTTGTTCCGAGGGGTACAGTATACCACAGGAATCACTGCGATTCCGTGGCTCTGCCACGCCCGTACCCGGCGCGCCGGAATGGGCGCAAGCAAGTGTGGCCCTTACGAAAGAGCCGGATGAAGGGACGCTTCGCGCACGTCCGGCCCGCAGGGGAGGCGTGGCGGGGCGGCAGGCGACTGTCGCCCCGACCATGACTTGGGCGGCTTGCTGAATATCAGTGGATCTTGCCACCCGCATTTTACTTCATCTTTTCAGGCTGGGCTAGGCTCTTTGTGCTGTCGCGTCAATGTCGCTGGCCCCCAGGCGATTACGACAGTTATTGCGATTATTACCAGCCAGACAAACTGATAGTTCTTGAAACTGCCAGGCAATCGCAAAAACTCGCCAGTGAAATTCATCATAAAATGGAACAAGATGGCGGAGAGCGTGCTGCGCTGAGTGTTGTTATAAATCCACGTCATAATGATAGCTTCGGCCAAGATACCAGGGCCAAATGCTATCCAGAAACGAGCCGAGCCGAGCGGAAAGACTTCCGACATCAGACTGCCCTTCATGAAAAACATCGGAAGATGCCAGAAGGACCAAAATACGCCAAGAACGGCACTTGAAGTGAGTGCACTCCATTTTCTTTGTAGGCGATCCAAGGCATAACCGCGCCATCCCAGTTCCTCAGGAACAGGGCCGTAAATCAAGGTAAAGGTAGCAAAAGGCAAGATTGTCGAGGGGTTGCTCAGATAACTAGCGGCAGCCTCGAGGAATGGTACGTTCCCCTCGATGAGTATGCCGGTAAGGAGAGCCAGCGCACTATACAATGGGGCTATAAGGAGAATCGCCCCATACCAACTCATGCGGATGCGTTTAAAGTCAATCACCCGGCACCAATAATCACGCTGACCTTCTGCTCCCTGTGTCAGGTAAGTCAAAATGAGCGCCGCCAGTGCAGGGCTGAGCCCTCCGAGCACAAACAACAGCGTTGTCGGAAAAACCGTAATATTTTGCCCTGACAGTACCGCTGGTATCCAGAAAAGCCAAGACCAGCCTAAGGTTAGTGCAAAGAACGGCCAGGGATTTGAGCCGGTTGTAGATTGTGAGTTTACTCTCGATTTCGCTGTCATATTCTTTACGGAAAATGGGTCAGGCCGTCGTCGCGGTAGAGAGGGCACGCAAAGCAGCCCGCCCTCTCCCGCACGGATCCTTCGTTTTCCCCACTCGCACGCGGCGGGGACGCCTGACCTCTGCCCGATATGCCCGATCAGACCGTCGAGCGGGACGGGCGGCAGGCCATGCCCCGCGCCGACCCTGCCGCAGGTGGCGCCGCTGCACTTGCCTGCCGTGACGGGGGCCGCCACGCTGCGCGGACAGGAATCACCACACCCGTTACGCCTAGCGGC
>CAYHAR010000461.1:0-2406 GCA_964354595.1 uncultured Anaerolineae bacterium | reverse complement strand
TGGCAGCCAGCGCCACGAGCAGCCCGCCCGGCCCGGTCAGCGCAAACACCAGCGCGATGAGCAGACACAGCGTCGCCGCGGAAATCCAGCGATAGTCCACGCGGCTGATGAGCGCAATCGCCGCGCGCGAAAGCCAGAGCAACAGGAAGAACGAGACTGTGCCCGCGCACGCCACCGCCGCGATGGCCGTCCAGTAGACCTGCGGCGTGCCCGGCGCATACACCGTCGAAAGCATCCAGGCCATCCCGCCGCGTGTCAAGCCGAGGCCCGGCACAAAGAATAGCAGGAATCCGCCGACGTAATAGACCGCTTTCGACGCGCCTTGCGAGAGGATGAACAGCCGGCCGTCGCGTTGAGCCGTGGCGTGACCGGCCAGCAGCCCGCCGATGCCGCCCGTGACGACGGGAAAGAACGCCGCGAACCCGCCGCCCAAAAGCCCTGCAAAAACTCCGCGCGCTACAAGCGACGGCGTCACGTCCAGCGACGCGGCGATGTGCTGCTTGGGAATCTGCGTCTGCGAGACGAGGTTCTGGATCACGCCGGGGATGGCAAACAATCCGACGAACGCGGGCAAGAGATTCTGGAATGCGACCTCGGTCGGCACGACGCTGCGATACATCAGCGCAAAGCCGAGCAAGCCGGAAAGCGCAAACGTCAACAAGCCTGCGCCCAACCCTTTCCATGCTTCGGCCAATCGCCCCAATGGAGTCTTGGCGCGGTCGCCGCCCTTGGGCCATTCTGACATCAACATGAAGGCAATCACCGCGGCCAGAATCCAGCCCAGGTGCGGCGAGACGATGGCGCGCAGGATCGGAAAGACGGACGACGCGAGCGGGCTGAATACGACGACGGCGAGCAATCCGCCCAGCCCGCCCAGGCCGGTGAGCGCGGCGGCTTCGTAACCGCGTCCGCGCATCAAGTATGCTTGTCCCGGCATCACGACGAACGCCGTCGAATCATCCGGCGCGGAAAAGAAAATCGAAGGCACCGTGTTGAGCGTGGCATAGCCCGTCACCATGCCAAGCAGAAACATTGCCAGCGGCTCGCCCGGCGGAACGATGCCAGATAGTCGTGCGCCTGCCAGGATGACCAGCCCGGCGACGTTATAGATGTGCAGCGCAGGCACGCACGCTAATAGCGAAGCCAGCGCCGCGCCCGCAATTGCATAGCCAAGGAGAATCAGAGTGTCCACGTCGCTTATCGCATCTCACGAAATACGAAATACGCACGCGAAGCGCGCATCACGGAATCACTTGCACATCCGCCCCCGACCTGGGCACAATCTCAATGTCTCCCCCAAACACGTCCACAACTCCGGTAACGCTCACTTGCGTGCCTTTGGTCAACTGGGCGAGGTTGGGCGCTTTGTCGAGCACCTCTTGCCACAGCAGCAAGATGACCTTGCCCGTTCCGTCGTCCAGGCGATATTTCATGCCTATTGAAAATGGAATGACGGCGGTGATTTTGCCGCGCGCAGAAATGAGTTTGCCTTTGTCGGCGGGAGTGAGTTGGCCCAGCGTCACAACTGCGACTGCTCGCGTTGGCTTGGACGTGGGCCTGGGAGTGACCGTGGGTTGTGGCGTGGGAAAAGCCGTCGCCGCAATCGCGGTGGGCTGCGAAGCGGTTGGCGTGGGCGCAACGGTGGGCGCGGGCGCAGCGGCGACGAGCGTCACATCGGCGGGCAGCTCGGGCACAACTTCAACCGCGCCTCGATACAGTGAGACTTGTCCCTGCGCGGAGACTTGGGCGCCTTCGGTCAGTTGCAGTGTAGGTGAGATGACGTTGTAAAGGTCACGCCAGAGCACCACCTCCGCGCACCCTGTGCCGTCGTCGAGCGTGAATTTGACCCCGGCGCTGAACGGATTCACCTTGACGACGCTGCCGTGCACAGAGGCCCATTGACCGGCGCGCTCTGCGAGCTGGCCGATGTGAGCAGGAGACGTAATCAACGTCGGCTCAGCCAGCACGCGCAACGCGTCGGCGCGGGCGAGCGTGACCTGCGGCGTGTCTCTGTAAAGCGTGACTGAACCGGTCGCCTCTGCGCTTTGCCCCGGCGACACTTGGGCCTCGGGCGCGGCCACGTCCATCTCGCCCGTCACGTCGCGCAGCGTGACGAGGGTCAATCCCTTGTACGGCGAGCGCACCGCGCGCACCTGGCCGCGAATCGTCACGACGCGCAGCGCAGACGTCGCGTCAATTTTTCCAATGTCCATCGCCACCGGCTGCGGACGTTGGACACGCAACGCATCGGCAGAGTTGAGCGTGAGCGACGTGCTATCCTGACGAATACGCAGCGTCCCTTCCACCGTCACGCGGTCGCCGATGAACGGCGCGCGCCCGGCATCCATCAGCGCCTGCGTTGTGGCGCGGTACGAGCTGACCAGCATCTCGCCGGTCTCGTCGGCA
>CAYHAR010000460.1:0-2411 GCA_964354595.1 uncultured Anaerolineae bacterium | reverse complement strand
CGCCTCGCGTGGCGCGCCTGATGAGCGCCAAAGAACGCGCGGCGACGGCTCGTCCCGCCGCGCCGCCGGTGGAAGCTGCTCCTCCGCGCGCAGAAGAACCCGCGCCATCGCCGCCTTCACCCGCACCTGCGCCAGGGGCACTGGCCGATAGATTGCTGGAAGCCAAGAAGCGCGCCCGGCGAGGAGTGAACGATGAGAACAAAGAGTGATGGTTTCTTATCATCCTCTAACGGCTCGACTCTAGTCGCCAGGACGCGGCATAAACGCCTGACGTTTTCTGTTCCATCGTTTCGAGCAAAAAGAAACCAGTTCTTCAACTGCTGACCGTAACCACGCAACAGTCGTGTCTGATGAGAGGGGCAAGACACGGACGGTCCGGCGCGTCGTAACCCAACCGTAGCCGAGCCGAAACCAACGCCAGGCTTTTTCCGGCGTAGAATGACATCATGCCGAGTCTGCTATCTGTCGGCGCGACAATTCGCAGTGACCAGGGAACTATTTCCTCGGACTTGACATGAATCACTGTATGTTATCAAGGTCAGAGCGCAGCGCGACCATTCTTGGGCGCGTATCACTGAGCGCAGGCCTGATCGCGCTGATATTGGCCTGGCTTTTGCTGGCGACGCCCGCCTCGGCGCAGACGCAAACGCATATCGTCCGGCGCGGCGACACATTGTATCGCATCGCGCTCAAATATGGCGTGACCGTAGACGCTATCCGAATCGCTAACGGTCTGCGCGGCAATTTGATCTATGTGGGGCAGGTGTTGACCATCCCCCGGGGCAATCCCACGCCGCCGCCCGGCCCGACCCTCACGCCACCGCCTCCCGTCACATTCACGCCGTTTCCTACTCCCATCCCACCGCCCCCTGGCGGCCCGGTCATCCACATCGTCCAGCCTGGCGAAAGCCTGTATGGTCTCAGCCGGCGGTATGGCGTCAGCGTGCAGGCGATCCAATCTGCCAACCATCTCTCTGGCACGATCATCCATGTCGGCCAGCAGCTCGTCATTCCTGTCGGGCCGCCCACGCCGCCGCCACCCGTGACGCCCACGCCGCCGGGGATTCCGGCCTCGGCGCGCATCTGGAACATTAGCGGGCGGACGCAATCGCTCCCGCTCGACTGCGAGGCGCGGTCGGCGGTGGATTGGGCCGCTTATTTTGGCGCGCGCCTCGGCGAGATCGAGTTCTTTGATCGCCTGCCTGCCAGCGACAACCCGGAAAAGGGATTCGTGGGCAGCGTGTATGGCGCGTGGGGGCAGATTCCGCCGAATCCTTACGGCGTTCACGCCGGGCCGGTGGCGGCGCTCTTGCGCGCGTATGGCGTCGCGGCCACGGCGCAGCGCGGCACGAGTTGGGAAGCGGCGCGCGCCGAGATTGCCGCCGGACGGCCCGTCATCGTGTGGATCACGGGTCACGTGAGCGACGGGCGCGCCGTGTGGTACACCGCGTCCGATGGCGACAAGACGCTGGTCGCGCCGTACGAGCATACGGTGATCGCCATCGGCTACACGCCGACGACGGTCACGGTGCTGGATGGCGGGCAAGTGTACACGCGGTCGCTCAGTCTGTTCCTGCGCTCGTGGGGCGTGCTGCGCGCTTAGTCCCCTGCACTTGGTCCCCTGTAAAGGGGATAAAGGGGAGGGAATCTGGCGATTACGCGAGGATGACGCGAGATGAACGCGGCCGATGAAAACGGATAAACGGATTTCTGCGCGTCCGGGTTGTATCCGCTTATCCGTTGCCTATCCGCTGCTTTTGCGCTCCGTAACTCGATTGTCGCCGAACCGAAACCCGCGCACATGGCTTTCTGGCGTACAATGTCATTGCACGGGTAACGGCTGCCTGGTTCGCATGACGACCGGCGCTATTCCCGGGACATGTTCCCGACCTCGAGTCCAGGTTGCGTAGAAATGTGGAGGTCAGGGTTACCTCTTTTGCCACGCGGCGTCAACGGCCCGACAAGGCTCTTTGACACGATCATGGGCGTCTTGTCCAGCCACGATGGCGGTCATAATGAAGGTCAAGCCGTCTCGCCACTTTGCACAAGCTCGTCTCCTATTCCAACGAAAGCGTTGGCGAACGTAGAATGTGGGGACAGGACGTGGTGCTCATGGATGAGCATCAAACGTTACCTGCGAGGGAGAATCAAATGAAAACCAAACCGCTTTTTTCCATAATCCTTTTGACCGTCCTGGGATTCAGCTTGATTGGCGTATCACCCATCCCGGCCAGATCCGAAGGGTCGCCGGTGATGTCCGGTTCAGGTGCGTTGGAACAGGCCGCCCGGCTGCCATCTCTGCCAGCTGGGGCGGGCGGCCCGCTGCAAGGGATCACCGCGCTGGCGGCCGGCTTGTATCACACCTGCGCGCTGACCGCCACAGGCGGCGTCAAGTGCTGGGGGGATAACTG
>CAYHAR010000459.1:0-2415 GCA_964354595.1 uncultured Anaerolineae bacterium | reverse complement strand
CGGCGCTGGTCAGCGCGTTCACGCGGCGGCCGGTGCGCCGTGACGTGGCGATGACCGGTGAGATCACGCTGCGCGGGCGTGTGCTGCCCATCGGCGGGCTGAAAGAAAAAGTGCTGGCCGCGCACCGCGCCGGGCTAAAGACCATGATCCTGCCCAAAAAGAACAAAAAAGACATGGTCGAGATTCCCAAGCGCGTCCAGCGCGACTTGCGGTTCGTGCTTGTGGAGGAGATTGCCGAGGTCCTGGATGCGGCGCTGCTGCCGCCGGTCAAGCTGCCCGCGCGGGCGCGCAAGCGGAAAAGATCCAAGAAATCATCGAAGAAAAAGTAGCGCGCGAACCGTGTCCTTTGACGACGACCACGGGAGCAACCCATGAGCGCCCCCCACCGCTTTGTCGTGACGGCACTGATTCTGCTCAGTCTGATATTGTCTGGATGTGACGGGCAAGATTCAACTTCAACCCCGTCTCCTTCGCCAACGCCAGATTGGTGTCACGCGGATTTGGGCGATTTGATACCTACGGGCTGGGTGCTTGATAGGCTGAACGCGCTAGACACGGACGGCGACAGCAAAACAGAGTGTGTTGTGTTATATCGTCTCGGTCCCACGCGGCAAGTTGAGCCTGTGCGGGGAGTAGTGTACCGCCGTGATCACGGCGGTACAACTCGCTGGGTCTGCCCTTACCCACTGAAACCGCCGAAGGACTATTACTTGGGTGAACATGAGGTCACCGCGCGGGTTGCCGACATACTTTCCGGTTCCAAAGGGCCGGAGCTCATTATCGAAGATAAGGACTCGAATGGTACGGTCATTGAAGCCAGCATTTTCGGCTGGGACGACCCAATGAAAAACGACCCTGATGCTCCTTGCGACCCGAATAAGATGCACTATCAACTGCTCGGTTGGTTCATGGGCGAAGGCGGAGTGACCATCAGGATGGATAGAGTTGTTGTCGTGGAACGCATCAGGATGGCGCGCTGTGGACTAGCCCACCAGAGAACCTATGTACCGTCCGAAAAGACCAGGTTCTACTACAATAATCCGGAGGACACCTCTGCGCTGGTTGCTCTAGCAGAGACAGAGATGGTTTCGCTGTTAGGGGACACTGCCCCCGGAGTCGTGTGCTATCCAGAAAAAACTGTACTGGATTTCTACCAGCACGTGAAAGATGATACCTATCTCAAGGAATTGATGGCAGAAGGCGCTTTCGACGACCTCAAGGCGGGCAAGCTGCCCTATGGCTGCTCGCCCGACCGCACTCTGCTCGACCGCGTGCTGGTCCAAGACCTCAAGATTCAAGGCACAGAGGATCAGCCGCAAATCGTCGCCAGCGGCAAGTGCAAGTACAAAGATGGCACGACCAAAGATATGACGCCGATCACCTGGAGGCTCGAAAAGATCGAGGGCCGGTGGCGGATCAAAAGACCCAAGTAGTTGGACAATGATGAGACAACTTGCCACCCTGAGCGAAGGATCGGCCCCGCATGGACGAGATTCTTCGCGCCCTTTGGGCGCTCAGAATGACATCATCACGAGGAGGGCAAATTGCGTATCCCTACAAAGCTTGCAATGTTGATGCTGCTCGGCCTGCTCCTGGCGGGATGCGGGACAGGCCAGGGCAAATGCAACGGCGATTTCAGCGGGCTGATGCCCAAGGGCTGGAGCTTTATCAGCCAGACCGCGCTGGATACCGACGGCAAAGGCCAATTGCAGTGCGTCGTCCTCTACCGCTTTGACCTCACCAAGGACGGCAAGAAAATCACGCCAATCGGCGGCGTGGTGTACCGCCAGGATCACGGCAAGCCGCGCTGGATTTACCCACACCCGCTCAAGCTGCCCGACGAGTTTTACCTGGGCGAGCACAAAGTCGAGCCTTACGTGATGGAGGCGCTGTCCGGCTCCGAAGGGCCAGAGTTGCTCATCAAAGACACTGACCCCAACGCCGTCATCGTCCAACTCAGCCTCTTTAGCTGGCGCGACAACAAAAAGGACCAACTGGACACCGAGCCATCCTCCAATCCTGACGCAATGAGCTATAAAGCAGTTGGCTTGTTCCGCGCCGACGGCGGAATAACGGTCGAAAAAGACAAAGTCACCGTCCTCACGCGGCGCAAAGACGCGCGCAGCCAACTGGCCGACCGCAAGGTCTATGTGCCGCGCGAAAACAAGAATTACTACAAGCAAAACAGCAATGAACTGGTTGATCCGGCCGAGACTGACATTATCTCGCTGGTGGTCGGCGATGACCCGACCAGTTCGCCTTACCCAGAAAAGACGGTGATGGCGCTTTACGACATCATCAAGGATGACAACAAGCTTGGTGGGCTGATGTCGGAAGATGCGGCCAAGGCGCTCAAAGAGGGCAAGCTGCCGTATGGCTGCCCGGCGCCGCGAGACCAGCTCGACCGCGTGCTGA
>CAYHAR010000458.1:0-2427 GCA_964354595.1 uncultured Anaerolineae bacterium | reverse complement strand
AAGGCAAATCTGAACAGATCGCGCAAGAATGGCACATACAGCACCAGGCTCAAAAACACCGTCGCGCCTCCCAGCACCCACCACAGCGCGGCATTGGGCGAGCGCAGCATGTCCCAGATCGTGCGCGTCCACGAGCGGTTGGTCAAGATCAGCCCCAGGTTGGCGATGATGAGCGTCGTGTACGACAAGGTGCGGGCCTCGGCTTCACCCTGGCCGCGAAACAGCGCCGAGGCAAAGACGGCCAGAACGATTACCAGCACACTCGCGCCTTGCAAGAGACTCAGACCCAACGTCCGCCGGCTGAACAGCGGCTCTTTCGAGTTGCGCGGCGGGCGCTGCATCACGTTGGCCTCTTCCGGCTCCGCCTCAAAGATGGTCGAGCAGGCCGGGTCAATGATCAGCTCCAGAAACAAGATGTGCACCGGCATCAAGACGAGCGGCCACTTGAACAGCACGGGGATGAGCGACATGCCCGCAATCGGCACGTGGATGGCAAAGATGTAGGCGATGGCCTTTTTGATGTTGTCGAAAATCCGGCGGCCCAGCTTGACAGCCTGCACGATGGACGAAAAATCGTCGTCCAGCAGCACCAGCGCGGCGGATTCGCGCGCCACGTCAGTGCCGCGTCCGCCCATGGCAATGCCAATGTGCGCCGATTTCAGCGCAGGCGCGTCGTTCACGCCGTCGCCTGTCATGGCGACGATCTCGCCATTGGCCTTGAGGGCGTTGACGATACGCAGTTTTTGCTCTGGCACAACGCGCGCAAAAATGTTGACGTCTTGGATGCGTCGCTGCAGCTCTACGTCGTACATCCCATCCAGATCTGGCCCGGTGATAAACCGGTCTGCCGGCATCAGGCCGATCTGGCGGGCGATGTTTTGCGCGGTGGCGGGATAGTCGCCGGTGATCATGACCACACGGATGCCCGCCGTATAGCATTCTTTGATCGCGGCGGGCACCGTCGGGCGCACCGGGTCGGCCAGCCCCACCAGCCCCAGAAACTCGAACGTGAAATCGTGCTGATGGTCGGGCAGGCCCGCTTGCTGAAAGTGCGCCTTGGCTACGCCGAGCACGCGCAGCCCTTCGTTCGCCATCACGCCGATGCGCTGGTCGAGTTCCTTCCCTTGCGCCTCGTTCAGATGGCACAGGTCGGCGATGGCTTCGGGCGCGCCCTTGGCCGCGATCACATAGTCTGCGCCGTCCGGCGATTTCCACACGTACGAAAGCGCCAACAGTTTTTTCGACAAGGGGTATTCTTGCACCAGCGTCCAGTCACTGTGCAAGTGTTCGGTCTGCGCCAGGTGCTCGCTGCCGAGCTGGTGAATTGCCTTTTCCATCGGGTCAAACGGGTCTTCCTGGCTGGCGAGGATGCTGAACTCGACCAGCTCATGGAACGTTTCCGGCAGGCGGGTGGCGGACTGGGCACTGACATCGTGAAACTGGCCGCCCGCGAAAATCTGGGCGACCGACATGCGGTTGAGCGTGAGCGTGCCGGTCTTGTCGGTGCACAGCACGGTGGCCGAGCCAAGCATCTCGATGGCCGGCACGCGGCGGGTGAGCACCTGCTTTTGCGAGATGCGCCACGCGCCCAGCGCCAGAAAGATTGTGAGCACGACAGGAAATTCTTCCGGCAAGGTCGCCATCGCAAGCGTGATGCCGGCCAGGAATCCTTGCAGCCAGTTGCCGCGCGTGATTCCAAAGACGACTACCACCACGACGCACAACGACAGTCCCACGATAGCCAGGTTGCGGACCAGCACCCCGGTCTGTTTTTGCAGCAGCGTGTCTTCCTGCTCGACGGTTTGCAAGGCTTTGCCGATCTTGCCGATTTCGGTGCGGGCACCGGTAGCTTGGGTTTCGGCAATGCCGTGTCCCTGCACCACCAGGGTGCTGGAATAAACAAAGGGCAAATCGTCGCCGCCGGGGCGGCCCATTTCCACCGCGCCATCCGCAGCGATCTTGCGCACCGGCACCGATTCACCTGTCAGCAACGACTCGTCTGCCGAGAGGTTGACGCACGAAAGCAGCATCGCATCGGCCGGGACGCGGTCGCCTTCCTTCAAGACCACAACATCGCCACGCACGACCTCGCGCCCGGCGATGCGTTTTTCTTCGCCGTCGCGAATGACCAACGCGCGCGGGCTGGAAAGATCGCGCAGCGCCTCCAGCGCGCGCTCCGTTTTGCGCTCCTGATAAAGCGTGATGCCCATGACGACAAAGACAAAGCCGAGCAGCATCAGCGCCTCTTCGTGATCGCCCAAGATCATGTAGATCACGCCGCAGGCGACGAGCAGCAAAAACATTGGCTCGCGCACGACTTGGAACGCAATGGCCAGGATGCTGCGCCGCTTGGCCGAGGGCAGTTCGTTGTAGCCTTCTGCCTTGAGCCGCGCAGCCGCTTCCGCTTCGGCCAGTCCTTTGATCGCT
>CAYHAR010000457.1:0-2428 GCA_964354595.1 uncultured Anaerolineae bacterium | reverse complement strand
ACGTGGACTTTGACGTCCGACCCCGCAGCCGCGAAATCGTCGCCCAGATCATGGGAGAATAACCCCCACCCACACCCTCCGCCGTTGCGCACTCCATGCAACGGGGGAGGGCTGGGGAAGAAAGTGCCCCATGCCATCCGAACGTAAACGCCGCGCCGAAATCGTCCGCCTGATTGTCACGACGCGCGAGCGGTTCCCGCACACGCCCCAACTCACCGCTGCACTGCGGCGCGTCATGTGGCGCTACGTCAGCGCGCCTCCCCCTGCCCCCATCCGCCCAAGACGCAAAGCTAAATCGTAAGGCAACCGCCAAATAGAGAGAAGGTTTTCTATGGACGCAAACGACGAATTAGGACTGGCGCTCCAGGCGATTCAAGATGCCTGGACACAGGGCGCTGCGCCGCCTCCACAACTGCCCGGCAGCCCGGAAAACCAGGAAAAACTGGCAAGGATACTCGCAGACCTCTTGTCCGCGCAAAGCTTTGCCCTGGCTATTGCCAAAGGGGATTTGACGCCATCACTTAAAGCCCAAGGCTTGATGGCCGGCAGCCTGAAAGAAGCGCGCGACCAACTCGAACGCCGCGAGCACGAGTTATTGCAAGCGAACGCTCGTCTGCTGGCCGAGGCCGCCGAGCGCAAGCAGGTTGAGGAGAAACTAGGCGAATCGGAAGAGCTCTATCGCCTCATCACGGACAACATGTCCGACACGGTGTGGTTGATGGACACGAGCCTGACGACCACCTTTATCAGCCCCTCCGTCGTGCGCGCCCGGGGCTACACCCTGGAGGAATTGCGGGCGTTGCCGCTCGATCAGCAAGTGATCCCCGCCTCATTGGACACCCTCTTGCAGGTTGTGGGACAAGAGCTGACCCCGGACAAGCCGGCGCGTCAAGATCTGGAAATCTCTAAAATGTTGGCGCTCGAGTTTTGCCGCAAGGACGGCTCGACCTTTTGGGGCGAAGTCAGAATCACCTTGCTCCGGGATAGCCAGGGCCAGCCCATCGGTTTCCTCGGCATCGGGCGCGACGTGACCGAGCGCAAGCGTATAGAAGAAGCGCTGCAAGAGAGCGAAACAAGATTTTGCCAGTTGGTGGAACAGTTGCCTGTGTTCGTCTACCGGGGAGCTACCGAGGACAGCCGGTTGGGATACGCCAGCCCGCGAATCAAGTTGCTGCTCGGCATCACGCCGGAAGAGTGGATAGCCGATCCCACTGGGACGTGGATCGAGCATCTGCACCCGGACGACCGCGACCGCGCCTGGACAGCGGATCGGCGCAGCCACGCCACAGGCGAGCCGTTCCGCGAGGAATATCGCCTGGTGGCGCGCGATGGACGAGTGGTGTGGGTGCGCGACGAGGCGGTGATCGTGAGAGACGCCGCAGGTCAAAAACTCGACCTGCACGGCATCATGCTCGACATGAGGAATAGCCCTTCCGGCATGGGCTGGACGCCGCGTGTGAAGGGATACTCGCCTGGAAAGCCCAACTGCCGCTCATCCACCGGCGCTTCTTCCGGCACGTAGAGCCGGTCGAGTGGTATGCCGGACGAGGTGGTGAATTCCGGCTTGCGCTCCGGCGATTTTTTGAGCGTGCGGGCGAGTGAGCCTTTTTCCCAGTTTTGTTTCGATTCTGTGCTGTCCGCTAACATCTTGAACAGTGCGCTGGCCTGCCGCGCGTTGGCAAATGCAGTTATCCAGCTTGGATGAAACGCCAATAGCGTTCTGTCAAGTGTTCGACATGTTAGCGGATAGGACAGTTTTGTTTCGATTCAATCAGATTCGACATGATTTGCTCCGACGGGTTTATTGACCGTGATTTTCCTGCGTGTTATAATCCCGTTTGACTCAAGTGGCAAGGAGTGAGAGGTGGCTCTGGCTGTTGACCAATTGGCCCAGGTTGGCTAATCTACCATCAAGGCTATTTCCTTCAAAGCCTCCTCAAGTGTCTCAACTATAGCCAGGACATCGCCCTCTGGAGTAACCACATAGTATTCACCGTCAAAGTGCATGACGCCGACTTCCTTGTGTTCCTCTAGGAGAACCCAGGCATGGAAGTTCTTGTTTTTGATCTCGGTGATAAAGTCGAGCACAGGCTCTTTTAGCCCAAGATATCCGAGTATCTCTGATTTGGCCTGATTGCCATCTGATTCGAGAAAAGTATTGAAAACACGGTTCAACTTATCGTAGCCCTCCTTGCGATAAGAGTTGATCTTTTCTGCTAATATTTCTATAGTATCTTCTCAAAAAGTAGCGGTAAAACATCTGTGCGCATCGCCCAAACCACTGTATATGGCGGTCGGGCACAGAATGAGCCGTGCATGTGGTGGCCGCAAGACGCCAGCACAAACGTTCACCGCGAATTATTGAGAAGATACTTTCTATATCTTGTCGAGAGAGCTTGTTCTTCAGTATTTTAAAGCGGGAATAACG
>CAYHAR010000456.1:0-2447 GCA_964354595.1 uncultured Anaerolineae bacterium | reverse complement strand
TTTCGGCTACGCGCGCCAGCGTCATCAAATCCTCCAGCCATTGCCGCCCTTCTTCCGGCGAAATATCGTATTTGAACAAATTCCGGTTGCGGTACAGCCGCAACTGAAACGCCCCCGGCTGGAGGTGAACCTGATGCAGTGCCGCCCAGTTGCTCGCTTGCATCAAGCGCAAGAGCGCCGCGCGGGCTTCCGGCTGCGCCAATAGCAAGCGCGTCCAGCCTTCGTCGAGCGCATAGACGTCCAACCCACTCAGCGCGGGGTCGTCGAGCTGCAACGGCGTGCGATTAAAGAAACCAGCGAGCGCAGTGCCCAGAGCAGAGCGTTCGGCCATGCCGGCGCGAGTTTGCACGGACGTGGAGACGTAAATTTCCAGCGTCGGGCCGCGATAAAAGCGCACGTCCACTTGCCGCCCCTGCGCGTCGCCGCGATATTGCCGCCCGTTGAGCATGTACAGACTGCCGGTCAGTCCCAGGGGCGCAAAGACAGAATCCAGCCGTGACTTGCGCCGGTACAGGCTGAATCCCGCAACCGCGATGCCGCCTCCAAACAACAAAAACAGGAACGCCGCCATCGGCACGATCAAGATCCAGATGCTGGCCTGGTCCGACGTGGTCACGATTCCGAGCGGAATCAAGACACACACACAGCCCAGGGGCAATCCAATGGCGGCGGCGATCAAGCCGATGACGAGTGAGCGCATATAGTCCTTGGACGCAGACCTGAAAAATGCGGACATGGCAATTCTCCTCGAGTAGATCTCTGCGCCCGGCTAGCCGGAACGACGCTGCGCTATCAGCGCGACTGCGCCGAGCACGACGACCAGCATCACCCCGCAGCCGGCGACACCCAAACCCGCCAGCGCCCACGGCGTCTGGTCCTTACCCATCGAGTTCAGCGCGTTGGTGAGCCAGGGCAGGCTGACGAAAAACAAACAAATCAGCGGCAGTCCGATCAGTCCGCCGATACATCCGATCACTTTCCGGCGCGCATATCGGCGCATCACGTACTCGGATGGCAAGAAGAATTTTATGATGGATGACATGCTTACCTCCGCAGACATTACAGGTCTCCCGCAAGCGGACCTGTCAGGTCTGCACTGTTCACGCGCGCGATTGCCAGGCCAAGACCAACCGCGATCCCAATCCGACGATTTGTTCGATCTCGGCAACCTCGGTGATCTGCTTGCCCAAAATGCTGACCTCGATCCCGCTCTGGCTCAACTTGATCACTATCTGCTGCCGCATGGGCCAGTTGAGCAGCGCCGATTCCACGCCAGCGCCGAGCAGCCTCTGCGCCTCGGTTGGATCGTGCGCAAAGACCATGTAGCGTTCGCGGAATGTCTCGCTGCCCACCTGCGCTTCGCTCAGGCCGGCGACCTGGCCGGCTTGGTCGCCGAGCATCACGCGCAAAGCCGCCTGGACGACCATGCCGCCCAGGCCACCGAGCACGTTGGGCGACGGTCCGGCTGCCGGGCGCGACCCAATCAGCGCCATCCGATTCGGCAGCGTGGCGGCCTCGCTCCACCAGCGCGTGCGGCGCACAATGCTGGACGAGCCGGGAGCAGCCTCCCCATCACTGGATTGCGCAGTGGATTCTAACGTCCAGGCCACATTGCCGCTCGCCACGCCGCTCAAGCGATAACCGGATACGAGTCTTTCTCGAATGCGCTGGTATTGCCAGCCGCGCGATTGGGCCTCTCGCGCCAGTTGCGCTTCCTTGCGCGCCTGGCGACTATAGTAGACGATAAAGACCCCGCCAATCACTACCGCGACAAGCGCGATCACGACGAGATTGAGAAATATGTCTTCCATGCCGGTCTCCCACGGCCCGAAGGGTTTTCCCAACCCTTCGGGTCTCGACGTCACCACACTACTTTTTGACCAACGGAATTTGGTTGAACGCGCCCTTGACCGTGACCGACTTGGATGGATCGTCCTCTCGACTGGCCTTGAACTCGAAACTGCCGGTGATCTTGTTATCAGCCACCGAGTCCACCGTCAGTGTTCCGCCGCTTGCATAATAGAACCAGGCCCCGATAAAGATCGCCGCGCTCGGCCCTTTGGCGGCCGATTTCTTGTCATACGGCTTGAGCGTGATCTTGCCCGGCTTGACGTCGTGCAGGATGAACAGCGTCACGCTATAACGGGCCAGCGCGCCCTTTTCACCAAAACCGATCACATACTCGGACGTGGTGGATTGATCTTGAAGGACGCCGCCCTCGATCTTTTTATCGTCCGCGCCGGCGTCGGTGACTTGGTAGACGAAACTACCTGCCGGAATGTTGCTGGGCACACCGCCGCCGGACGCGGCGGGCTTGGTCGCGGTCGGCTTGCCCACTGGCGGCGTGCCACCGGTCGAGGGCCTGACTGCCGTTGGAGTGCCCTTGCCACCTAGCAATGCGCCAGGGTTAAAGCTGGTGCACGTACACGCCAGAATCATTGGAACTA
>CAYHAR010000455.1:0-2448 GCA_964354595.1 uncultured Anaerolineae bacterium | reverse complement strand
TCAACGCCTCTTCGTCTGTGGTGAGCACTTGTTGGGCGGGCAGTTCGAACTGATCTTGGTCGCTCATCGCCGCGCCGCACCCGGAGCACGCCTTTTGTGAGCCGAGATTTTTCGTCCCGCATCGTTTGCAAGTCCACTCTAGTTCCACGTAGCCGAGAGTTTCTTGGGTCATGCTCATTCTCCTTGTGAGTCTGCCGTATCTGTTTTTGTCAATCGAAAACAGTCATCGCCAGGAGCGCCATTCTATCCCTGTTGAAAGAGATTGAGGCGCACGGCTGGAGCCTGAACCCAGGCCGTCGTGTGAGCGTGGCAGAGCGCGAGGCAGACGATTTTGATTTCTACAAAAAGCTGGATGAACTAGACGAGGAACTGGAATGGGCGGGCCACTTGAATCCGACGATGGTTGCCGGACATCGTGCGGCTCCTCCTTATGGGCGCAACACAAATACATTAACATAGGGATCGTTGTGGACAGGGTGAGGTTAGAGTCTCGGCCGCAACGAGCACACATGGGGAAGCGAATGGCTGCGTTCGCGCCAGCTGGGAGCCAAGTTGGGCGGGATTATAATCCCTTCTAACGGGCTGTCAAATCGCCCGATGCCACGTGTGCACGCAAGAGTTGTCAGACAAACTTGTTCTGCCGCACGCGAAGCGGCGCTGCGGCAAAGGGGTGTCAGCAGTGCCGCTTCGCGTGCTGACAAGCTTTGCGTGCACACGATGCCGCGTCAGAGTGGCAACCTTGTAGAGGGCGCTTTGACCTTTGCAGGGTTGAGCATCCTCGTTAGTGTCTGCGTCGCCCGCCCAGCATCTGCGCCCAACGCTGGCGGGTGGTGCGCGGGGTGGTGTACTGTCGCTGAAGCTCCTGCACTGTGGGCCTGGCATACGAGGGCGCTTTCACGCCGTAATCAAAGCCGGGCACGGTGCAGCGTTCCAGCCGCCGCCCGATCAATTCCTGGATGCCGTGGACCATCGGCTCGTCGGCGGGAGTGACGAACGTGATTGCGTCACCCGTCGCTTCGGCGCGGGCGGTGCGACCGATGCGATGCACATAGTCCTCCGCCGTCCCCGGCGCATCAAAGTTGAGCACGTGCGAGATGCCCTCCACGTCAATGCCGCGCGCGGCAATGTCCGTCGCCACGAGCACGCGGTAATGACCCCGCCGGAAGCCTTCGAGCGCCGCCACGCGTTGGCCTTGCGTTCGGTTGCTGTGAATCGTCGCCACCTTGACGCCGGCCTGCTTTAGCTTCTGCGTCAGGTTGTCCGCGCCGTGCTTGGTGCGGGTAAAGACCAGCACGCTCGTCATCTCACTGCTATCGAACAAGTTCAACAGCAGCTTGATCTTGAGGTGCTTGGGCACCGGGTAGAGCTTTTGATCAATCCCCTCCGGCGGGCGAGCCACGGCGACCTCGACCTTGACCGGGTCGCGTTGAACCTCGCGGGCGAGCGCCAGGATGTGCGGCGGCATCGTGGCCGAAAAGAGCATGGTCTGCCGTAGAGTCGGCAGCGCGCGCAGAACTCGACGGATGTCGGGCAAAAAGCCCATGTCCAACATCCGGTCGGCCTCGTCGAATTGAAGGGGGGACAAATTCTCAGCAATACTGCCGTCCAGGATGGCGGTGGAGTGTACGTCTACTGGACTACGGCGGCTTTTACCCAGACCGGCAACAGCGCAATTGCCAGTAACTCTGCCAACTATGGCGGTGGGGTCCATGTTGACCAAGGCCGCGCATCTTGGGATGCAGGACAGATTCTCAGCAATACTGCTCGCTGGTATGGCGGCGGAATATACGTTGCCAGTTCTGGCAGCGCCGCCTTGAGTGGAACACAGGTTGTCAGTAACGCCGCCCAGTACGGCGGCGGGCTGTACCTCAACAGTGGTCGCACGACATTCAGCAGCGGCTCTCTCCTGAGCAATACCGCCAGCCGCAGCGGCGGCGGAGTGTACGTCGTCGGCAGCACGGCGGCCTTTACCCAGATCGGCGATAGCCTCGTCGCTTACAACAGCGCCACCGGCGCGTCGGATGGCTATGGCGCCGGGTTGTTTTTCGAGACGGGACGGGCAACGTTGAGCGGCGGGCAAATCGCCAACAATACTGCCGAAAACAATGGCGGCGGAGTATACGTCTGGCGAAGCGACGTGACGTTGGATCGGGCGTATGTCATTCGCAACACGGCCCGCCAAAAGGGCGGCGGCCTCTACAATCACGATGGCACACTGACCCTGATCAACGCGACCGTGAGCCACAACACGGTTACTAGCACTTCTGGCGGCGGCCTCTACGCCTACGGCGGCGCGACCGTCCTGACCTACACTACCGTTGCCAGCAACACGGCAACGAGCGGCGGAGGCGGCCTCCATCAAGCCGGCGGCGCCATCACGCTGCAAAACACCATCGTCGCGGGCAACGGCCCGGCCAATTGCAACGGCGCTTTGACCTCCAACGGCTA
>CAYHAR010000454.1:0-2449 GCA_964354595.1 uncultured Anaerolineae bacterium | reverse complement strand
CACCCGCACCGAGGTCGTGGCCCGACACCTGACGAATCACCTCAAGGCCACAGGCCGCTACGACAAGACGATCATCTTTTGCCAGGATCAGGAGCACGCGCTGGACATGCGCAACGCGCTCGCGCGCGAAAACGAGGACCTGGTCAAGCTTCACCCCGACTATGTGGCGCGCGTCGTTTCGGACGAGGGCAAAGAAGGGCGCGGACACCTGGACAATTTCTCAGACCCCGAATCCGAGACGCCCGTCGTCCTCACCTCGTCGCACATGCTGACGACGGGCGTGGACGCGCCGACCTGCCGCAACATTGTCCTGTTCAGGCTGATCAACTCGATGACGGATTTCAAGCAGATCATTGGGCGCGGGACGCGCGTTCTGGAAGAGCGCGACAAGCTGTGGTTCACGATCGTGGATTACGTCGGCGCGACGCGGCTGTTTTACGATCCGGCCTTTGACGGCGACCCGGTGCGCGTCACAAAGCAGACGATTGACGAGAACGGGCAGGTGGTGAAAACGCAGGACAGCGAAGACGGCACGCTGGGGCCAGAGATTCCAGAAGAACCAGTCAACTATGCTGCTGTGGGCGAGTGGCGCGAGTCCGGCGGCCAGGCCGCCCAGCCGCGCAAGTTTTACGTGGACGGCGTGCCGGTGTACGTGGTGGGCGAGCAAGCCTTTGAGCTCGACGCGCAAGACAATGTGCTGCGCACCGTGGCGTTCACCGATTACGTCCGCGACCACGTCCGGCGCTTGTGGCCCCAGGCCGAACATTTGCGCGACTATTGGCCGCTGGCCGAGCGACGCCGCGAGGTGCTGGACGCGCTGGCGCACTGCGGCATTGACCCCGACCACCTGGCGCTGATCACGCATCACCAGGACGCCGACCCGCTCGATCTGCTGCTGCACGTGGCTTTTAATGCGCCGCTGCTCACCCGCCGCGAGCGCGCGGAAAAACTGCGCCAGGACAAGCCCAACTTTTTCAACACCTATACGCCGGCCGCCCGCAATATTCTGGACCAGCTGCTGGATAAATACGCCGACTATGGGCTGCGGCAACTGGACGACCTGAGCCTGGTGCTCAAGGTGCAGCCGTTCGAGCAGTACGGCACGCTCCAGGAAATCGCCGCGCTGTTCGGCGGCGCGGGGACGCTGCGGGCGGCGGTAGATCAAATGGAAATGTTATTGTACGAAAAATTAACGGATCACTTGCCATGACCAAACAAGCAACCACAAAATCCATCTCAAAGAAACGCCTGGCTCTGGCGGCTGAACCCAAGACCACCCAGGCTCAGCTTTCTTCGATCATCAAATCCGCCCGCGACCTGATGCGCAAAGACGCGGGGCTATCCGGCGAGCTTGACCGGCTGCCGCAGCTTTCGTGGGTATTGTTCCTCAAATGCTACGACGACCTGGAACAAGGCCGCGAAGCGAGCGCCGTCCTTTCCGGCCAACCGTACCGCGCGGTGATTCCCGCGCGCTATCGCTGGCGCGATTGGGCCGCCGACCCGGACAAGGGCCTGACCGGGCCAGACCTGGCCGAGTGGGTCAACACCAAGCTGCTGCCCAAGCTGCGCGATCTGAACGGCAGCGAGGAGCAGCTCGTCATCGCGGCGCTGTTCCGCGAGACGTACAACCGGATGCTTTCGGGCTATCTGCTGCGCGACCTGGTCAACCTGATCCACCGCGTCAACTTTGCCTCGCACGACGAAATCTTTACGCTGTCGCACCTGTATGAATCCATGCTCAAAGAGATGCGCGACGCGGCGGGCGATTCGGGCGAGTTTTACACGCCGCGCCCGGTCGTGCGCTTTATGGTCGAGCGCGTCGCGCCGAAATTGGGCGAGACCTGCCTCGACCCGGCCTGCGGCACGGGCGGTTTTTTGGTTGAGTGCTACGAGTACCTCAAGCAGCAGCGCCGCACCGCCGAGGACCAAGCGCAGTTGCAGACGCGAACGCTGTACGGGATCGAAAAGAAGCCCATGCCCTATTTGCTGGGCACGATGAACCTGCTCTTGCACGGCATCGAACGCCCCAACGTCCGCCGCGCCAACGCGCTGGAAAAGCCGCTCAAAGATATTGGCGACGCCGACCGCTACAACGTCATCGTGACCAATCCGCCGTTCGGGGGCGAAGAAGAGCCGGGCATCCAGCTCAACTTTCCCGAGCTCACGCGCGCCGGCGAAACGGCGCTGCTCTTTTTGCAGTTCATCATGCGCTCGCTCAAGCCGGGCGGGCGCTGCGCCGTCGTCGTGCCGAATGGCACGCTGTTTGGCGACGGCGTGACCGCGCGCATCAAGGAACAGTTGCTCAAGAATTTCAACCTGCACACGATCGTGCGCCTGCCCAACGGCGTCTTTGCGCCGTATACCGGCATCCCCACCAACTTGTTGTTCTTTGATCGCACCGGCCCGACGAGCGCCATCTGGTATTACGAGCTGCTGCTGCCCGAGGGCC
>CAYHAR010000453.1:0-2454 GCA_964354595.1 uncultured Anaerolineae bacterium | reverse complement strand
ACGCTTGTTTACGCTACAAGCCGAGTCGTATCGCTAATGCCCAAACCGCCGCCGTAGGGGCGAGGCTTGCCCTCGCCCTGGCTCGTCCTCACCCAGGCCAAGTATCGCGAAAGCCGATCAGGGCGCTAGCGCTGTAACGTCGCTCAATAGTTGCTGCAGCCTCTCTACCCCTTCCTGAAGAGTCGCACCCAAAAATATCCCCGGCACTCGCTCTCGCCATTCGGGTTGTTCGGAAAAGATGCGGCCTCCAAAAGCGATGACGGGCCGCTGGGTCTTAGCCTCTGGAAACCAGCGCGGCCATTCCGCCAAAGCGCGAGCCGATTCTTCCATCATCGCCACCAAGACGATGGCAGGCGGCTTGACCTCTTGCGCCAAATTAGCCAGGTCAGGCAAGGGGACCATCTGCCCCAGATAAGCCACCCGCCAGCGCCGACGGCGAAGCAGCACGCCCAGGGCGAGCAGGCTTCCCTCGTGCAGTTCCCCCGGCGCACAAGCCAATACAACCGGACGAACCGGGTGAGTGGGCGGCCCGGTCAGCGTCCACATGACCAGGCGATGGCGCAAGTAATGAGTCGCCAGGTGTTCTGTCGCCACGGTCGCGCGTCCCTCCACCCAAGCCTCGCCGATGTCGGACATGGCAGGCACGATCACGTCCAGTACCAAATCCTCCAACGGGACCAGAGCCATCGCTTCGCCCAGCAACTGGTCAGCCCTTGGCACATCGTGGGCCAAAAGGGCTGCCGTAAAGTTTTCCCGAAACACTGCAAGTGAAACGCCGTTCTCTTTCTGTTGCACAAAAGTGATCGGAGCCAGTGGCGCTTCAGGAAAACGGCCTTCCCGTTCCAGGTGCTGCATGGCCTGAATGGCCTGGCGCGGTTGCATCCCCTCGTCATGCCGCGCCTTGATCCATCGCAAGCGCAACACCTCGTGCTCCGAGTAGAGGCGATGTCCCCCCGCCGTCCGGGCCGAGTGCGGGAAACCATAGCGACGCTCCCATATCCGCAGGGTTGCTATGAGGATGCCCGTCATCCGGGAAACAATGCCGATGTTATAGAGTGGCGCTTCGCTGGCTGATTGTTCGTCTGATGGGTTCATTCTCGGCAGTTTACCACCTCAAGTCATATTTGTCAATGTAAGATATTCAATATATGTACAAAATATTGACAAACAATGTATGTTGTGTTACAATCAGAATCTGTAATAAAACAGCTTGGGCGAGTGGTGGGGGAACGGATGCGTGTGATCATCACGGGTGGAACTGGACTGATTGGCCGGGCACTGACCGAGAGCCTGGCTGCCGACGGCCACGAGGTTATTATTCTCAGCCGCGCGCCTGGAAAAGCGGCCACGCTTCCTAAAGGCGTGCGCGTCGAACGCTGGGATGGCCGCACTGCGGAGGGATGGGGCGCGCTGGCCGACGGCGCCGATGCCATCGTCAACCTGGCCGGCGAAAGCATCGGCGGGGAAAACATGCTTGCGCTGATCACCAAACGCTGGACGCCCGAGCGCTTGCGCCAGATCCGCAATAGCCGGGTGAACGCCGGCACGGCGGTCAAGCAAGCAATCGAGGCGGCCCGGCAAAAACCGCGCGTCCTCATCCAGGCTTCGGCGGTGGGTTACTATGGCATTCGTCGTGATCAAGAGATTACCGAAGAGACGTCGCCCGGCGACGACTTGCTATCTCAAATCTGCCTCGATTGGGAGGCCGCCACGGCAGATGTCGAAAAGATGAGAGTGCGCCGCGCGGTGATCCGCACCGCCGGCGTGGTGATGAGCACGAGAGGCGGCGCGTTTCCGTTCATGGCGCTTCCGTTCAAGCTTTTTGTCGGCGGGCCGCTGGGCAGCGGCAAGCAGTGGTTTTCCTGGATTCACATCGCCGACGAGGTGCGCGCGATTCGCTTCCTGATGGACCATCCAGAGGCCAGCGGCGCGTTCAACGTGTGCGCGCCCCATCCGCTGACGAATGCCGAGTTTAGCCGCGCGCTGGGAAAAGTGATGCGGCGTCCATCTTTCTTCCCCACCCCGGCCTTTGCCATGCGCCTGGCGCTGGGGAAAAAGTCAGTCATTGTGTTGGAAGGCCAGCGGCAAATCCCCAAGCGTCTGCAGCAGATGGGCTTTGCCTTCCGCTTTCCTGAAGCGGAAGTGGCGTTGCGAGATTTGATGAAATGACTCGTTGATTGCAAGTGCGCTCACTGGAATTGGGCTGATGCCGTCTTTTCGTATCGGATTTGAGGGGTGTCCGATAGTGATTAGTTGGAATTTGTTACGAGGAGAGTCATGGGTTCTAGAACGCAGCAAAAGGATGCAGAGTATGTTGTATCGTTGGATCGCGCAAGACCTCCTTTTGGCATTGGCAACAAAGCTAACAACCTACAATTTCTGATCCAAAGAGGCTTTCAGGTGCCGGTCACACACGTCTGCACCTGGGAGGCCTACCTGCGTTACCTCCAAGAC
>CAYHAR010000452.1:0-2476 GCA_964354595.1 uncultured Anaerolineae bacterium | reverse complement strand
GCGCACACTTTGTACTCGGGAATCTTGGCGACGGGGTCAATCGCAGAATTGGTCAGCGCATTGGCCGCCGCCTCGGCAAAGTGGAACGGGATGAACACGATGCCCGGCTTGATGCGCTTGGTCACGCGCACGCCCAGCTCGATCTGCCCGCGCCGGCTGATGACACGCACACGCTTGCCGCCGTTGAGCTTTACCTTGGCCGCGTCGTCCGGGTGCAGCTCGACGTAGGCTTCCGAGACTTCTTGATCGAGCTTTTTCGAGCGCCGCGTCATCGTGCCGGTGTGATAGTGGAACATTAACCGCCCGGTCGTCAGCGTGAGCGGATAATCGGCGTCGGGCAGCTCGGCGGGTTCCTTGAACTCGACGGCGTGGAAATGGCCCATCCCGCGCGAGAACTTGTTCTTGTGCAAAAAAGGCGTGCCGGGATGCTCGGCCGTCGGGCACGGCCAATGCAAAAAGCCCAGTTGCTCCAGCCGCTCGTAACTGATGCCCGCGTAGCTGGGCGTCAGCTTGGCGATTTCGACCATCACGTCTTGCGGCGAGGCAAAGTCAAAGCCGGACGCGCCCATCTTTTTCGCCAACGCGCAAATGATCTCCCAATCGGCCCTGGCCTCACCCGGCGGCTCGACGGCTTTGCGCACACGCTGGACGCGCCGGTCAGTGCCGCTAAAGGTGCCGTCTTTTTCCACAAACGCCGTGCCGGGCAGAACGACGTGCGCCAGTTGCGCCGTCTCGGTGAGAAAAATGTCTTGCACCACCAGGAACTCGGCCTTTTCCAGGCAATGCTGCGCGTGATTGAGGTCGGCATCCGATACCATTGGGTTTTCGCCCATCACGTACAGCGCGCGCACCTTGCCCTCGCCGGCCTGGTTGACCATCTCCGTCACCGTCAGGCCGACCTTTAATCCCGCCGTGCTTCCCCAGGCTTTTTCAAACTTGTCGTGCGCTTCTTGCGTCGTCACGGCCTGGTAGCCGGGGTACACGTTGGGCAGGCCGCCCATGTCGCACGCGCCCTGGACATTGTTCTGCCCCCGCAGCGGATTGACGCCGCCGCCTGCAATGCCCAGGTTGCCCGTGAGCATCGCCAGGTTGGCGACGGACTTGACATTGTCCACGCCCGTCGTGTGCTGTGTGATGCCCATCGCGTAGATAAAGGCCGAAGGCTTGTTCTTGGCGTACATGCGCGCGGCTTTTCGCAGCTTGTCCGCCGGAATGCTGCTGATCTCCTCGACGCGCTCCGGCGTGTATTTTTCCACCACCGCCTTCATCTCGTCGTAAGCTTCGGTGCGCTCGGCGACGAATGGCTTGTCTTCCAATCCCTCGCTGATGATGACGTTCATCAGCCCGTTGAGAATGGCGACATCCGTGCCGGGCCGGAAGGGGAGGTACAGGTCGGCCAGGCGGGCCATCTGAATGTCGCGCGGGTCAATCACGATGATTTTGGCTCCGCGCTCTTTGGCCTTCATGATGCGGCTGGCGATGAGCGGATGGCCTTCGGACGTGTTCGACCCCATGATGAGAAAGCAGTTGGTGTCCGTCTCGAACTCGGGGATCGAGTTGGTCATCGCCCCGCTCCCGAACGCTGCGGCCAGACCGGCCACGGTGGGAGCGTGTCAGAGACGGGCGCAGTGGTCAATGTTGTTGGTGCCGACCACCGCGCGGGCGAGCTTGTTCATCAAATAGTTTTCTTCGTTGGTGCACTTGGCCGAAGCCAGCAGCGCGATGCTGTCCGGGCCGCTTTCCTGCTTGACCGCGTTCAATTTTTCGGCGACGAGCGTCAACGCCTCGTCCCACGTCGCCTCGACCAGCTTGCCGTCTCTGCGGATGAGCGGCGTCTTTAGCCGGTCGGGATGGTCCACAAAGCCGGTGACGTTCCAGCCCTTGATGCACAGCTTGCCGCCGCTGATCTGGTTGGTCTTGGCCGGCCAGACGCCGGTGATGTGGCCGTCCATCGTCTCGATGAACATCGAGCAGCCGCAGCCGCAGTAGATGCACGTCGTCAGGGTATTTTTATATTCCATGATGCAGCTCCATTTTTCTGGACACGGATGAACACGGATGAACACGGATTTTTTTACCAGTGTTCATCTGTGGAATCCATGTCCTATCCGCTTTGTCGTGTCCAGGCCAGAGAGCCTTTGTGTTCGTTGTCATAGACCTTGCGCTTGAATTCGGCCTTGGGGCCAAAATTGAGCAACAAGCCAACCTCGATCACAGTAGCCTTGAGGTAGTTGAGCAATTGAGCCTCGTGTTCATCCAAAAGCTGGCGAGTGGCCTTTAACTCAACGATGACGACGCCATTCACCACGATATCCGCAAAATACTCGCCGACTACTTGACTGTCATAGTAGACCGCGATCTTTTTCTGTGGCTCGACCTGGAGCCCGAGCTTGACCAACTCCAAGGCCAGTGAGTTTTCGTACACCTTTTCCGAAAAGCCATAGCCCAACGTGTTATAGACTGTAAAGAAAGCTTG
>CAYHAR010000451.1:0-2479 GCA_964354595.1 uncultured Anaerolineae bacterium | reverse complement strand
ACTGTTTTGAGAATTGGGCGACATCGTTTTTTCTTTTTCAGTCGTGAAGACAACGAGCCGCCCCACATCCACGTCGAATCTGCTGAGAACGCCGCCAAATTCTGGTTACGTCCCGTAACGCTGGTTTGGGCAGTCGGATACAATTCAAAGGAACTTGGACAAGTCAGAAGAATCGTCGAGGAACGCGTTGATTTCTTTTTGGAGAAATGGTATGAACACCTTAAGCGTAGTTAGTCCTACTGCTGTTCTCGCGCTCAACGTCCGTTTTACTGATGATGCGCTCATCGTTGCACTCTCTGATGGGCGCGAAATATCCGCGCCTCTAGAATGGTTTCCGCGTCTGCGAGACGCAACACCAAAGCAACGGAAGAATTGGCGGCTCATCGCGAAGGGAATCGGAATACACTGGGAAGGCGTAGATGAAGATATTTCGGTTGCCACGTTGTTAAGCGCGTGACAAGGAGGACGGCAGGGAAGAAGCGTTCTCCGCCATGCCACCATACTTGCCGGATAAAATCCCCCGACTTGGCAAAAGCCGGGGGACTTGCATCAAGCATTTTTTCGTCACACCCTTGCAGAGGCTCTACTCTCGCCTGGCGCGCCGCGTCACCACGACGACCGCAGCCACGCCCATCACCTTCGCCGCATAGCCCGCGCGTTGCAGGCTGAGACGTTGGCGTTGCTATCGGCGTGCTGTTGATGACGCGCATGGTCTGCGTGATGGCCGTCCCAGGCTGGCGCGTCGGCAATCAAGTTGACCTGTCCTACAACTTCTCGTATAATACTTCGCGAAAGGACCCGCTCCCGGGCCTATTGGATACACGAGAGGTGGTAAAGTAATGGAAACGTTGACTCTGACTGTCTCCGAGACCCTCTACAAAGAAATTGCGCCGTACCACGGCGATCTGGGCGAGTTGCTCCGACTCGGCCTGCGCCAAGTCAAGATGGAGCAAGCATTGTCATTGTTCAAACAAGGTGGCATCTCACTTTGGCGCGCGGCGCGGCTGGCCGGTGTTTCCTTGCGCGAAATGACACAGTATGCGGCGGCTCAGGGACTGCGCGCCACCGCTGACGACGAGACCCTGCGCGAGGAACTGGCATGAAAGTCGTCAGCAATGCCGGGCCGCTCATCGCGTTGGCCAGGCTGGGGCGATTGGGTCTCTTGAATCAACTCTACGGGATTGTGCTCATACCACCCGAGGTCTACCAGGAAGTAGTCGTCAACGGCCTGCGCCTGGGCGCGCCCGACGCTGAAGTTGCGCAATTCTTTATTCAACAGGGGCAGATTCGGATTGCGCCCACAGAATTGCCGGCCGGTGATTTCCTCCTGGCATTTGGCATTGACGCCGGCGAGGCCGAGGTTCTTGCCCTGGCCCGTCAGGAACATGCCGATTGGGCGCTGATTGACAATGAACACGCGCGACGCGCTGCGCGCAGCCTGGGCATCCCGTGCAAGGGAACTATTGGTGTATTGATTGAGGCGTTCCGCAACAGCCTGTTGACACTGGCCGATTTTGAATTGCTGATGCACGAGATCAAGCGTCAGCCTGCGTTGTGGATCAGCGAACGATTGTGTGACGAGGCGTTGGCTCAGGTCAGACGTAAAGCCGCTCACCAATAGAGAAATGCTTCTGCCCGCAATGCAGGGCAACCAACGAATCTGGGCCGCTATCTCTAGCGGCCCAGATTGCTTTCGTGGATTTCTGTAACCTAGTGTCTTGGCGTCGGGATTCTACTCTCGCCTGGCGCGCCGCGTCACCACGACGACCGCAGCCACGCCCATCACCATCGCCGCTGCGCCGCCGCACGGCCCGCTGGCTGGCGAGCTGGGTGTTGGCCTGACCGTAGGCGGATTGGCGGTGACGGACGCTGCTGGCGTTGCGCTCGCCGAGGGCTTGCGCGTCGGCTCAGGCGTCGCGCTAGCGGTCGGCGGGACTTGGACCGGCTGCCCCGCGCCCTGCACGGTTTCGTAAGTCTTGCCATCCAGCACGACGATGACACGCTCGCCCAGCGCAAAGAACTGTCCCCACTCGGGCCGCGCGGCGATGAGCTTGAAATAGTCGTCACTGCCAAACCCTACCTTGGTCGTCGTCATCTTGGACGGATCGTACTCGGCATCCGTCCACACGCCGTTGCGCAGGACGAACGTCTTTGTCCCCACGGCGCGAATCTGCGCGGCATACTGGCCGCTGGGCGCGACGATGGAGCTGGCATCGCGCAACCCTTGCTGATCTTGAGCGGCTTGAACCGGGGCCGCCCCTACCCCACCGTCCAAACCCGGTGCAGCGCCTCCCGCTGCCGCCTTGGGCATTGCCGTGGCCTGCGCGCCAATGATCTGCTGCCGACCCGCTTCGGTCTGCGCCCGCTCGTCCACCAGGAACGATGTGTACGGCGTGGCGATGCCGTAGCGCACGGCCAGCGTCACAATCTGCGCGATGGTCTCTTTGCTTTCGCCTCTCAACCGAATCTGGTTGAGCAA
>CAYHAR010000450.1:0-2513 GCA_964354595.1 uncultured Anaerolineae bacterium | reverse complement strand
TGGTCCCTGGGTCGGGCCAGATAGATTGGGATATGGTCGCCCGATATTTGCCCGCAAAAGCGTTGCGCACGTGCGAGTTTCAAAGCTTCAACTCACCGCAGGAGGTGACCGCCGGAGTAAAGTGGCTGATTGAGAAGGGCTGCGCCAAGCTGTGATGCGGCGCAACATTAACCTAATTCTTATCTGGTGATAACACGTGTTTTACATGTCGCCGGTATTATCAGGGCAAGATTGAGGAAGCGAAACCCGCTTCCGATAATACACGGAGGACAAGATGAACACCAAGATCAAAGTGGCAATGGCCGTCATGGCCGCAGTGATGATGCTCAGCACCAGCGCAGTGGCGTTCGCTCAAGGCAGCGAGCCGCCCACTCCGCCGACGCCGCCAGTCTATGGGCAAACCTTCTGGCAGACGTTCGCGGACAAGCTGGGCGTGAGTGTGGACAAGCTTCAGGGCGCGTTGCGCGAGGCGCTCAAGGCGACCGTAGGTCAGGCGCTCAAGGACGGCAAGCTGACGCCAAGCCAGGCCGACAAGGCGAACGAGCGCATTGACAAGATGACGTTCGACAAGCCGCTGTTCGGCCAGTTCATGGCCGCGCGCCGCCAGGACATTGTTCGCGCCAGGTTTGCCATTGGCAAAGAGGCGATCGAGACCGCCGCCGACAAGCTGGGCATGACGCCCAAGGAACTGTTGAGCGAATTGCGCGACGGAAAATCGCTGGCCGACGTGGCCAAGGCCAAGAACGTCAGCGTGGACGATCTCAAGGCGGCAATCCTCGCCGCCGTCAACGCTCAGATTGACCAGGCGGTAAAAGACGGCAAGCTGACGCAGGCGCAGGCCGACCAGGCCAAGTCCAAGGTCGCCTCTGAGCTTGACCTGAGCAAAAAGCTGCCCAAGGAATGGCTCGGAGGTCGGCGCCCCTTCCTGCCGCGCGGCCCCAAGCCTTCGCAGCCGCCCACCCAGTAAGAATCCACGCGGCGACTTTTTTTGTAGGGACGCAGCGATCTCCTGCGCCCCTACTTTTGTTTTCCTCGATAGTCTGGTAAAGTATCCTCATGCCATTCAGTGATGAGGCCCTGGTCGCGCAACATTTACGCGGCGACGACCAAGCTTTTGCCGCGCTCGTTGCGCGATACACAGCGCCGATTTTCAACCTCGCCTTTCGGTTGACGGACGACCGCGCCGAGGCGGAGAACGCGACGCAGGAAACGTTTCTGCGCGCCTACTCGGCGCTGCCGCGCTCCCGCACCGACCTGGCCTTCAAGCCGTGGCTGTTCCAGATCGCGGTCAACCTGTGCCGCGACCTGGCGCGTAAAAAACGTCCGGCCGCGTTCGCGGATCTGGCGCAAGAGGACGAGTCATCGCCTGAAGAAGCGATTGAAGATGAAACGCCGCTTCCATTGGAGCAGGTCGAAGGGCGCGAGCTGGAAAAGGCATTGACGCGCGCGGTGGCCGACCTGCCGGAAATCTATCGCGCGGTGGTGACGCTGCGCTACACCGAAGAGTTGTCTTACGAGGAAATTGCCGCTGTGCTCCAGTTGCCGGTCAACACGGTGCGCACGCACTTGTTTCGCGCCAAAGCTATGCTGCGGAAAGCACTGTGCGATTGGGAAGAGATTAGAAATGAGAAATGAGAAGGCGGATGCCCTCATTTCCCGGAGGAGGAACCGTGAATCAAGAACTAGAGCTACCCTCGGAGGAATCGCTTTTACCGCCGGTCGAGCCGCCGCGCGGAAAGCCGCCGCTTCACCTGCCCGCGCGCCACAATCCCACGCTGCAAAAGCTGGTGGAGCGCATCAACGCCGACGACGAGGTTTACGCGCTGTGGGAATGCGCCAACGTCAACGCCGTGACGCGGCTGGGCATGAGCGACCACGGGCCGGTGCACGTTCGCATCATTGCCAACATTGCGCTCAAGCTGTTGCGGCTGCTCACGGCGGCCGGCATCGAGCCGAGCATCGTGCGAGATCACAAACTGACCGTCCAAGATGCCGAGGTCATTGTCGTGCTGGCCTCGCTCACGCACGACCTGGGCATGTCCATTCATCGGATGGATCACGAGCAGTTTAGCCTGTTCATCGCGCAGATGAAGATCCGCGAGTGGCTCGATGGCCTCTACGACGCGCGCGCGGCGACCATCGTCCGCTCCGAGGCGCTGCACGCCATCATCTCGCACCGCAGAGACGGTCGCCCGCTGACGGTGGAGGCGGGCGTCGTCCGCGTGGCGGATGCGCTGGACATGTCCAAGGGCCGCAGCCGCATCCCGTTCGAGGCGGGGCAGGTCAACATTCACTCGCTTTCGGCGGCGGCGATTGACAAGGTCGAGATTTCGCGCGGGGAGACCAAGCCGATTCGCATCGCCGTGACGATGACCAACTCGGCGGGTATCTTTCAGCTTGACGAGCTGCTCAAGGAAAAGCTGATCGGGTCAGGGCTGGAGCCTTTCGTCGAAGTCGAAGCGACGGTGGAGGGCGAGGCGGAGAAAAAGCTGGTGCAGGTGTTTCGGTTATAA
>CAYHAR010000449.1:0-2526 GCA_964354595.1 uncultured Anaerolineae bacterium | reverse complement strand
GTTCCACAGGTAAACGCGGGGCAGGACGATAGAGCATTGGGCGATTGATTCCGAGGCAAGGTGATATGACCCTTAAAGTAGCTGTAATCGGCGTGGGCGCGATGGGCCGCAACCATGCGCGGGTGTATGCGGACATGCCGGATGTCGAGCTGGTGGGTGTGGCCGATGCCGACGCGCAGGTAGCGCACGCGGTGGCCCGGCGCTATGGCGCGCGAGCCTACACCGACTATGAGTACATGTTGGATGAACAGCGTCCTGATGCCGTGACGGTCGCCGTGCCCACGACAGACCATTTGAAAGTAGCCCAGCAGGTCATCCAGCGCGGAATTCATCTGTTGGTCGAAAAGCCTCTCGCCTTGAGCGTGGAGCAGGGCCGGCAAATGATTGCGGCCGCCGAACAAACCAACGTGCAGTTGATGGTAGGACACATCGAGCGGTTCAACCCGGCGGTCACCGCGCTCAAAAAGCGCCTGACCGAAGGCGAACTGGGCCGCGTTTTCCAAATAGACGCGCGCCGGCAAGGGCCGTTCCCGGCGCGCGTCCAAGACGTGGGTGTGGTGATTGACCTGGCCGTGCACGACCTGGACGTGATGCGCTATGTGAGCGGGGCCGAAGTGACACGGCTGTACGCCGAGACCGAGCGGCGCATCCATAGCACGCACGAAGATTTGCTGACCAGCCTGATTCGCCTGGACGACGGCACAATCGGCGCTTTGACGATCAACTGGCTGACGCCCACCAAGATCCGCGAGCTGTATGTGACCGGCGAGCGCGGCATGTTCCGCGTGGACTATTTGACCCAAGACTTGTACTTTTTTGAAAATGCGACGGCCTGCGCCAGTGACTGGGAGACGTTGCGAGTGCTGCGCGGCGTGAGCGAAGGGCGCATGATCCGCCACGTCGTCGCCAAGAAAGAGCCGCTGCGCGCGGAGCAAGAAGCCTTTGTGGCGGCGGCGCGCGGAGAAGCGCTGGCCGCTGTGACCGGGCGGGATGGGCTCAAGGCGCTAGAGTTGGCCCAGGCCATGGTGACTTCGGGACAGGAACATCGCGTCGTCACGACCGGCGCGCCATGAGCGTCCACCCGCGCCATCTCAGTATTGGACTTTCGGAAATAACGTAGCCGACGCACGCTTCGCGCCATGCGTCGGCGGACTGGCATGGGGATGCCAGTCCCGCTATTTCCGATAATGTCTATTGGACTTACATGTCACTAGTTGAGCTGCAAAACAAGATTGAGCAACGACAGGCCGTCATTGGCGTGATCGGCCTGGGATACGTGGGCTTGCCGGTGGCGTGCGCCTTTGCCGAGGCTGGTTTTAGCGTGATCGGTCTGGACATCAAGCCTCACCGTGTGGCAACCATTAACGCCGGTTGCAACCCCATCGAAGGAGACGAGCCGGGCCTGGCCGAGCTTGTGGCGAAAGTGATCGGCGCGGGCCGGCTGCGCGCGACGACGGATTACCACGAAATAGCCCAAGCCGACGTCATACTGATTGACGTCGAAACGCCCGTGAACAGAAAACATGAACCCAATTATGCAGCATTGAAATCCGCCTGCCGCAGCCTGGGAGCCGTTCTGAAAAACGGCGCACTGGTCATCGTCGAGTCCACTACCGCGCCCAGTACGGCAGATCGCCTGGTGCGCCCTTTGTTGGAAGAGATTGCGGGCAAGCAGGCCAATGTGGACTTTTATCTGGGCGCGTGCCCGGAGCGGGTGATGCCTGGCAAGTTGCTAGCGAATTTGCGCGCCATGAGTCGCGTGTGCGGCGGGGGCACTCCCGAGACCGCTGAAACGATGATCACTCTGTACCGGACGATAGTGCAAGCTGACCTTGACCCCGCAGATTGCGTGACAGCGGAACTGGTCAAGACTGCCGAGAACGCTTATCGGGATGTGAACATTGCCTTTGCCAACGAACTGGCGCTGGCGTGTGAAGTCACAGGCGGCGATTTTGCGCACGTGCGCAACTTGGTCAACAAATCGCCAGGACGGAACGTGCTGATGGCAGGCGCTGGGGTGGGTGGACATTGTCTTCCCAAAGACTCGTGGCTGCTGGCGCACAGTGTCAGCGGACACGCTCTCCTTCGGTTGATGTCGGCGGCGCGAGCCGTCAACAACTATATGCCGCAACACATGGTCAACCTGACCACGCAAGCATTGCGCCAGGCCAGGCGCAAAATGGCCGGGGCGCGAGTGGCTGTGCTGGGCTATGCGTACCTGGAAAACAGCGACGACACGCGCAACAGCCCCAGCCTGCCACTGGCGCAACGGCTGCGTGAGCTGAACGCCCGTGTAGTGATTCATGATCCCTACGTGGCCGAATATCGCCGGGAGGTGCTCGAGTGCGTAAAAGGCTGCGATGTGATCCTGGTGATGGTGGCGCACCGGGAGTACAAGACGCTCGACCTCGCCGCGCTCAAATCCGCGCTGCGCACGCCGATCTTGATAGATGGACGGCGTGTCTTTAGCCCGGCGCAGGCCAAAGCCGCCGGGCTGATCTATTACGGCATCGGCTGGGGAGGCAA
>CAYHAR010000448.1:0-2533 GCA_964354595.1 uncultured Anaerolineae bacterium | reverse complement strand
TGGCTCAAGGAATACGTCAAAATCACGTTGCCCATCACAGAGCTGGCCGAGCGGCTGACGCTGGCCGGGCTCGAGGTGAAAGGCGTGGAATACATCGGCCTGGCGCCGGAGCGCGCGGACAACTCTAGCCCGCACGCGGAAACGACCGGGGGGCTGGTGTGGGATCGCGAGAAAATTCTCGTGGCGCAACTGCTCGAGGTCAAGCCGCATCCCAACGCCGACCGGCTGGTGTTGGCCGACGTGGACTATGGCGCGGCGGAGCTGCACACCATCGTCACCGGCGCGCCGAACCTGTTTGAATACAAGGGCAAGGGCCGCCTGCCCCAGCCGCTCAAAGTCGCTTACGCCAAAGAGGGCGCGCAGTTGTACGACGGCCATCAGCCCGGCCAGGTGTTGACGATGCTCAAGCCGGCCAAGATTCGCGGCGTGCTGTCCGATGCGATGGCCTGCTCGGAAAAAGAGCTGGGCCTCAGCGAAGATCACGCCGGCATCATTCTCTTGCCGGACGACGCGCCGGTTGGAATGCCCTTGGCCGATTACCTGGGCGACGTGGTGCTCGAGATCGAGATCACGCCCAACATTGCCCGCTGCGCTTGCGTCGTCGGCGTGGCGCGCGAAGTCGCTGCGCTCACCGGCCAAAAGCTGCGTTACCCGCCCGCCGAGATGGCGGCATTGGGCAAGACGATCAAGGGCCAAGTGGAAATCGAGATTGTGGACACTGACTTGTGCTCGCGCTACTCGGCCACGCTCATCCGCGCTGTCAAGCTGGGGCCTTCGCCCTTTTGGATGCAGCAGCGCCTCCGCCGCGCAGGAATGCGACCCATCAGCAACATTGTGGATATTACCAACTATGTGATGCTGGAATGGGGCCAGCCGCTGCACGCTTTCGATTACGACAAGCTCGTCGAGCGAGCCGGAGGCCGGACGCCCAAGATCATCGTGCGCCCGGCGCATCCCGGCGAGCGGATGACGACGCTCGACAACGTGGACCGCGAGCTGGCAACCGACGACTTGCTCATCACCGACACCGCTGGGCCTATCGCCCTCGCCGGGGTAATGGGCGGCGCAGAGACCGAAATTGCCGAGACGACCACAAGCATTTTGCTCGAATCGGCCAATTTCTACTTCATCGCCAACCGCCGCACGGCGCAGCGCCACAAGCTGCCCAGCGAGGCATCGTATCGCTTCAGCCGGGGCATCCACCCGGCGATCACGATCCCGGCGGTCAAGCGCGCCAGCGAGCTGATGCGTCTCTGCGCCGGTGGCGTGATTGCCAAAGGCATCGCCGATGAATACGTGGCAAAAGCCAGGCCCGTCAAAATCAATTTGACGACGGACGAGGTCAAGCGCATCCTGGGCATTGAGCTGCCGGTCAAGAAAATCGTCCGCCTGCTCGAATCGCTCGAATTCACGTGCCAGGTCGCAGATCGCAAGGGCGCACATTCCACGACCATCCGCGTCACCGTCCCCGATCACCGCCTGGACTGCACACTGCAAGCTGACCTCATCGAAGAGATCGCGCGCATCTATGGCTACGACCGGCTGCCGGTGACCGAGATGGCCGATGTGCTCCCGCCGCAGCGCAGCAATCCCGACCTGGAGGCCGAGGAGCGCGTGCGCGACATTTTGGTGGGCGCGGGCCTGCAAGAGATCATCACTTACTCACTGGCGACGCCGGAGCGTGAGGCGTTGCTGCTGCCGAATCGTCAGCCCGACGACCGGCCTTACATCCGGCTGGAAAATCCTATCAGCGCCGACCGCGTGGTGATGCGTCATACGCTGATGGCGGCCATGCTCGACACGATGGCTGCCAATGTCCGGCGCCACGACCGCGTGGCGATGTTTGAGCTTGCGCCGGTTTATCTTGCCAGCGAAGCCAGCCCCTTGCCCGACGAGCCGCGCCGATTGTGCATCGGCCTCACCGGCCCGCGCGAGACTGAATCGTGGCTGGGCGGCGACCGCCAGCCGCTTGATTTTTGGGATTTGAAGGGCATCATACAAGACCTGGCCGCACGGCAGGGCATTTCCAATGCCGTGTTCGAGCCGGGCGATCACCCGTCGTATCATCCGGGCCGCTGCGCGCGCCTGGTCGTCGAGGGCAAGCGCATCGGCGCGTTCGGCGAGCTTTACCCGCTGGTGCGCCAGGCGTTCGACTTGCCGGAGCAGCCTGTCGTTCTCGGCGAATTCGACTTGGAGGCGCTGATCCACACCGCGCCATCGGTCACGCCGTTCGCGCCGGTCAGCCGTTACCCGGCAGTCGTCGAAGACATTGCCGTGATCGTGGACGAATCCGTGCCGGCGGCGCGCGTGATGGAGGCGGCGCGCGCGGCGGGCGGCGCGCTCTTGCGCGACGTGCGCCTGTTCGACCTGTATCGCGGCGAGCAGATTGGCGCGGGCCGCAAGAGCCTGGCCTGCCGCCTCACCTACCAGGCCGACGACCGCACGCTTACCGACGACGACGCAGCCAAGATTCGCGCGCGCGTCGTCAAGGCGCTGGCGCAAGAACTGGGCGCAACACTGCGCGCATAATCTG
>CAYHAR010000447.1:0-2534 GCA_964354595.1 uncultured Anaerolineae bacterium | reverse complement strand
GCAGCCCACTCCTCTCGTTGATGAGCCTGGCAAAAGTTTCCAGCGCCTTGCCCGCCGCCGATGCGTCGCCGCCGGCCATGCTCTTGAACGAGGGCAGCAACAAGGGGCGCAGATCGTCCAATTCCAGCTCGCGCCGCTTTTTTTCGTGCAGCCACAGCGCCACCGGCTCGAGCAGGGACCGCCGGTCGCCTGCGTCCAGTTGCCGTCCCGCCAGCGTCGCTTCGGTCTCCATACCTTTGGCCTCATCCCACCGCGCCAGCAGCACCTCGATGGCTTCTTCGTACAACTCGGAGCGGCGCTCGGGCAATTGCGCCCGGTAGCGGTGCACCAGCGCGATGACGGTCAGCAAGAGCGGGTTCACTGCCAGCTCACTGATGCGCGGATTGGTTTCGATAGCCTGGACGAGCTGCCCGGCCTGTTCGTCGGCCATGCGCAAAATGTCCTCCGACTCGCGCCCGGCCAGCGTCACCTCGACGACGCGCGTCCAGTCGCGCACGAATTGGCGCACCTCGGCGGGCGAAAACTCGCGCACCTTGGCCAACCCAAAATCCGCGCCGATGCGCGATGCGCCTTCGTAGCCCACCTCGCGGCTGGTGACGACGACGCGGCTCTGGGGGTAGCGCACGGCAAACTTTTCAATCAGCCGCGCCACGCGCTGGCGCAGGCGAGTTTCCGCCACTTCGTCCATGCCGTCGAGCAGCACCGCCGCGCGCCCCGCCTCCAGCGCCTGCGCAAAAAAGTCTTCCGGCAACTGGATGGACTGTGCAACGTAATAGTCCTGTAAATAGTCAGTCAGCAAGGCCGGGCCATCCTGGCTGGAATCGGAATGTTGCTGCTTGAGGTGACGCCCCAGGTCGCGCAGCGGAAGCAGAATCGGCAGATGGTCGCCCTCGTCCAGCTTGAGCCGCTCGCGCACCGTGCCGGCGTGGTCGCGCAAATCGCGCGCGTATGTCAAGGCCAGGTAAGCCAGCAGTGTCGTCTTGCCGCAGCCCGGGTCGCCGATGATGACCAGCCGCCGGTAACGCGCGAGCGCGGCGTCAACCGTCATCGGCTGAAAACCGCCGCGCGCAAACTCGGCTTCGCCTTTCTCGTCCTGGGGCAATACCTTACCCGCGCCGGGCGCGCGCTTTTCAATCGCGGTGAGCGAGACGTACACTTTTTCCAGCGCCACGCTGAGCGGCTGCCCGCCGGCGCGGATGCCTTGCAGCCGCAAGTGCTGGTGCGTGTCAATCAGGTTGTCGAGGTAACGCTTGAGGGCTTGAGGCAGCGACGGCGGCTTGGGGCCGGGCGGGGCTTGAACAATCGTCGTCGGACCAGTGACGACGGTGCTGCCTGGTTGGGCGGTGATGTCGTCACGCCCGACGAATTTGCCGCCGCCAGTGCTCACGTCGCCCGCGACCAGCGACCCGCCGCCCGTCTGGATCAGGCGCAGTTGGGTCGCCAGCTCGGCTTTCTTTTGATCGGTGATGTCGTCGCCCAGCACCGACCGCAAAGACTCTAGTTTGCGGATCTGATCTTCAAGCTCGGCGATTTGCTCTTGCACATCGCCCATCGGGCGACCTCCTGACAAGGTGACGGCGAATCACATCCACCTGGCGTGCCTGCTATTCTACCCTCGCCCTCTCCAAACCGCAATCAGAGTTCTTTGGAACTGCAAGATACCAAGAGTGCCAGGTTTCGATTAAAATCCTTTGCGTTCTTCGCGGCTTGGCGGTGAAAAATTCCCTGCACCGTTATTACGCCCGCCGCAAAAACTCTCGAATCACCGCGCCGGTCTCGGCCGGGCGCTCCAGCGGCACTAGATGTCCAGCATTGGGGATGACGACAAATCGCGCGCCGGGCAATTGACGCGCGATGCGCCGCTGACATTCAGGCCTAAAGACCTCCGACCGCTCGCCGCGCACGAACAACGCCGGGACGCGCAATTGCGGCACATCGCGCCAGATTTCGACGGGCGTGGTGGCAAAGATGCGCGCCTCCCATTCGGGCGGATAGGCCAGCTCGATTTGCCCATCATCACGCGGGCGCGTCCCGGCTTCCACGTAAGCGCGCAGGCCGGCCTCGGGCCAATTGGCAAAGAGCCGCTTGACTCGATAACTCGAGTAGCACGCCTGGCGATCCGGCCAGGTGCGTCTGCGATGCAACGCTCCCTGCACGCGCGGCTGATGCCAGTAAAGCCTCAACCCGCGCATCAGCCGGACCACCTGCAGCCAGGCGGGCGGAAGGATGACCGGGTCAATCAACACGACCGCGCGGAAAAGGTCGGGGCGGCGGATGGCGGCCCACAGCGTCAACACGCCGCCGAGCGAATGGCCCACGCCCAAAATATCGCGCAGGCCCAGCGCGTCCAACCCTTGAATAAAGTCGTCGGCGAGCGGATGCCAGTCCGAGATACTTTCCGGCTGGCTGCCCGGCCACAATGGTCGAGCGGGCAGAGCGACGACGCGAAAGCCATCGGTGAGCGTTTCCGCCAGCAGCCGGTAGGCCGCCGGGGGAAAGCCGTTGGCGTGCGCCAGGTGAACGACCGGGCCGCG
>CAYHAR010000446.1:0-2536 GCA_964354595.1 uncultured Anaerolineae bacterium | reverse complement strand
GCCCCATTCGTCATTTTGCCGGTCTTGGTGTAGAATATATCCGCGCTTGGCGCAACAGATTCGAAAGCTTGCTTCGAAATCCAAAATCCCACGGGAGGCACATCAGTGAAACTACACGAGTACCAGTCCAAGCGAATCTTTGCCAAGTATGGCATCCCCATCCCCAAAGGCGAAATCGCCAGCACTCCCGAAGAAGCGCGCCACATTGCCACGGACCTGGGCCGCCGGGTCGTCGTCAAGTCCCAAGTGCTGGTGGGCGGACGCGGCAAAGCGGGCGGCATCAAGCTGGCCGACACCCCCGACGAAGCCGAGCGCGTAGCGCAAGAGATCTTGGGCATGAACATCAAAGGCTTGACCGTCCGCAAAGTGTTGGTGGACGAGGCCGCCGAGATTCAGCAAGAGATTTACCTGGGCGTGGTAATTGACCGCTCCGTCCGCCGTGTCACCATGATCACCAGCGCCGCCGGGGGAATGGACATCGAAGAGGTCGCCCGCACCGCACCGGAAAAGATCATCAAGGTGCTGATTGACCCCTTTATCGGCCTGTGCGATTACCAGGCGCGGCAGATTGCGTTCGCGCTGGGGCTAAAGGGCGATCAGATCCGCGAGTTCACCGCCATCGCTGGCGGCCTGTACAAGGCGTTTCTCGACGCCGACGCCAGCCTGGCCGAGATCAACCCGCTGGCGGTGGTCGGCACGGGCGAGCTGCTGGCAGTGGATGGCAAGATTGTCGTGGATGACAACGGGCTGTTTCGCCATCCCGACATCGCCGCGATGCGCGACGCAGACGAACAGACCTCTTCGGAAACCGAGGCGCGCAAGTTTGGCCTCAGCTACATCCAGCTCGATGGCGAGATCGGCTGCATGGTCAACGGCGCGGGCCTGGCAATGACGACGATGGACATTGTCAAATTGTTCGGCGGCAGCCCGGCCAACTTTTTGGATATTGGCGGCGGCGCGACGGCGGACAAAGTCGCGGCGGCGCTGCGCATCATCCTGGCCGATCTGAACGTCAAGGCGGTGCTGTTCAACATCTTTGGCGGCATCACGCGCTGCGACGAAGTCGCGCGCGGCATCGTCACTGCGCTGCACCAAGTGCCGACGCAGACGCCGATGGTCGTGCGGCTGGTGGGCACAAACGAAGAAGAGGGCCGCGCCATCCTGGCCAACGCCAAGATGCAGACTGCTTCGACGCTGGTAGAAGCCGCGCAAAAAGCCGTGGCCGCGGCCAAGGGCGAGGAATACGTTCCGCCACCGCCGCCTCCGCCGGTGGTTTACAAGCCCAAAAAGATAAAGCTCGCCCAAAAGACCAAGCCCGTCGCCAGGAAAAAGACAGCCAAGAAAAAAGCCCGGTAATCTGATTTCGGATAGCGGACACTTGCGCGCGCCTGCGCGCAGTGCAGGTGTTTCGGCTTGCGCCTTGTTCTCAATACATGCTCCGAAATCCGAAATCGGAAATGGAGAAAGAGGATGAGCATTCTCATTGACAAAAACACCCGCCTGATCGTCCAGGGCATCACCGGGCGCGAGGGCGAGTTTCACACTCGGCAAATGCTAGAATACGGCACCAAAGTCGTGGGCGGCGTGAGGCCCGGACGGGGCGGTGAATGGGCCGTGGACGGCAAAGTGCCTGTGTTTGACACGGTCAAAGAGGCCGTCGAAGCCACCGGCGCGAACGCCTGGATCAGTTACGTCCCGGCGCGATTTGCGCCCGACGCGGTCCTGGAAGCCGCCGACGCCGGCGTGCCGCTCCTCGTCTGCATCACCGAAGGCATTCCGGTGCTGGACATGATCCGCGTCCGCGCGTATTTGGACCAAAAAGGCGCACGGATGATCGGCCCCAACTGCCCCGGCCTCATCACGCCCGGCGAATGCAAGGTGGGCATCATCCCCGGCCACATTTGCATGCCCGGCAACATTGGCATCGTCTCGCGCTCCGGCACACTGACCTACGAGGTCATCGCGGCGCTTACGATGCGCGGTATGGGCCAGAGCACGTGCGTGGGCATCGGCGGCGACCCGATCAACGGCACGAGCTTTATTGACTGCCTGAATCTGTTTGAAGAAGACCCGCTCACCGACCAAGTGGTGATGATCGGCGAGATCGGCGGGAAGGACGAAGAAAAAGCGGCTGAATTTATCGCGATGCAGATGAGCAAGCCGGTCGTCAGTTTTATCGCCGGGCGCACCGCGCCGCCCGGTAAGCGGATGGGTCACGCCGGCGCGATCATCGAAGGCGGCACCGGCACCGCCGAGAGCAAGATTGCTGCGCTGGAAGCGGTGGGCGTGCGCATCGCCCGGCACCCGGAAGAGATTCCGCAGCTCGTGGCCGAAGCCGCGCGTTAATTTATGTGACCTCCCAAGCCCCCGCCTGTTTGATGGGGGCTTTTTTTGTTCAGACGTTGACAAAGCGCAGAAAAAAGTGTAATCTGAGAGCGTGCGCCGGCTTGAGAAACCGCCGCCACACACCCAGCCCGATCTATCATCACATACAGGAGGATACAATGAAGCAGCGTGCCACCCACTCCGAAACCGC
>CAYHAR010000445.1:0-2570 GCA_964354595.1 uncultured Anaerolineae bacterium | reverse complement strand
GCCCACGCGCTCGAGCCGGGCAAAGCGTTTCTCTTGCGCCGCGCGCCAGGCCCAATCGTCTGGGTCTTGCAGCGCCATGAAAGAGACCCGGTCGCTCGCCGTCGCCGTCCGGGCCTCTAACTGAGAGACGAGGCGCACCTGTCCGCTCACCTGGTCGAGCCGCGCGCGGTACGTCCACGCCGAGTAACCCGCCAAGCCAGCCACCACCAACAGTACAAGCCCCACAAGCGCAAGCCAGATGCGGCGGTTGCGCCACTTGCGCGGTGACTTGGCCGGAGAGGACGGCGGTTCATCTTTGGCCCCGCACGCGTTCTCGTCAACGATCTGCCAGTCCAGCTCGATGCTCATGGGAGCGATTATAGCATGGCCGCCAGCTTGCTGCTTGGCTTTCAGCATACGTTCGCGCCATGTTGCAGAATTGATACATCGCGGCCCCAACGCCAATATTTCCGCGCACCGCTTTCTGGTTGTATAATTGAAGACGAAAGGATCAAGGGCAGGAGGAGAGCAGATGCCAACGCGCCAAGAAGTGTTGACGTGGGGAGACATTGTTGCGCTGGTGGATCACCTGATGCCGCAGATGCGCGGGCTGTTTGACGCGCTGCTGCTGATCACGCGCGGCGGCATCATCCCCGGCGGGATGATTGCCGAACGGCTGGACATCAGCTACATCCTCACCGCCGCCGTGTGCTTTCCGACCGAGATAGCGGACAAGCGGCTGGCCTGGCCAACGTTTTTGCAGTTTCCCGAAGGGACGTTCTTGCGAGATCGGCGCGTGCTGATCGTGGACGACATTTGGAGCACGGGCCGAACCATCACCACCGTCATCGGGCGAGTGGAAGCGGCCGGCGGGCGCGCCGAAACTGCTGTGTTGCACTACAAGCCGGGCAGCAATCTGTTCAAGCAGGCCGGGCCGACGTATTACGCCGCCATCACCGACGCAGTCATCATTTACCCGTGGAAAGTCCGGCGCGGGATGGAGGGCGTGCCGCTGCCGGGCCTCAAGCCGATCTAGTGATCAGCGGGAACGGGGGCGAAGCGCGACCGCAGCAAAGAGCACTACCAGAATGCCGCCCATCACAAGGCCCGACCGCAGAGAAAAATCGGGCGAGCTGACCGCAGTGTTGGGCGTTGGCGTCAACGTCGGCGTCATCGTTGGCATCGGCGTCGCCGTCATCGCCGCCGCCGTTTGACTGATTGGCAGAGTAACCGAGTCACTGGTTGACTGAGCAACGGGTTCCACCACCAACACCGGCCATCCGCCGATGATGCACGCTCCGTCCGCCTCGCGGTGTGTGCAAATCGCGCCGGGCAATTCGAGCGTGTATTGCCCGTCGCCTGAAGGCGAGCGGCGGGTGGACGCATTCACTCTCCGCACCGCGCCCGTGCGGCCATCCACCACCAGCGCGCTGTTCGCCCGCGCCAGCAGCGTCACTCGCTGCGGCAACGGCGTGCGCGACCAGAGCATGGTCGTCGTCTGTCGAAGACCGTCTTTAGACGGCTCGCCGCGATCCACCGTCACCTGAGCCACCGTGTCGCGCCGATCCAGTGTGGCCGAGCGAAAACCCGCCAGGTACGTCGCCGCGATTTGATAGGACTTGAACGCCGGGCGCTGCGAGCCATCCATCCTCACCAACCCGAACGGCTCCGGGTTGGCCGCCTTGTCCGTTTCCGTATCGGCCAGCTTGTAGATGGCGATGCGCTCCGCGCCGCTGGCCAGCCCCATCGCAAAAACCTGGAGGATGAACGCGCCCTGCTCTTCCAGCGTGATCTTGAACTGCGCGCCGGGCGCGAGCCACGCCGGGTCGAGCGACGGCGCGGCGTTGGTTTCCACCAGCCAGATGGGCTTGTCAAAGCCGTGCGCGCGCATCACCGTATGATGCCAGGCCGTCACGTCATACACAATGTCGGTGCGAAAGTACTGGTGCGATGTGACCACATCAAAGTAGAAATTGTTCGCGGGAGCGTTGGGGTCGGTCTTGAGCACGTCGAGGAATCGCTGAAAGAATGGCACGCGCTGGAACACCGTGTCCCACCAAAAAGTGAGCGCGGCCAGGTGAACCACCGCTTTGGGGTTGGCGGACTTGGCGACCGTATAAGCCACTCGCTGGAATTGCGCAAATTCTTGCACCGAGCCGCCCCACATCTGGCCCGGATATTTGTTGTCCCATATATTCGGCTCGTTCCAAATGATCCAATGGTTGATGCGCCCGGCGTATTTCGTGACGAGCTTGCGGAGAAACGTTGCCCAGAGGTTTTGAGGATTGTCAGCGGGCAAGTCCAGTCCAATCGGGACGCCGGCGACCTGGCTATCTTTGCGCGCCCACGTCGGCGTGTGGAGGATCAACCCCACCGCCTCGCGCCCGGCGGCGATTTCGGCGTTGACGAGCGCCTCCAGCCCGGCGTCGTTCCACTGGCTGGCATCATTGGGCTGGATGGCGCTCCAGTAAAAGTCAATACGCGTCCAGCCCGCGCCCAGCTGCGACGCGGCATCCGGGTTCTCAAACGCATTGATGACGCCAAAGCGCGGGTCGCCGCCGCGCTGACTGCTGGCCGGGGCGACGCAGAGT
>CAYHAR010000444.1:0-2576 GCA_964354595.1 uncultured Anaerolineae bacterium | reverse complement strand
CGATCCAGGCCAGGTGGGCCGAGCCAATTGAATTGCTCGGCTATGACATCGGCCTCCCCACTAAAGACTCTCTCCCGATGACGCTCTACTGGCGCGCGGCCGGTCAGATCGCCGAGCCGTACACGGCGTTCGTGCATCTCAGCCAAGCGGACCGGGCGCAGCCGTTGGCGCAACACGATGCGCCGCCTTGCGGCGACAGTTACGCCACACAATACTGGCAGGTCGGCGATGTTGTGCAGGCGCGCATTGCCATTCAACTTTCACCGGACTTGTCTGGCGACTATTCGCTGCGCATCGGACTGTATCACACTTATCTCTACACGCGGCTGGCTATCGCATCAACTGACCGGCATCAGCAAGATGACATGCTTTTGGCCGAGACCATTCACCTGGGAGTCGCCCAGTGATCGCTCGACAACGCGCCGACTATCGCCGACTCGTCTTGATCGCTGCCGTAGCAGTCATCTTGTTTCTGGCTTACCAGATCAAAAGCCCGGTGACGGTTCGCCTCGGCGCGCCCAGCGATCATCATTACTTGAGCGGATTCTATTATCCAGAGCAAGTGGGACAAGATACGTTTCGCTGGACGGCGCGGCGCTCCGAAATCACACTGCCCGGCGTGGGCAGCGGCGCGCCCGTGCGATTGCGTTTGGCGCTGCATGGCTGGCGACCGGAGTCCATCCCCTCCCCCACCGTCACGCTGACCGTGAACAGCCAACTGATCGCAGTATTCACGCCGGGAGCGACGCTTGCGGCGCACGAGTTCACCGTTCCATCTGACGTCACGCGCTTGCGTCCTGATTTGGTCATTGGCCTGCAATCGTCCAACGTGTTCGTTCCGCGCGATACGATGGGGGGAAAGGACGACCGCAAGCTGGGCTTGCTCGTCGCATCGGTCCAGGCGCAACAAGTCGGCGGCCTGTTGTCGCCCGTCTGGCCGCCGCTGATTCCTTTTGTGCTCTTGGGGGCCTCGGTCGTCGGAGTGTCGGTGTTTGCTGCTCAGGTCGGCGCGCGACCGCGCTGGGTTGTGATCGCCAGTGCGCTTGCCTTGGCGTTGGCGATTTATGCGATTGGCGGGCAGCGGCTTGTGATTGCACGGTTGGCGTGGGCGCCATGCGCCGTCGTCCTCGTTGCCAACGGCATAGCGGCCGCCGTTCGTTGGGCCGCGCAGGGCGAGCGCCGCGTGGCGTTGGACGAGCGCGCGGTCTTGATCGCCGTGCTCCTGGCCCTCGGCCTGTTGCGCTACTTTCAGCAAGCCGTCTTTGCTCCGCGCGACGTGCCGCCGGTGGATTTCGCCGTGGACTATGTTGGCGCGACGGTGATTCGGCGCGGCGAGCTGCTGTACGATCTCGACGCGCTGCGCCAGGCTCACGATGAGGTGATCGTGCCGCGCATTGTGGCGCTTCACGAGAGTGTCTACACCAGCTACGATAATCCACCGTTCACTGCCATCCTGGTGATGCCGTTTACGAGCTTGCCCTTCCCGCAGGCCAAAGACGTTTACCGCGCCTTCTTGCACCTGTTCTACATTGCGATTATTGTGCTCGTGCTCGGCGCGGATCAGGCTTACCGGCGTTATCCGCAGTGGGTCTTGATTGCGACGTTGGCGCTGTGCATGGAGCCAGCGTACACTTCGATCACCTCAGGGCAGGTGGACATTCCCATTCTACTCGCATTGTATTTGGGCTATTGGGCGTTTAAGCGTGATCATCCAATTCTGGCGGGCTGCGCCATCGCGGTGGCGACGATGATCAAGCTCAGTCCAGTGTTGTTGTTGGTCTATTTTCTCTACAAGCGCCAGTTCAAAGTCGTCATTGCCGGCGTTGTGGCCGTGGCGGTCTTGTTGGCGTTGGGCGTCGTTGTGACCGGAGCGGACGATTGGATTTACTTTGCGCGCGAGATTCTGCCCATCCTGAGCCAGGGCAGCACGCAGTTCGAAAATCAAACATTGGCGGGCTTGTTCTACGGGCTGTTCCTCACGCCCTTATCGCTGTTCAGCTTGCAGCCCATGCCGTCGCTCGCCATTCCCAAGGTGCTGACCTGGCTCACCATTGGCGGCATGGGACTGTTGATGCTCAAACTGTTCTGGCCCCTCGGCAAGGACACGCTGCGCGAAGGGCTGCGCTTTGACCTCGAATTTTCGCTGGGCATCGTCGCGCTGCTGCTGGCTTCCACCGTCGCCTGGCAACACTATTACGTCTGGCTGCTGCTGCCGCTGGCGACGCTGCTCCGCTCCGACGTGCGCGAATGGCTGACCGCGCGCGAGTACATCGTGGGCGCGGCGGCGTTCGGGTTGAGCGTGGGACTGATCCTGTTTCCGATTTCCATCTTTTTCTCGTGGCCGGTGGATTTTTACGCTGCGCATTGGGAGATGCGGTTGCTGTTTTGGGCCAAGCTGTATGGCGGGCTGATCTTGTTCGGCCTGTTGGCGTCTTTGCTCTGGCGCGTGCGGGGCAAGCGCTCCCTCGCCACAGACTCCTGAGCGGCTATGCACCACTCGCGGTCCACCGTCTGGGTCATACTGGCGCTGCTTGGCATCCTTGCGCTGGCGGCCGGCTTGCGCTTTTTCCAGATTG
>CAYHAR010000443.1:0-2576 GCA_964354595.1 uncultured Anaerolineae bacterium | reverse complement strand
CCATGTGGCCCATGAACAACATCTACCTTTCAGGGATGATCGGCTCTGGCAAGACCACACTGGGAAAAGCTTTGGCCGAGTGCCTGGGATGGCCTTTCCAAGACTTGGATCCGGCGATGGAGTTGGACGCGGGCAAGAGTTTCCGCGAGGTGGTGGACGAGGAAGGGTGGCTGGGTTTTCGCGTGCGAGAATATCGCATCTGCAAGCAGTTCGCCAAAATGGATCGAACGGTCATTGCCCTGGGTGGGGGCACTATCCGGTATGAGTGGAATCGAGATGTCCTCCGGGGGACCGGCGTGAACATCCTTCTGGTCGCAGATCTCGACGAGCTGGCCGACCGCGTCCGGAACAACGACCGGCCCAGGGTCAACCCTGGGACGACCCTGGAAGAGGACCTCGCCAGGATATGGGGTACCTATCAGGACCTCTATTATGGTTTTGCCGACGTCGTCTACAAAACCGTTCAAGGCAAGAACGTTTCGGAAGAAACGGCCGAGTTGATCGAGATCCTGCAGAGAGCGCCACATCCGCACGGACTGAGGCTGGGTTGAATGTCGTGTTGGCCAAGCCCTGGCGGAAAAGGTGCAGGTGTGGCAAGATAGCTTTAGGGGGTAGTGTAACTTGTGATCGGAGCCGCCAGATGTTATCCAGAGATTTCGTGATTCGACCGCTAGAGTCCATCTCGGACTTGATGGCTTGTGAAAAGGTTGTGCGCCGGGTGTGGAGGCCGGGCGACGCTGATGGCGTGCCGCTAGACATGTTCATCAATCTGACCGTCGCCATTGCGCGCAACGGCGGCATTGCGTTGGGCGCGTTCGCCGGCGACGAGATGATCGGCTTTGTGTTCGGTATCCTGGGCACCAGCCGCCGGTTCGGCCCGGAAGCGCCGGCGACGGTCAAACTCAAGCATCATTCGCACATGCTGGCTGTGCTGCCCGAGTGGCGCAGCGAAGGCGTGGGCTATGCGCTCAAAGTGGCGCAAGGCGAGGCGGCGCGCGCGCAGGGCTTGCGGCTGATGACGTGGACGTACGACCCCCTGGAGAGCCACAATGCGCTGCTCAACATGTCCAAGCTGGGCGCAGTGTGCGACACGTACTACCGCGATTACTATGGACAGATGCGCGACGTGCTGAACGCGGGCCTGCCCAGCGACCGTTTTCAGGTGGATTGGTACATTGACAGCAAGCGCGTCGCCACGCGGCTTTCGGGTCAGCGCGGGCGATTGGAGCGAGAGCATTTCACCCGCGCCGGGACGGTGCTGCTCAATCCGGCCCGGCTTGACGCTGCGCTGCCGCGCCCATCTGAAAACGTCGCCGAGCTGAAGAGCGACCTGGCGCTGGTCGAGATTCCGTCCGATTTTCAATCGCTCAAGCGCGCCGACGAGGCGCTTGCGCTGGCGTGGCGGATGCAGACCCGCGAGATTTTCGAGCACGCCTTTGGACGCGGCTACCTGGTGACGGATTTTGTCTTTGAGCCGAGTCCTAGACGCAGTTTCTACGTTCTGATACGCGCCGAGCAGGGCGCGGATTGGAGTATTTTTGCGGATGATTTGGTGAGTGGCGACAAGGAGACACGATGAAGATCAAGATTGAGCAAATCGAGTTGCGGCACGTGATGATGCGGCTCGTCGCGCCGTTCGAGACGAGCTTTGGCGTGGAGCAAGACCGGGCGTGCATCGTCGTGGCGATGCGCGCCGGGGGATTGACCGGTTACGGCGAGTGCGTGGCTGCGAGTGAGCCGGGCTATTGCTACGAGACGACGACGACGGCGTGGCACATTCTGCGTGATTTCCTCGTGCCGGCGGTGATCGGTCAAGAGATGGCCGACATCCCCAGCCTCATCGCGCGCTATGCTCGCGTGCGGGGTCACCCGCTGGCCAAAGCCGGGCTAGAGATGGCCGCGTGGGACATTCTCGGTCAGGCGCAAGGCAGATCACTCGCGCAAACGTTGGGGGGCGTGCGCGACCGCGTAGAGGTCGGCGTGTCCGTCGGCATTCAGCCGACGACCGAGGCGCTGGTCGAGCGGGTCGGGCGATACATCGCCGAAGGTTACGCGCGCATCAAGATCAAGATCAAGCCGGGCCGCGACGTGACCGACGCGCGCGCCGTCCGCGCGGCATTCCCGAACATTCGCTTGCAGGTGGATGCCAACTCGGCGTATCAACTGGCGGACGCGCCGCTCTTTCAGCAGATGGACGATTTGAACTTGTTGCTCATCGAGCAGCCGCTGGCCGAAGACGACATTTATGATCACAGCAAGTTGCAGCCGCAACTCAAGACGCCGATCTGCCTGGATGAAAGTATCCTGTCTACCGATCACGCCCGCGCGGCGATTGAATTGGGCGCGTGTCGCATCATCAACATCAAGGCCGGGCGCGTGAGCGGGCTGCTGGAGGCGAAAAAGATTCACGACCTGTGCCACGAGCGCGGCGTGCCGGTTTGGTGCGGCGGGATGCTGGAGACCAACATTGGTCGCGCGTCGAACATTGCGTTGGCCTCACTGCCAGGCTTTACGCTGCCCGGCGACATTAGCGCCAGCTCGCGCTACTATTTCGAGGACATTGCCGATCCGCCGTT
>CAYHAR010000442.1:0-2577 GCA_964354595.1 uncultured Anaerolineae bacterium | reverse complement strand
CGGCGTCTCTTTGGCCTTGACCAGCGCATTGGAAAACTCCATCAGCGCCGAGACGATGGTGTTGAACTCGAACCTCTCAAAATCGTGCGTCACGCGCTTGATGGTCTTGTGCGTCGCCCGCCGCAATTCACGTTGAGAGTCGAGTGTAGAGAGTTGAGAGTTGTCGTCCTTCGCGCCACTCTCTACTCTCTCCTCTCCACTCTCCACGATCAAGGTCCACACGCGGTGCAGCCACCGCACCCCGCCTTGAATCCCCTGCGGATCCCACGGCCCGCCCTCGGCCCAGCGATAACCGAACATCAGGTAAACGCGCACCGTGTCCGCGCCATAGGTGCGTACCTGCTCGTCCGGGTCAATCACGTTGCCGCGCGACTTGGACATCCGCTGGCCGTCCGGCCCCAGGATTTGCCCCTGGTTGCGCAGTTGCGTCATCGGCTCGTCGTGCGAGAACAGGCCAATGTCGCGCAGCACCTTGGTGAAAAAGCGCGTATAGATCAGGTGCATCGTGGCGTGCTCGGCGCCGCCCGTGTAACAATCCACCGGCAACCAGTACGCCGCCTCTTCTGGATCCCACGGGCCTTTGTCGTACTTGGGACTCTGGTAACGCAGGTGATACCACGACGAGCACATGAACGTGTCCATCGTGTCGGTCTCGCGCAGCGCGGGCTTGCCGCACACCGGGCACGTCGTGTGCGCCCACGTCGGATGCAGCTTGAGCGGACTTTGGCCCGTCGGCTTCCACTCGACGTCTTCCGGCAGCAGCACCGGCAGTTGATCTTCTGGCACGGCCACCGCGCCGTGATCGGGACAGTAGATAATCGGGATGGGCGCGCCCCAGTATCGCTGGCGGCTGATCAGCCAGTCGCGCAGGCGATAGGTGACGGCGTACTTGCCCGCGCCATTCTGTTTCAGCAACTTGGTCACGGCTGCTTTGGCCTTGTCGCCGGGCGTGCCGGTGAACGAGCCAGAATGGATCATTGCGCCGTACTCGGTGTGGAACAGCACGTCGCGGTAAAACTCGGCGCTCCACAGCATCTCCATCACTGTGCGCTTATCCCGCACATTCGGGTCCAGTTGTTTGCAGTGAGTCAGGATCACCTGGTCAGCCTCGACGGAATCGAACGGCACGACCTCGACGCCGTCCTCGTCGGCAAAGACGAAAACCCACCGCGCGCCCACGACTTCGATCCACTCGTCCGGCAGCAGGTGCGACTTGACGATCTCGATGTAGCGGTCAATCTGCTCGTCCCCGCGCAGCGTGACGTTGATGTGGTTGCCGTCCTGCGCAAACGTGACACCCGCCGCTTGCAGCGCCGCAGCAAATCCGTCGCGCACCCAGTCTTGCTGCGCGAGGCTCTTGGCGACGCCGTCGGTGCGATCAATCACCGGAATGACCGGCAGGCCGTACTTGATGGCGAACGCCAGGTCGCGCTCGTCGTGCGAGGGCACGGCCATGATCGCGCCGGTGCCATAGGTCATCAGCACGTAATCGGCAATCCAGATCGGGATGCGCGCGTTGTTGACCGGGTTGATGGCATACGCGCCGATGAACACGCCCGTCTTTTCCTTCTCGGTTGACTCGCGCTCAATGTCGGTTTGGCGGCGAGCCTGGAAGACGTATTCTTGGACGGCGGCCCTGCAATCGGGCGCGGTCAGCTTTTCCACCAGCGGATGCTCCGGAGCCAACACCATGAACGTTGCGCCCCACAGCGTATCGGGCCGCGTAGTGAACACGGTGATCGGGTCCTCTTGCTCCGATTGGAACGTGACCTCGGCCCCTTCACTCCGACCGATCCAGTTGGTTTGCAGCGCGCGGACACGCTCCGGCCAATCTATCTTGGAGAAATCCAGCAGCTCGTCGGCATACTTGGTGATGCGGAAGAACCACTGATCCAGGTCTTTTTTGATGACGGGTGTATGGCATCGCTCGCAGTGGCGGTCGTCACCCCAGACCTGCTCGCGGGCCAGCGTCGTGTTGCACTGGGGGCAAAAGTCCACAGGTGACATTTTCTTGTAGGCCAGCCCGTGCTTGAAGAATTGGACAAAGAACCACTCGGTCCACTTGTAGTATTCCGGGTCGGACGAGACGGCCTCGCGTTCCCAGTCAAACATCGCGCCCATCGAGCGCAGTTGGCGGCGCATGTTCTCGATGTTGGCATACGTCCACTTGGACGGATGGATGCCCCGCGAGATGGCGGCGTTTTCCGCGGGCAGGCCGAAAGCGTCAAAGCCCATTGGGAACATGACGTTATAGCCCTGCATCCGCTTGAAGCGCGCGCGCGCGTCCGAAGGCGTCATCGCGTACCAGTGGCCGATGTGCAAGTCGCCGCTAGGATAGGGGAGCATCGTCAGCGCATAAAACTTTTTTCTGCTGTGGTCAATCACCGACCGATACAGCTTGTCGGCTTGCCATTTCTCTTGCCACTTGGGTTCGATTTCTTGCGGAATGTATTTGTCGGCCATGGTCTCAACTCCTTGTCGAGGAAGATGCTATTTCTTGTGAGTTCGGACGTTTCCAGCAGGTGAATCTTGCATTACTCACACACTGATGCCTCTATCACAGCCTTGAAATCAAAA
>CAYHAR010000441.1:0-2587 GCA_964354595.1 uncultured Anaerolineae bacterium | reverse complement strand
GCGGCGAACAGGTCAATGTCGTAAAACGCTGCGCCGCCATCGAAATACGTCTCGCCGCGAATGACCGGCGGCGTGATGTAAAACGGCTGCGCCATCCCGCCGATGACGGCGTCCACGATGGGGCAGTTGATAGGCCGGATGGTTCGCCCGGCATAGCGCATCTCCAACTCATCCGCCACGCCAAAGAAATCGGCATAACCATCCGAGCCGCGCGCGCAGGTGGCATAAAAAGGAAGCTGGATATCCTCGAACGTGACCTCTGCGCCGTCGGGGCGGCCTGTCCATTGTTCGATATAGCGGCGCAATTGCTCGCGCAGCGGCCCCCAGTGGGCAATCGCGCGGGCCAGCGTGCGCGGCGTCTTGTTGAAGCGCAAGAGCTTTTTGGGTTCCAGTCCCTCGAAAAAAGTTTCCAAATGCTTGAGGCCGTCCAACGCAGCCGGAGTATAGAGCTCTGGATGGCGGCGCGCGCCCAGGACGATGCCGTGGAACAGACCATTCAGCACGCCTGCCGAGCAGCCAAAGATGCGTCGCACGTTTCCGCCGCGCTCGTCCACAAACTGCGTCATCACCAGCCCAGCCAAAATCCCCGAAAAGCCGCCTGCCCCATAGATGACGTTGAATGGCCGCTCGAAATCAAAACCCTCCAACTGCGGGCCGCCCATCTCGCGGAATTGTTTCATCAGTTGCGCTTTGTTGGCGACGCTCTGGCGCATGTTCGTTCCGGCCTCGGTCGAGCCAATGTAAGGGATGTCGGTGTGCAGTACACGCGTACAGTCCGGGTCGCGCCATTCGGTGAAATGCTCGCGAGCAAAACCGCCCAGTCCTCGCTCCCGCAAATCGGCCAGCAGCGCATCGGCCTGCGCCTGAAGCGCGCGGCGGCGAGACATCAAGTCGCCATAGTGCGCCGCCAGCTCAGCTTGGTTGCGCTCGCACCAACGGTGCATGATGAACGGCTGCGTAATCGCGTTGCTTGACCAGTTGGGGATGGGGGTGTAGGGCGTGCTCTTGATGATGGGGCGCGGGTCGCTCCGCGCAGCGTCCATATCGAGCACATAGGCTGAAATGTCAGCCAGGGCCGGGCGGCCATCCTTGTAGTAATGACCACCGGAGGTCCCCTTTAGGGGATTGACCCGGTAAGCGTCGGTGCTGAGCATTGTGCTGAGCGCGGCCAGGCAAGCGTCCACCACTGGCGCGTTTTCAGTGCGCGTGCTGCAACTGTGATACGCGGCGCGCAGGTTGTCGTCCGGCGGACCAAAGAAAACCGGAAAGCCGTCCTTGTCCTCAACACACAGATAGACCGGGACGCTCAAATCGGCGAGAGTAAAGCCGGACACATCGTCGCGGCCTGTGTAAGCTTGCAGCCGCCCGCTCAACCATCGCTTGAGCGGGTCGAGGTTGTAAAAGCCGTACTGGATGCCACGCCAGTTGATGCGGCGAATGTCGTCGCAGATCCCCTTGAGGGGACGGCTTGTAGCTTTGCGGAAGAACGCTTCAAAATCGGCCAGAGCATTCGCGGCTTGCGGGGTAAAGCGCTGAGGCTGCGCACGAGCCGCGAGGAGGATGCCATGCGCCACAGCCACCAGCGCGCCACTCGAGTTGCCATAGATGCGGCCAATCGGCGCGCCCTCGGCATCGAGCCGTCGCGCCATCTCGAAATCCTTGAGCAGGTAGGGCACGTCGCCCAGCTTGGCGGCCTGGTAGATGACAGTGTAGGGTTTCATTGTCACGTGAGTCTCCAAAGGCAACCCGTCCTCAGTGCGAAACACTCCCCAAAAGCAACACGGGCGCAAGCACAATTCATGTTATAATACCGTCACACGATTTTTCCGCCTGAGACTCGATTGACCTGTGTGATGAGGAGTCTGACCGATGAGCACTAGAGTCATCAATGTTGTCGAACCTTTTGTCCGGCGAGGGCTGTTCGCTAACCCCGAACAAGCTGTGACCGAGATGGCTCGCGACTATATCCTGCGCCAGATTGAGCGCCACCGAGCGATCGTCGAGAGTCTGCAAACCAAGTATGGCATGACCTATGAGCAATTCAATGACTATCTCAAGTCTCGCTCGGCCATGCTGGCCGCCAAGCCCACCCCTGCGCTGAACCAGGCTGTGATCGCCGAAGAAGAAGACGCGTTGGATTGGAAGATCGCCTGCGAGATGCTGCAAAGCTGGCTGGGACTAGCAGAGGCTGGCACGTGAATCACCTGGCCGATTGGGTAAGCTTTGTCGTCACTACACTGCAGAGCTGGCCTCTGTATCGCACTGTGCGCGGGATGGAGACGGTGCAGTATTCCAAGCGCCAGTTTGCGCTCAAGGTTCGCGCCGAACTCGCGAGCGGCGCTTTACAGGTGCGTCTGTATTGCAACGGCGAACACACCGATTATGCTTATCACCTGGTCCGTGGCGACGAATCTGTGCGTTGGGACAACAAAGAGCATTTCCCTTCAATCTCGACGCATCCTCATCACTTTAACACATCAGGTCAAGTCGAGGCTTCGCCGCTCACGGGCGACCCATCTCACGATTTTCCCCTTGTCCTCCATTACCTGACCGACTCGACCGATTGAGCGGCATTATGTGCGAATTC
>CAYHAR010000440.1:0-2599 GCA_964354595.1 uncultured Anaerolineae bacterium | reverse complement strand
ACACCTTTACCGCCATCAACGTGCCGCCCAATCACCTGATGATGCTGACCATCCCGTTCCCGATTTATGGGCTGTTCCGTTACCTCTATCTCATCCACATTCGCGGCGAGGTGGCCGCCCCGGACGAAGTGCTGCTCAAGGATCGCCCGCTCCAGTTGACGGTCTTGGCGTGGGGCGCGTTGTCGTTCGCGCTGTTGTTGGGGAATCGGCTGCAGCTTTGGGGCTGAGTCAAGAGTGTGGAGAGTAGAGCGACAACAATCCACTCTCCGCTCTACATTTCCACGGGGCCGCCGAGTCGGGCCGCCGCAGCAACAATGGCTTGAGCGCATTTCTGCGGCGCGGCGTCAATCTGGGCGGGAGTGAAATAGAGCAGCCGCTCACGGACGGTGCGAGGTGGCTCGCCACAGATCACGCCCAACGTTCCTTCGCGGCAGATGACCGCAAAATCCACGCGGTACACTGCGCGATCATCCCGGATGATATAGTTGCGCTCGGCTTGCAGGCGCGCTTCTTTGAGCGCGCGCCAGAGGAGATCGTGCTCGCGTGGGCCGAGGAACAAGTCATTGATCTCCCACGCTTCAGTCAGGCGTTTCCCGTTTGTGAGTACAAAAGTGATTCGGCGCAGGCGGCGGCTGGGGATGGGATGCGGCAACTCGACGAGCTTGCCCAGTTGCAGCTTGTAGTAGCGTTGGCCAGCGCGTGGGTGATCGGGTTCATCGGGCAACAGGTCGCGCCGCGTGACCAGTTCGTGTCCGCGCACCGGCGCATACCAACGGACAGTGAAAGCATCGGGGCTGAAAGCTTTGGTGAAATAAAAGGCCACGTAATCCGGCGGAAAGAACTTGGGCGCAGAGCGCACCGGGATGCGGTACCAGCGCTCGTCGCGCGCCCGCTCCAGGTCGCGCGCGAGGCTCATCACAGCGATAAGGACAGAGGATTCAGGAAGCATTGTGGCTCAGTCTTCTGATTCCGCCTCGTCAGGCTCCAGGCCGATTTCGCGCAGTTGCCGGCGCAACTGGCGAGCATGATACTGGATTTCAATCAACGCGCTTTCTTCTTGCTCGCTGGCGTCTTCCGGCAATGATTCGCGCGCCTGCTGCAAGGCCCATTCCATCTGGTCGTTGTGTTTCCTGATCATCTTGGCAACGTGTTCCAGCGTGATCTCGCGCGATTTGAGCTTGGCGCGCGGGCCGGAGAAAAAGCCCAGTTCTTCCATCTCGCGCATATACTCTTCCAGCTCGTCTGGCTCAATCCATTCCATGCCTTCGGCGTGATCTATGCCGCCCATTTCCTCGATGCGGTCCTCGGCCAGCACCCTGGCCGCAAAGACCTCCAGCGACGGCCCGGCACGAGTCGCGCGCCACTCGTTCCACATCTTTTTGATGGGCACAACAATCTCTTCATCTTGTTCGAGATAGGCGTATACCCAATCTAGCAGATCGTCTGACACGAACGCCTCCTGCGGGTGAAGGGAAACATGGCGAGCATTGGCTATCATTATACTTTCATTCGCTACCAAAGCCAAACTCTGGCTTGCCAAGCATTGCCAAGTGTGTACAATATGCAGGCGGGCCCAACTCACCCGTCGTTCACCCATCGCGATCGGCTATCAGCCATATGCCATCCGCCATCTACCTCTCTCCCCATCTCGACGACGCCGCGTTTTCGTGCGGAGGGCAAATCGCGCAACTGGCCCGCGCCGGAAATCATGTTCGCGTGGTGACGGTGTTTGCGGGTGATGTGCCGGAAGAGTCTGCGCACACGCCATTCGTACAGGAGCTTGGCGCGCGGTGGGGCTTGGGAGAAAATCCGCCCGCCGCTCGCCGCGCCGAAGATGTGGCCGCGCTCGAAATATTGGGCGCGGACGCGACGCACCTGGCGTTTCCTGATTGCGTCTACCGGCTTGGCTTGATGGGCGCGCCGCTTTATCCAACGCGCGATGCGATTTTTGGAGGCGTGGCTCCTGTCGAGATGAAACTGATCGAGCGCATTGCCCACACATTGAGTAGCCAGTTTCCGAATCTACGATCCGCAATCCGAAACCCCCTAAAGAGGGAGATTCCGAGATCCGAAATCACCGTGTATCTGCCGCTGACCGCCGGGCATCACGTGGATCATCAGATCGTCCGCGCGGCAGGCGAGCGATGGGCCGGGCGGCGGCGCATTGCGTACTATGAGGACTATCCTTATGCCGAGTCGCCAGACCAAGTAAGGGCGGCATTGGGCGAAAAGACATTTCGGGCAAAACTGGTACAATTGGACGAGTCGGCGCTGACCGCCAAGGTCGCCGCCATCGCTTGTTATCGCTCACAGCTTTCGACGTTCTTTGCCGACGAGGCCGAGATGGCGGCGCGCGTGCGCGCTTATGCGGAGGCCGTCGGCGGCGGTCGCCCCGCCGAGCGATTATGGCGCACAGAGGAGGCTTGATTGCTCAAGACCGTTCAATCAGTAGCACTGGTCACAAGCGTTTTGTTATTCCTGGTCACGTTGGCTGGCTGCAGCAGTCCGTCGCTGTTGGCGGCTGCGTCATTCCAGCCTAAAACAATTTCTCCCAACGGCGACGGCCAAGCCGACGCCACGCAGATTGATTACACGCTGA
>CAYHAR010000439.1:0-2602 GCA_964354595.1 uncultured Anaerolineae bacterium | reverse complement strand
CCGCCGCCGTCTGGCCTGGCGCGCCGATAGAGACCTATCTGTGCGCCGTCGTCGGTGGTCTTGCGCCTGACCTGGATTCACACGGTTCAGCCATTACGCGCATGGGAGGCATTGGCCCGGCTGGTCGAATGGCGTCCAACGTTGCGCAAGTGGCTCACGTGCGGCACAGAGGGCCGACGCACTCGATCCTTGCGTTGGCCTTCTGTGCCTGCGCTGGGCTAATAATCGTAAGCGTTCTGCACTGGCCGCCAATCTATGCGCTTGCGTTTAGCCTCGGTTACGCTGTACACATTGCATCCGACATGCTGACGATTTCAGGTGTGCCGCTCTTTTGGCCCTTCTCCAAGAAACGCCATTCGCCTTTGCCGCGCGCGCTGCGTTTCCGCACCGGCCTCGGTTGCTCCCTCAGCAGTCTCTGCACGCGGGGCGAATTGCGCCGCAGGCAGGTCTCGTCCCAACTGTGCACCCCTATCAACCCAATTTCTTTGACAAAATGCTTTATGAGCAACTACACCGGGGTTGTGTGGGGTTGCTCCTGCGTTCTTTGAATTCTGTGGCAGGTGCGGTATAATGCAAACAGGTTTTGGGGAGCAGGAGTCAATTTACTCGATGCCAACTATTTTTCCCTTTACTGCGATTGTAGGACAAGACAAGATGCGCCGTGCGTTGATCTTGAATGCGGTGTATCCGCAGATCGGCGGCGTGCTGATTCGAGGAGAGAGAGGAACAGCCAAGTCCACCGCCGCGCGCGCGTTGGCCGCGCTGCTGCCGGAAATTGCCAGCGTGGCGGATTGCCCGTTTTCGTGCGACCCGGATAGCCCGTCCACCTGGTGCACCAATTGCCGCGAGCGAGCGGCGAGCGGCCAAGAGCTGCCGCTCGCGCTGCGAAAAACCAAATTCGTGGATTTGCCCGTGAGCGCGACCGAGGACCGCGTCGTCGGCACACTGGATATCGAGCGCGCGATTCAAAAAGGCGAGCGCCATTTTGAGCCGGGCGTGCTGGCGGCCGCGAATCGCGGCCTGCTGTACGTGGACGAAGTCAACTTGCTGGACGATCACGTGGTGGACTTGCTGCTCGATAGCGCGGCGATGGGCGTCAACGTCGTCGAGCGCGAAGGCATCAGCTTTTCACACCCGGCGCGCTTTATCCTCGTCGGCACGATGAACCCGGAAGAAGGCGACCTGCGCCCGCAACTGCTCGACCGCTTTGCGCTGTGCGTGGACATCCAGGGCATCCGCGACCCTGGCGCGCGCATGGCGATCCTCGAGCGCAATTTGGAATTCGAGTCCGACCCGGAGGACTTTAGGTCAGAATGGGAGCCGCGCGAAAAGCAGCTCTCCAACGAGATCGAAAAAGCGCGCCTGTTGCTCCCCCAGGTCCGGCACACGCAGACCGACCTGGCCGCCATCGCTTCGCTGATGGCCGGGCTGGGCGTGGACGGCCACCGCGCCGATTTGGTGATCCTCAAGACGGCTCGCGCGCACGCCGCGTTCCAGGGCCGCACGAACATCACGGGGGACGATATCCTGCTCGCCGCCGAGCTGGCGCTCCCGCACCGGCTCAAGCGCGGCCCGTTCCAGGAGCGCGAGCTGACGTTCGACGATCTTTCGGACCGATTGGAGCAAGCGCAAAGCGCAGCCGCCGCTCAGGTCGCGCCGAGCGAAGATCAGCCGGCCGAGCCGGGCGAAGCTAAAAAAAAACGTTAACCCCCGGCGAGTCTGAATCGAGCGCCGAGTTTAGCGACGTCGAGCCGACCGAGCAATCGGTAGCCTCCGCCAGCCAGCAAGAGCATTGGTGGGAAGGCGGCAAGCGGGTGGACGTTGGCGAGACGTTCGACGTGCGCCGGCTCAACACACCGCTGGACAAGATGACGCGCGGCACGGGCGGGCGGCGCTCCACCACCAAGACCAAGCGCAAGCGAGGCCGCTACGTCCAGGCGCGGCCTTCCCCCGGCGATGCTTCCGACCTCGCGTTCGACGCCACGCTGCGCGCCGCCGCGCCCGAACAACTGGCGCGCGACAAGCAGGGCCTGGCGCTGGCCGTCCGCTCCGACGACTATCAGAAAAAAGTCCGCGTCAAAAAAGCCTCCAACCTGATCCTTTTCCTCGTGGATGCTTCGTGGTCCATGGCCGTGGCCGAGCGGATGCAAGCGACCAAAGGCGCGATCATGTCGCTCCTCACCGATGCTTATCAGCGCCGCGACCGCGTGGGATTGGTGGTGTTTCAAAAGAACGATGCGCGCGTCGTGCTCCCGCCGACTGGCAGCGTCGAGCTGGCGCAAAAGGCGCTCTCCGAGATTCCGGTCGGCGGCAAGACGCCGCTTTCCGCCGGGCTGAGCCTGGCGCACAAGGTCATTCAGCAAGAGTTGCGGCTGCACAAGGACGTGATGCCGCTGATGATCGTGCTGACCGATGGCGCGGGGAACGTCTCGATGAGCGACCTGCCCGCGCAAGACGAAGCGTACCGCTTTGCCGAGCAGATCCAACAAGACCACGTGCGCGCAGTCGTCATCAACATGGAGCACGCCGCGTTTGACCAGGGCCTGGCGGCGCAGTTGGCCGAGCACCTGGGCGCGCCGTGCTACACGCTGCCCCAGCTCAA
>CAYHAR010000438.1:0-2602 GCA_964354595.1 uncultured Anaerolineae bacterium | reverse complement strand
AAAGTAGATCAGTATCCCGCTGCCTTGTCTACGACGTTCAGCAGTGGCTCACCAGCGATGTAGCGGCGCAGGTTCTCGCAGAAAATGTCCACCGTGCGCTGCTCATAATTCGGGCTAAACCCTGCAATGTGCGGCGTGAGGATGACGTTGGACAGCGCCCACAGCGGGCTATCTTTTGGCAGCGGCTCTCGCGTGAACACGTCCAGCCCGGCGCCCGCAATCCACCTTTCCTTCAGCGCGCGGACGAGCGCCGCCTCATCGCACACTTCGCCACGCGCAATGTTGACCAAATAAGCCGTCGGTTTCATCGCGCGCAGTTCTGCTTCGCCGATCAGGCCGCGTGTCTCGGGCGTTAGCGGGACGGCCAGCGCCACATAGTCGCACTGCGCCAGCATCTCGCGCAATTGCGCCGGGCCGTAGAGCGCGTCGGGCAATGCGCCCGGCGGGTCACCCAACGCGGGGATTTCAAAAGCGCTGCTTGCCTGAGGCGATTGCGCGTTGCGCTTGAGCGCCAGCACTTGCATCCCGAACGCTTTTGCTAATCGGCCCACCTCGCGCCCGATGCTGCCATAGCCGACGATGCCGAGGGTCGCGCCGCGCAGCTCAAGTGGCGAATAGCGCGTCCAGCGGTCGGGAGGCCACTCGCTCTTGCGCTGCAAATCAAACAGCTCGGGCAGGTGGCGCGTCCACGCCAGGATCGAGGCAAAGACGTATTCGCCGATGTTGATCGCGTGCAGGCCGCTGGTGGTGGTAAAGATCACGTCCCTTGTGAACAGGGGATGTGTGATGACGTGATCGGCTCCGGCGCTGTTGAGCTGCACCCAATGCAAGCGTGGAGACTGGTCGGGGCGTGGCAACGCGCCGTAGGTGACGAGCACCTCCGCTTGCTCAAACGCTTCTGTCGGGATGCGTTCCGCGTCGGGCGAGGTGTGCTGTGTCATGACGATGCGCTCAGACACAGCCCGCATGCGCTCAAGCCATTCGTCGCTGAACTTGAGAGTGGATAGAATGTGAATCGGTTCTATGTCGGACATTGGTCAATCCGTCTGGGTTGCCTTGTCACTTTGACCCTCTGTCTCCTTGTCCTTCACAGCTGGCAGTCGATTGAGCGAGCGGCGCGCGATGACGAGGGCGGCCAGCACGAACGCGATGGCTTGCAACCCGCACACGGCCACTGCCAACTCGCGCGGCGCAGCGCTGTCAAGCCCGGCCTGCGCCGTCGGCGTGACGCGCGGGCGCAGCGTCGGGCGCGGCGTGCCCGGCAAGGGTGAAGGCGTGGCGGTCGGCGATGCGCCAGGGAACGGCGTTGCAGAAGGCCCACCGGCAAAAGTAGGGATCGGCGTGCGCGTCGGCGGTGGAGTCTCAGTCGGCCTCGGCGTGTTGGAGGGCAGCGGCGTGATAGAGGGCGGCGGCGTCCACGTGAATGTAGGACTCGGCGTGAACGTCGCCGTCGGCGGGACATTCGTCAAGATCACGCCGATCGAATATGGAGCGGTGCGCCCCTGCGTGTCCCGGTAAAGCACATAGACTTTTTGTTGAGCCTTGGGCAACAGCCTGAACGGAATCTGCGCGGCCCACGGCTGCCAGTCCGCGCCAGTGAATGAATCGTCAGAAGCGACGCGAATCTGCACTGGTTGGCCGAGGGTCGTCGTGCCTTCTCCGGCCGGCACGGCGCTCTCGGTCGTCAACATCAACGTCACCGTCATCACGTCCACGCTGGTCACGCCGCCGTTGACAAAGGCGGGCAGCACGTTGGGCTGCGCACCCAAATCGAGCGTCCAGTAAATCCAGCCATTCGGCGCGGTGACCGCGCCGATGCCGACTTCGCGAAAGCGTGCGCTCAAGATGCGGGCTTTGTCGGTCTCGGTGCTCATCCACCAGTCGAAAGCTCCCGGCGCGCCGCCGGTGCCGCCATAGATCGCCTCGTCCACCACCGGGCCGATCGTCCACTGGCCGTAACCGGCGGCCAGGATGCGACTTTTGGGCGTGGAGCCGTCCGAGCCGGCGCGGTCCACTCGGCCTGTGGCAGCCATGTCTTTGCTGTGCGTCTGCGCGGCGGCGGCGAGCTTTTCGCTGAGCGCATAAGGCGGCAGCCCTTGCGCCACGCGCGCGGCGTTGATGCGCACGAGCAGCTCGAGGGCCGGGTCCGCTTGCGCAGCAGATGGAGAAACGGAGAAGCGGATGAGCGTGGCGGCGCACATCAGGGCGAGCAAGATTCGGATGGGCAATAGCAGGCGGTGGTTCATGGTATGCGGTCGGGGAAACATTGCTTTCGGTGATTGGTCATGTCACCTGGAATGACAGCCCCAATGGCTGAAAGGCGGCCGTATCCTGGCGCTCTCATTTGGCTCTGATCTCCAAGCACCTGACGATTTCTTGCGAGTACAGGCATTCACCGCAGTGAAGACAAACTTTTGCCTGCACTTGCAGAACAGCGGTGTGAATCCCACCTCGCAAAAGCTTTTTTACTTTTTTCTCGACCAGTTCGCCCCCCCCAAACCGGGCACTTTTACATGGCATCATTTTACGTTTCCCTTGTTGGGCTGCGCGATCAACGCGCATTACCAAGTATACCATACCTGCAGAGTCAACGCATAACTTG
>CAYHAR010000437.1:0-2603 GCA_964354595.1 uncultured Anaerolineae bacterium | reverse complement strand
CCCAGTTGTGGATCGGCATCTGGGCCATTGTCCACCAACTCGCACGTGGCGACGAGCGTCTTGCCATCCGGCGCCCACGCCAGGTCTTCGCATGGGCCATCGAGCAGCTTGGTGGTATAGCCGCCTGCAAACAACCACACACCCTGCCGCGCCAAGTCCATGTCGTCGCCGGCGGCGCCCGCGATGCGCTTGCCATCAGGCGACCACGCCACCAGTCCGACGTTGCCCTCGTCTGTCGTCAGATCAAACGATTCGCTCGTGCGCGAATCCACGACATAGGTCTGCGCGGCCAAGTCTGCCCAGAATGTCACAGCCAGGAAGCGACTATCCGGCGACCAGACGACCTCGGCGCGTTTCCATCCTGGGCCGAGAGTATTCTTGAGCGCCACATTCATGTCCGCCGAGGGCGTCGGCGTGGGAGCGGGCGGGGCCGTCGAGATGGGCGTTGGAGGAACTGGCGTCGGCGGCAGCGGCGTCGGCGTGCGCGGGATCGGCCTGCTTTGGCAAGCGACCAACACCATCAACACCACCATCGCGCCCAGGAGGGCGCTCCTACGCCTTGCCACTTGCATCTTGCGCCCTTTGGGCGACCACATCGGGCCGCCCCTACTCCACTGCTACCTCTATTCGCTTGTTAATCTTGCCCTTGCTCTTGTAATCCACTACGCGGATGTGGCCGACCTCGCGCGTGTTGGCGACGTGCGTGCCGCCATCCGCCTGCAAGTCCAGCCCGACGATCTCGACCGTCCGCACTTGCTGGATGCCTTCTGGCAGCAGATTGATCTTGGTGCGGATGAGGTCGGGAATCTGGAACGCTTCTTCGCGCGGCAGAATCTTGACGCGCACATCGCGCGCAGCGGCGACTTGAACGTTGACTTTGTCCTCGATCTCGCGCACGAGTTCCTGGTGCATCGTCTCGAATTCGAAATCCATCCGCCCGCGCAACGGCTCCATATTGCCGCCCGTCACCAATGCGCCGTAATCGTGAAAGACGACACCGCACAGGATGTGCATGGCCGTGTGAGTCCGCATCAACTGGTAGCGCCGCTCCCAATCAATCACACCATGCGCCTGTGTCCCGACAGCCGGCGGCGTTCCCTCGACCTCGTGCCACACGTCGTCGCCGCTCTTGCGAACCTTGACGACTCGCCACTCTCCGCTCTCCGCCCTCAACATTCCAACGTCATTCGGTTGGCCGCCGCCGCTCGGATAAAACGCCGTGCGGTCGAGCGCCACCGCGTTGCCCTCGACGGCGGTCACCGTCGCGTCAAACTCGCGCAAGTAACTGTCAGTCTGGTACAAAAGCTCGGTCATATTCTCACCTCATACCGACGACGGACTGGAGACAAACATCGAATTTGTCATTCGTCCTTCGTCCTCGGTCTTCTAAAACAAAACGCCCCCGCCCCAGCAAGGGACGAGAGCAACGCTCCCGCGGTACCACCCTGATTGCCAATCCAGGCGCAATGGGAATAGCGCCCTACGGCCACTCGATCAGCGACTAGCATCGCCGCGCCGTTGATAACGAGGAGCGAACCTCGGACAAGTCTACTTGGGAATGACCCCCTTTCGGTTGCCAGCTCTGGGATGATTTTCGACGCAGGCTTTGCGCCCGGCTCACATCGCTCCGGGCTTGCTGAGGCTCGGCGCCACGTCTACTCGTTCCCTTCATCGCCGTTGTCGGGCATTATGCCACAGGAGCAAAGGCTTGTCAACCTTTCCCGTCATTCACTTGCGCGCCTTGTGTTTGCCGTCCGCCAGCCGATCGTACAGCGAAAACAGGTTGGCCGCGTGCAATTGTTGGACCAGCCCGTTGAGCGAAATCCGGCTCTTGCCGCACGACTCGATGCTGATCTCGCGCATCGCTTCGCGCGGCTTGTGGGCCGCGATGGCTTTGGTCACTCGTGACTGGATGGCTTCCAGGTAACACACGCTGCTATCGAGCGTCTCGTTGATCTCGCCACGCAGAATGACCTCGCCGTGTCCTTGCACAATGTTCTCCAGGCTCAGCGAGCGGAGCATCCGCAGCGACTCGACAAACGCTTTCAGGTCGCCGTCCACGATATAAGGCACCGGCATCACCGTATCCGCAGCAAACAGTATCCGGTCTTCTTTGACGTGCACCACGATAGAATCCACCGTATGGCCGGGCGAATGGAGCAATTGCAGAGTCTTGTTGCCCAGCCGCAGCGTCATCTCGCCGCCCTCAAACACCACGTCCGGCGCGCGAATCTGCACCTCGGCCAGGTCCGGCGTCTGCGCACGAGCCGCCTCCAGCCCGGCCTGCCCGTGCTCCACAATCCAATCACGGCAGAGAGCGTGCGAAATGACCTCAGCGTCGCGGAACAAATACGCGCCGTAGGTGTGATCGGCGTGGTAGTGCGTGAGGATGACGTAGCGGATGCCGCCATTGCTGCGCCTGGAAACAAACTCGGCCATCTGCCGCGCTTCACTGGGGAACGGCAGCGTGTCAATGATGACAGTACCCTCGGACGTCAACACCGCGCCAGCCGTCACTTGGGCATACAGACTGCTGATAAACACAAAAATATCGTCAGAAATCCGCTCGCGCTGCATTCAATTGCCTCATCGGGGGAACTAGT
>CAYHAR010000436.1:0-2606 GCA_964354595.1 uncultured Anaerolineae bacterium | reverse complement strand
CCATTATTTCGACTGCGAAGCGCTTGGGGCCGTCTCGCTCAAGGGCAAAGCCGCCAAGCCCGCAAGGAATTCTATGGAAAAAGATGGAAAATTTATCGCCTCCGGCTCGACCGACCAGACCGTGCGGCGTTACTTGGCCAGATTTCAAGACTTGCGCGGTGCGGTAATACGTCCCGCGCGAATTGACGCCTGAAGAGCGATTCAGCCTGTTGGGAGAAAAACCTTAATAGTAGACCTCGAGGGTCTTGACCCTTGAGGTCTGAGGAGAAAACTATGACCGATAAGCTGTTCTTTAACGGCATCAACGGCGCGAGCGGCGATTACGACCTGCCACCCATGACGCCGCAACAGTTGGCCGCGATTATCGCGGGCGAGCAAATTGACGAGGGGCTGCTGAACGAACTCAAGCAGCGGCGACAGGCGCATTGGGCCGTGAAGGAAGGCGTTGACCCCAAAGACCTGGCGCAATCCGGCTGGGGCATCCTCATGGCGCACAACGCCGACCCGGCCATCAAGGAAGCATTGAGCGAGCTGCTAACCCATCGCCAAAAGCAAGCCGGGGAGCGTTACCGCGAATATATGGGCCCGAAAGGGTTCCGGCCCGGCGAAGACAAGAACAAGTTCCTGGCGCGCAATGGCGCCGGCCCCGGCCCGGTTGACCCTGACAAAGTGCCATACTACCTGCTCGTCGTCGGCGATCCAGATACCATCTCTTATCGCTTTCAAAATCAACTGGACGTGCAGTACGCCGTCGGGCGCATTCACTTTGACACACTCGAAGAATACGCCCAATACGCTCGCAGCGTCGTACAGGCCGAAACGAGCGGATTGGCGTTGCCCCGCCAGGCAACATTCTTTGGCGTCCGCACACCAGAAGATCAGGCGACGTTGCTCAGCGCCGATCACATGATCAAGCCGCTTGCGAGCAAGATGGGAGCCGATCAAGCCAGTTGGAAAGTCAAAGCTCTGCTCGAAGGCGAGGCAACCAAGTCGCAACTAAGCAAACTGGTCGGCGGCGGCGAGACTCCTACCCTGCTGTTCACCGCCAGTCACGGCATGGGCTTTCCGAAGGACGACCCCCGCCAGATGCCGCATCAAGGCGCGCTGCTTTGCCAGGATTGGCCCGGCCCCGGCAAATGGAAAAAGGCGATTCCGCCTGAATTTTATTTTTCTGCGGACGATATTGGCAACGACGCCAAGCTGCTGGGATCCATGGCGTTCTTTTTTGCGTGCTATGGCGCGGGCACGCCCAAGCTGGACGAGTTTTCGCAGCAAGCGTTCAAAGAGCGCACGCAAATTGCGCCACAATCCTTTATCGCCAAGCTGCCGCGCCGGCTGCTCGGCCATCCCAAAGGCGGGATGCTGGCCGTCGTCGGGCACGTCGAGCGGGCGTGGGGCTATTCGTTCATGTGGGATCGCGCCGGAGAGCAACTGACGGTGTTCGAAAGCGCGCTCAAGCGGCTGATGGAAGGCGCGCCCATCGGTTATGCGCTGGAATTCTTTAACGACCGCTACGCTGAAATCGCTTCAGACCTGGCGGTGATGATCGAGAACAAGAATTTTGGCGAAAGCGTGGACGACCTGGCGTTGGCGGGCATGTGGACAGCCAACAACGACGCGCGCGCGTATGTCATCATCGGCGACCCGGCGACGAGGCTGCCCCTCCCAAAAGCTGACGGCAAAGCGGCGGCCGAGCGCCCGACCATCGGCGCCGTCGAGGTCAAGACCGGCTCGGGCAAACCGCCTAGGCAAGAGCCGCCCGCCGAAGAAAAGCAGCCTGCCGCAGCGGACACCAGTTTCGAGGCGGTCTCTTTTGCGCTGGCGCAAGAGCGCACCAGCCTGGCCGACTCGCTCAAGAATTTCACTAGCGAGCTGGCCACGGCCCTGGGCAAAGCCGCCGACGACATCAGCAGCCTCGAAGTCGCCACCTACAGCAGCGACAATCTGGAAGCAGTCAAGTATGATTACGCCACGCAAAAGCTGGCCGGTCAGATCAAGCTGCGCGCGCTCACCCGCATCGCGTTCGATGGCGACATGCAAGTCTGCGTGCCGGAAAAGGATAATGCGATTGACCGAGAAGTGTGGCAGGTTCACCTGGAAATGGTCAAAGAGGCGCAGGCCAACCGCGTCCAATTCCTGCAAGCAATGGCCGAGATGGCGACCCGCTTGATTGACATCCTGAAACCATAATGACGCAATACAGCTTCAAGGTTTCCGGTCTCACGCTGCCAAAAGGCAATGACCTGTTCGGCGTCTGGCAAGTCCCGCCCGCAGCCGGCGTGTCGTTCGATGTGAGCACGCCCGCTCCAGAGCCGACCTGGCGCATTGCGTTGCCCGCGTCGCCGGATGAGGCGCAATCCATCTTGAGCGAACAGGCGCAGGCCATCCAGCGCGGCGAATCGGCGTTGACGCAGGCGCAAGAGCGCATGGCCCGGCTCGGCCAGCCCGGCGAAAGAGTCTCGTTCGCGGCTCCCATCGCAGAACCCGAAGCGGAATTACTCTCTACGCTGAACACACTCCAATCGCCCGTGTCGTTCGGCGAGCCAGGCGTGGAGGCCGAACGGCGACAGACTCAAGACCAGTGGAAATCATTCCTGGGCCAGGTC
>CAYHAR010000435.1:0-2627 GCA_964354595.1 uncultured Anaerolineae bacterium | reverse complement strand
CAACAAAAGTATAACCTCAAAAAGCGATTTGTCAACACGCGCACGCGCGCAGCGCGGCCACGGCCCCGCGGGCCAGGCTGCCCCGCATGTGGGCGCTTGAGCGCACGGCCGGATAACCGCGCCACGCGGTTTCCTTGGCTCTGCCACGCAATTGACACGCACTCGTGCTATAATCACCCTCGATGAGCAAAATCCTGGTCGTGGACGACGAACCATCCATCGTGGACGTGCTGACCTACAACCTGACCAAGGCCGGGCACCAACCCATCGTCGCGCGTGACGGCGAGCAGGCACTGCGCCTGGCCCGCGTCGAGCGGCCTGACCTGGTGATCCTCGACCTGATGCTCCCCGGCATAGATGGGCTGGACGTGTGCCGGGAGATTCGCCAAGAGGGCAACACGCCCATCATCATGCTCACCGCCAAAGACGAAGAAGTGGATCGCGTCGTCGGGCTAGAGCTGGGCGCGGACGATTACGTGGTCAAGCCGTTCAGCGTCCGCGAGCTGATGGCGCGCGTCAAGTCGGTGCTGCGTCGCGCGCAGCCACGTCCCGCCGAGTCCGCACAGGTTTTGCAGGTGGGCGATGTGCGGCTGGACATTGCCCGGCGTAAAGCCTCGTGGCGTTCCACGCCCTTTGAGCTGACGGCGATTCAGTTCGAGTTGCTGCGCGTGCTGATGGCAAGCCCCGGTCGCGTGTTTTCGCGCGACGAACTGCTCAACCAGGTGTGGGGCTATGACTATTACGGCGACACGCGCACGGTGGATTCCGCCGTCAAGCGGTTGCGGGCGCGGCTGCGCGAGGTGGCCTCCGACATCGAGTTGATCGTCACCGTCCGCGATGCGGGGTACAAGTTGAACGACGATACAGATTGAACCGCAACCCCCAAAAGAGCACGGGGGCAAGCGACGCAAAGAGCGCAAAGGCTTTTTAAATCTTGGCGACCTTTGCGGCTTTGCGGTAAAAAAGATCGTGAATGTTTGAGCGACTGACTACTCGTTTGATCTTGAGCCACTTGCTCGTCATTGCCGTGGCGATGGCGCTGTTGAGCTTTGTGTTGCTTTCGCTCGTGCAAGGTTACTTCTTGCAGGCGATGCAGCAAAGCCTCACCGTTCAGGCGCGGCTCACGGCGCAAGCGTTAATGTCATCACAAGGCATCACGCTGACAAACGTCGTGTCAAACGTTTTGCCGTCCGCTTCAAACACGCTCCAACAGCAGCAGACCAGCCAGCTTGCGGTGCAAGTGCAAAACATTGCGCCGGATCTCTCGGCGTTAGGCAACGCCACCATTCGCCTCAGCGCGGAACTGGACACGCGCATCCGCGTGGTGGACGCGCGCGGCCTCGTGCAAGCCGATAGCAGCGGAGCAGAACTGGGGCGCGACCTGCGCGGCGACCCGGCGGTGGCGGCCGCGCTGCGCGGGCAAGAGCAAGCGCAAACGCAAGGCGATGCGCTGTTCGTCGCCACGCCGCTGCGCCGGGGTGAGCAGGTCGTCGGCGCAGTGTACCTGGGCCAATCGCTGCGCGACGTGACGGCGGTGCTGGCCGATTTGCGCGCGCGGCTGCTCATCTCCGCCGCTGTGTCGCTCGTGCTTTCGGCGCTGGTCGGGCTGATGCTGGCGCGCGCCATCGCTCGCCCCGTCCGCGAATTGACGCAGGCCGCAGAGCAACTGGCGCAAGGCGATTTCGACACTCCGGTAGACGTGAAATCGCCCGGCGAGTTGGGCGAGCTGGCCCGCGCGTTTCGCTCGATGAGCAGCGACATGCGGCGAATGCTTCAGGCGCGCACCGATCTCGTCACGAACGTCAGTCACGAATTGCGCACGCCGCTCACGGCGGTCAAGGGCCTGGTCGAAACACTGCGCGATGGCGCGGTAGATGACCTGGATGCGCGGGACAGGTTCCTGGCTTCCATTGAAAGCGAGACCGACCGGCTCATCCGGCTGGTCAACGACTTGCTCACGCTTTCGCGCGCGGATGCCCAGGCGCTGGCGCTGCGCCGCGAGCGGTTCGACCTCACCGATCTCGCACGCTCGTGCGCCGATGGCCTGGCGGCGCAAGCGGCTGTTCAGAATGTCTCGCTCGTCGTAAAGGGGCCATCCGTCCACGTTCACGCCGACGCCGACCGCATCCGCCAGGTGCTCGTCAACTTGCTCGACAATGCCATCCGGTTCTCGCCGCCAGGCGAGACCGTGAGTGTGAGCGTAACGCCTTCGGTGAGCGGCGTCACAGTGTCGGTGCAAGATTATGGGCCGGGCATCCCCGCCGCCGAGCAGACGCGCGTGTTCGAGCGATTCTATCGCGCTGATAAATCCCGCGCCCGCAAGGGCGATAGCGGCGCGGGATTGGGCCTCTCGATTGCCCAGACACTCGTCGTCGCGCACGGCGGGCGCATCACCCTCGCCAGCCAGCCTGGGCAGGGAACAACGGTCCAGTTTACGCTGCCTGCCGGAGTAACTACTCAGCCTGCTCGGCCTGGATTGACAAATCCAGGCCATTGCTGAACAAGCCAGTCAGACGCCGCTGCGCGGACCGTCGGATTTGCGCGGAGCGTCCGACGGGAGCGGCTGAGTAGTTGCCTGCCGAATAAAAAAGCCCGCCATCTGTCCTCGCATTGCCACACATCTGACA